>JBGSYQ010000449.1:0-27584 GCA_041750795.1 Pirellulales bacterium | reverse complement strand
CGCCCGGTGTGATGGCCGGACCCAGGTCGCCCCCTTGCACCAGCGCCGCCAGGGAGTCGACGCGCAGGTTGCCCTCGGCGTCGGAATCGGGTCCGTGGCATTCATAGCATCGTGCCACCAGCACCGGCCGCACGCGCGTTTCGAAGAACTCGCGGCTCGCGGGGTTCTCGCCCGCGGGCGGCTCTGCGGCGCGACTCGCCTGTACCGGCAGGATCAGCACTGCGATTGCAACGAGCAACGGCCGGCAAGTGCGGTTCATGGCGGGCTGAGCTGGGGTGGGACGGCGGGACCGCGCTGGGCGGGTACGGCAGTCCATTGTAGCCACGGCCCAAACGCTTGTAATCCTCGCCTTGGAGCATACCATGGGGCAAACTCTCGACCAACCGCCGACCTCCGCCCCCGCGCACGCATGTCGCACTTTTCCTGGACGATCGACGGCAGCATCGTCGGCTTGTACCTGATCGGCACCATGATCGCCGGTCTGAGCGTGCGCAAATATGTGGGCAAGGTGGAGCATTTTCTGGTCGCAGGGCGAGAAATGGACGTCTATCTGGGTGTGGCCTCGCTGGCGGCCACCGAGTTCGGCATCGTCACCTGCATGTACACCGCCGAGTTGGGCTACAACCACGGCTTTGGCGGCGCCGTGCCGGGACTGATCGAGGCGGTCGCCATGCTGATCATCGGCTGGACGGGCTTTTGCGTGCGGCCGCTGCGCGACAGCGGCGTGATCACGATCGCCGAATTGTTCGAAAGCCGCTTCGGTCCGCGCATTCGCTGGTTGAGCGGCGTGGTCATCGTGCTGGGCGGATTGTTGAACATGGGAGTTTTTCTGCGCCAAGGCGGAGAGTTTCTGGTAACGGTCATCGGGTTTGACGAGAATTATCTGGAAATCACGATGACGGCGCTACTGGTGGCGGTGGCGGTCTATACCATCGTCGGCGGCATGCTCAGCGTGCTGATCACCGACTATTTGCAGTTCGTGGTGATGAGCGGCGGGCTGCTGGCCGTGACGCTGGTGACCCTCTATCAGGTGCCGTGGAACACGCTGGTCGAAACCGTGCAGGCGCACCACGGCGACGGCGGATTCAATCCGTTCGTGAAGCCGGATCTCGGCTGGTCCTGGGTCATCTTCAACGGCCTGCTGAACACGGCCGCCGTGCTCACCTGGCAGACGACCATCGCACGCGTGCTGTCATCGAAGGACACCAACACGGGACTTAAGATCTACACGCGCACGAGCTTCTTTTTCGTGTGCCGGTTCGTGATCCCCGGCATCTGGGGCATCGCCGCGCTGGCGACGCTGGCCCCCGGCGTGATCGGCGACGGCAAAAGCGCGCTGGCCATGCCGACCTTCATGAGCACGCACGTGCCGGTGGGATTGATGGGCCTGATGATCGCCGCCATGCTGGCCGCCGACATGTCCACCGACTCGTCCTACATGCTCACCTGGGGCAGCGTGATCTATAATGACATCCTGGCGCCGTTTCGAAAATCGAAGTGGTCGGAGCGGCGCGGGCTGCGCTGGAACCGCTCGATCGTCGCCTTGATCGGCGTGTTTCTATTGATTTTCGGGTTGTGGTATCCGCTGCAAGGAGACATCTGGACGTATTTGACCATCACCGGCACGATCTACTTGTCGAGCATGTCCGTGTTGCTGATCGCCTGTTGCTATTGGCCGCAGGCCAACAGTTGGGGCGCGGGCGCTGCGATTTTCTTCGGCGCTGCGTTTCCCATCAGCTACTTGGCGCTCGAGCTGATCCCCGCCACGAACGAGTTTGCACGATGGGTGGGGCCGAACTATGCAGGCATGGCGGGCTTCGCCGGATCGGCCACGGCCATGATCGTCGGCTCGCTGTTGAAACCGCTGCTGGCGCGGCCGCCGGAGCGTGCCGAGGGAGTGAGCTAGCCATGAGCATCGTCTCGTTTTGGTACTGGTTGATGATCGCCTGCCTGGTGTGGTATTCGACGATCACGGTGTACGTTTCGGTGCGCGCCGTGTGGGACATTCGCAGCATGCTGGCACGGATTCGCGCGACGGAAACATCGCAGCAGAGAGATGCCGCGAAATGAGCCTGTCGGAAGGTTCCCACGGACACGACGGCGGCACGGCCGCGGTGCCGGCCGCGCCACCACGCTCGCTGCGCACGACGTCGCGCTGGCAGAGGATTCTTTCCGTGTTGATGGTCGGTTACGCGGTGTCGATCGTCGGCTTGTGCGCGTGGATGTACTTGCGCGGCGACGTGGGTACGTTTGCCACGATCCTGCTGTTTGGGCCGCGCTGGCTGTGCGGCATTCCGCTGCCGTTGCTGTTGGCGGCCGCGCTCGTCTGGCGGCGCCGCTTGCTGTGGGTGCTGGCCGTCGCGGCGGTGGTGCTGGTCTTTCCGTTCATGGGGTTCGAGGCGCATTGGCCCGCGTCGGCCGATGCTCCGGCGTCGTTTCGAATGTTGACGTACAACGTTGACCGCCGGGCCGTGGATATTCCCAGGCTGGCGCAGATGATCGGCGAGACGAAGCCCGATCTGGTGGTGTTGCAGGAGGGCGATTGGTCGGCCGACTATCAATGGCCCAAGCATTGGCACGCCATCGTGCAGGACGAATTCATCGTGGCCAGTCCTTGGCCCATCGTGAAGCAGCAGTACCTGCCGCACCCGTTTGCGCTGACCACGAAGGTGGTGGTTCGCTTCCAGGTGCAAACGCCCCATCGGACCGTGCAGCTCTTCAACATTCATTTGCGAACGCCGCGTCGAGGGCTTGAAGCCGTGTTGACGCGGCAGCCGGACGGCGGCGACAAGATGCAATCCGTGCTCGAAGAGCGCTCCGTCGAGTCGCGATCCACCAGCCACTGGATTGCCGGCTTCAAAGGATCGAAGCTGATTGCCGGCGACTTCAACATGCCGGTCGAAAGCGTCATCTATCGCCGCGATTGGTCGTGGCTCAACAATGCCTTTGGCGACACCGGCTGGGGCTTCGGCTTCACCAAGATCACCGACGTGGGCCGCTTCAGCTATCGAACCCGCATCGACCACGTGCTTTACGACGATAGCTGGCAGTGCGTGCGCTCGTGGGTCGGCGAAGACCTCGGCTCCGACCACCTGCCGCTGTTCGCGGATTTTCAATAGCGAGGCCGCCGCTGCATGGAGCTTGCCTTTGTGCGAACCGCCTGGCTGTGGTATCGCGAGCTACTCGTGACTATGCTGGGGTAACGCGCGTGCGCTGCGCGCGAACCTGCTATTTTCTGCCGGTTGAACGTTCGAATGAGCCGCCTTGCTTTGAGGGCGCGGCAATGGAGTGTCGCCACGCTGATGCTCTTGCTGTTGACAGCGCCGGCGGCGCGCGCGGTGGTCGTGGCGACGTCCAACCTGGAAGTGACCGCCGTGGCGCCGGGCGACGATCCGGGCTGGAACAACGTGGCGCTGCGCGGTTCGGCCAGCGCCGTCTACCTGGGCAATCGCTGGGTGCTCACCGCCAACCACGTCGGCGAAGGTTCGATTCGTCTTTCCGATGGCCGCGTGTTCGACATGGTGCCAGGTTCGGGCGCGCAACTGACGAACGCGGGCATCGCGGCCGCGGGTTCTCCCGACTTGCGGATGTTCCGCCTGGCCGACGACCCTGGGCTGCCGACGTTGCAGATCGGCACGGTGCGGCCGCCTGGGGGGACACCCGTCACCATGATCGGCGCCGGGCGCGACCGCGCGAACGGCCTCGACGGTTGGCAAGTGACCGGTTTTGGCGCAGACGTGGTTTGGACCCCCGCGGGACCACCATTTGCCAATTTCCACGGATACACTTTGTTGAACACCGCCACGAAGCGGTGGGGAATGAACGAAGTCAGCAGCAACCGGATCCTGATCGATAGCACGACGGTCGGTTTTGCCACGCGCTTCGATCGGCCGGCTTTGGCGTTCGAAGCCCAGGCCGCTACCGGCGACTCGGGCGGTGGCGTGTTTCGCCAGGTCGATGGCGATTGGACGCTGGTGGGCATCATGATCGCGAGTCAATTGTTGAACAACCAGCCCGCTGGCACCGTGATACCGGGCGATCAGACGCAGATTGCCGATTTGGCCACGTATGGCAGCCAGATCCTCGACGTGCTGAACCGCGCCGATCCTCCCTGGCAGAACCAGCGCAATTACTTCGACGTCGATGGCTCCGGGGTCGTCAGCCCGTTGGACTACCTGCTGATTTTCAACGAGTTGATTCGCGCCGAGCCGCACGAATTGGTGGGCATTCCGGCCACGAACCGCCAATTCTACGACGTCAACGGCGACGGCACGATCAGCCAGCTTGACGCCTTGCGGATCATCAATGCGCTGATGGTCGGCACGGCCAACCCCGCTTCGGTCTCGACGATGGCATCGAGCGCGCACCTGGTGCCCGAGCCATCGACCGCTGCGATATTGCTGGGTGGCGTGCTGATTGCAGTGGCAGTACGGTGCGTGCGTCGTCGCGCAACGTAGCGGCCAACCGCGCGCTACGGCTGGCCGCTGCTGCTCTTGATCGATGGGGACGCTATTTACCCCCGGCGGCGCCGGCGGCAACCGGCGAATGCGCTTCGAGAAACAGCTCCAGATCGCCGATAAACTTGGGCGAGCTGAAGGCGGTCATGTGATCGGCGCCTTCGATTACTTCGACCGTCAGGTTGGCCATCACGGGCGCCAGTTCGTCGACGCCGACCTTCAGCGGGTCGTCGCTGCCAATCAGCGCCAACGTGGGCACTTGGTTCGCTTGGAGTTGCGTGGCGGTGACCGTCACACCGCGCAGGCCGCGGATACAGGCCGCCAGCGCCTTGGGATCGTTGTTGGCCATGACCATCTTATTGACGAACTCGATCTCCTGCGGCTGGGGCTTGGGGCGATTGGCCGGGGTGAGCTGCTCGATCAAGGGGCCGATGCCCTTGCCGTTTTCCAGCGAATCGGCCAGCAGTGACATGAACTCGGTGCGCTCGTCGTTGGCCTTCGACCAGCCGGCGCCGCCCAGCGTGGCCGTCACCACGCGCTCGGGATGATGGTTCACCAGGTAGTTGGTCATGAAGCCGCCCATCGAGTAGCCCACGATGTGCGCCTTGGCAACGCTCAAGTGATCCATCAGGCGCAATACGTCGTTGACCATCTCGGGGCCATACTGTTTCGGATCGTGCGGCTTGTCGCTCTTGCCGTGGCCGCGATTGTCCAGCGCGATCACCTGGTAGTCTTGCTTCAGCTTGGAAAGGATGCCCGGCAGCTTCCACTGCATGTCGATGTTGGCGGTAAAGCCGTGGATCAGCACGACGGGCTCGCCTTGGCCCTCGACCACGTAGTGAATCTTGACGCCGTTGGAGTCGAAGTACGCGTCTTCGGCGCCGGCGCGCGTCGCCGTCATAAAAATCGCGGCCAATACCAGCAGAGTAGCCATGCGACGAATCATTGCGAGGATCCTTAAAACAGCGAAGTGATGATCGAAAGTACACTCAGCCGCACGCCCGGATGTGCCAGCCCGGTGCGCCACGTTCTCTAAATGTAGGCGCCGCGAGCGGCCAACTCAAGCTCGCCCGCACCGACTGGCACCGGCTGCCTGGTTCGCTATTAGGCAGGCGCATCAGGAATCAACCAGAATCGATGCGTGCTGCGCCGCTTGCTAGCGTTTGGCGGCAAATGCCAGTCCTTTGTCCAGCGCCGCCACAAGCTGGTCGATGTGTTCGGTGGTTGCGTTCAGGTGGGGGCCCATGCGAATGACGTTGCCGTACAGCCCTCCCTTGCCGATCAGCACGCCCTGCCGCCGAGTCTCCTCGAACACATCGTGTACGGCCTGCGGAGCGGGTTCCTTGGTCTGGCGATCCTTCACCAGCTCCAAGGCTTGCATCAGCCCCATCCCGCGCACGTCGCCCACCAGCGGATACTTCTCCTGCAACTCCAGCAGCTTCTGGCGCAGATAGTCGCCCACCACGCGGGCATTGGTTTTCAAGTCGTCGTCTTCGATTACTTGCAGCGTGGCCAGCGCGGCCGCCATCGACACCGGATTGCCGCCGAAGGTGGCGAACGTTGTGCCGGGATACTTGTCGGCCACCTCGGGCGTGGCGATGGTCAGTGCCACCGGCGCGCCGTTGCCCATGCCCTTGGCGCTGGTGATCATGTCGGGCTCGACGTTCCAGTGCTCGATGCCGAACCACTTGTCGCCGGTGCGCCCCCAGGCGGTTTGCACTTCGTCGCAGATGAACAGCCCACCGTACTGGCGTGCGATGGCCACGGCCCGCTCGAAATAGCCGGGGGGCGGCACGATATATCCGCCAGAGCCAAGAATCGTTTCCGCCAGGAAGGCCGCGATCTCGCCGGTGGTGCAAGTGCGGATCAGTTCTTCGATGTCGTCGGCGCAAGCCAGCCCGCACTGCGGATACTGCAAGTGGAACGGGCAGCGATAACAGTAAGGCGCGTGCGCATGGACCACGCCGGGCACCTGCGCCGGCAGGCGTTTCCACGGCGCCTGGCCCGAGGCCGCCAATGTGCCCGGCGCGCGGCCCGAGTAACTGTGGCGCAAGGTGACGATCTCAGAACGTCCGGTGGCATGCTTGGCGGCCGCGATGGCCGTTTCGTTGGCTTCGGTGCCGCTGGAGGTGAAGAAGCTTTTCTGGAGCTTTCCCGGCGCGATTTGCGCCATCCGCTCGGCCAGGTTCGCCTGCGGCTGGGTGACGTACAGCGTGGAGACGTGTGCGAGGGTTTTCACCTGCTCGACGATGGCCGCCACGACACGCGGATTGGCATGACCGACGCTGACGGTCAGCACGCCGCCCCAGGCATCGAGATAGCGATTGCCGGCGTCGTCCCAGACGTGCATCGCCTCGCCGCGCACCAGGGTCAGCGGCTGGTCGTAGTAGGTCGCCACCGCGGGAAACAGGTATTCCCGCTGCTTCTGGACCGAATCCAATGTGCTCATGGTTGTCGCCCTCGCATTTTGCTAGTCTAGCAGCCTGTCGAAGAATTCAACAGGTTGCGCCTCCGTGCGAAGCGTTGCTTCGCACTTGGCACGTTTGTTCGTCGAGGGCCGCGCCGTGCTCCATCTGGCAAAACAAATCGAGGAAGCCGTCGGCGAAATCCGCAAGCATTGGCAACGCGCTCCCCGGGTGGGAATCATCCTGGGCACGGGCATCGGGCCCCTGGTCGAAGAGATCGACGAGGAAGCTTCGATCGAGTACGAATCGATTCCGCACTTTCTGCGATCGACGGCCACGGGGCATCGCGGCCGGCTGGTGTGCGGCACGCTGGCCGACGTGCCGGTGGTTGCCATGGAGGGACGCTTTCACGCCTATGAAGGCTACAGCATGCAGCAGATCACGCTGCCGGTGCGAGTGATGAAGGCGCTGGGGGCCGAGCTGCTGATCGTCACCAATGCCTGTGGCGGCATGAATCCCAACTACGGCCGCGGCGACATCATGCTCATCGACGATCACATCAACCTGATGGGCAGCAACCCGCTGGTGGGCATCAACGACGACAGTCTCGGTCCGCGCTTTCCGGACATGTCGCAACCGTACGATCCGGCGTTGATCGACAAGGCCCTGGAAATCGCGCGCCGCGAGAACTTCGTGGCGCACAAAGGCGTGTTTGTGGCCGTGCTCGGCCCGAATCTGGAGACGCGGGCCGAGTATCGCTTTCTGCGCCAGATCGGCGCCGACGTAGTGGGCATGTCCACCGTGCCGGAAGTGATCGCGGCGGTACACTGCGGGCTGCGCGTGCTGGGCTGCTCCATCGTGACCGACGTCTGCCTGCCCGACGCGCTTGCGCCGGTCGACGTGGCCGAGATCATCGCCACGGCCAACGAGGCCGAGCCCAAGCTGCGCAAGATCATCCTGGGGGTGCTTGAGCACGAAGCGGCCAGCTCCGCGCAGTGAAGCACTCTTAATGCGAATCGCCGCAACGAGACACGGTCCGCCCAACCACTCGCTCCGCGGCAGTTTGATTTCAACTACCGCTTGATCTCAACTACCGCGCACTCGCCAGCGCCTCGATCAACTCGTCGTCCACGTTGACCTCCGACAGGCTGCTATCGCCATCGAACGGCGTATCGCGATCGTCGTCGACCAGCGTTCGGAAGACCGCCGCGAGCAAAGCAATTCGCGGCGTCGCACCAGCGTCGTCCAGTCGCGCCGCAACGCTGACGGGAAGCGTGTCGCCACCCGGCAACGCAGTTTCGGTGGAGTCGACACTGCCGGTGCTGGCCAACGCCGAGGCAATGCCCGCGTCGCCGCCGTCTTCGCCTTCCGGTGCAAAGGGCCCAGTGGTGCCGATGCTGATACGCGTCAGTAATCCTGTGCCGGCGGCCAGGATTGGACCGCCATCGGCGGCCACCGTAATACTGTTGCTCTTATTGACGTCCAGCGTATTGGTGATGCCCACGTTGAGCTGCGTGCCGCCGGCCAAAATGGGACCACGATCGGCAGCAACCGTGCGAGCGAAGCTCCCCGCCGGTGTGCTGGTGGCCGTTTCTCCCAACAAGTGACCGAAAAAAAACACGTCGCCGACGTCGACGGCCGACGCTGCGCCGGGACCATCGGGATCGACCATGATGCCCGTCGGCGCCAAGCCGGTGTTGGCGTTGGCCCGCACGGCCACTTGCAGGTACTGGTTGGCGATGGCGTTGTCGGCCCAGGTGATGGTCACCCGGTCGGCGCCGCTGACGCCGCCGCCGGCGGTGACCGAGAGGGCACTGGGGACCGGGGCCACGGCCCACAAGCTGGGCGTGTTGTTGGCGCCGACCTTGAAGATGAAGTCGGAGGCGGTGATGCCCGAGTGATCCACGCCGGTCGACAGGTCGACCATGATGCCGTTGATACCACGGGTAAAGTTCGTGATATTGGCCAACTGCGCCTGGCCCGCGCCGATGAACAAGGGGGACTTGTCCGGAGCGATGGCGTTGTTGTCGTTGGCGTTGATGGCGGCACTGTTGCCGTCGAACGTCGACTGGTTGTAGAAGATGTGACGGCCTTCGACGGTGGAGTTGGTGACGCCGGGATAGTTCGGCGCGCCGAGGGTGTTGGTCAGGTTGGTGCCGTAGGGGACACCTTGGTTGCTTTCGACGAACGTGGGGCTGCCGTGTGGGCTGCCGGACTGGCGAAAGTCCCCGGTGCCGGTGTAGCCGGAGAGCGGGTTGTCGGTGAGATTCGAGATGTGCCAATCCGCGGCGGTCTGGCCGGTCGAGTTGCCCCAGCGTGCGATGTATTCGATTTCGTAGCCCACGGCCACGTAGGTAGCCCCGGGCTCGATGTTGGTGGGACCTTCGGGACCGAAGTTGATCGGCGCATAGAGTCGCCCGTATTGCGCCTCGCCAAACTCGCTGTGAATGCCGATTGCGTCCAGGATCGTCCAGTGATCGTTCCAGTCGTTGTCGTCGGAGCCGGCCGGATCGAGGCCGTTGTTGTCGAGATCCAGATCCTGCCCGATCGCGGGCGCGAAGCTGGCCCCGCCGGAATTGTGGATCAGCATCGCGGTGAAGCCGCTGTTCTCGATAACCAGATTAGGTTGGCCGGTGCCGGAATCGATGGCCGCATGATAGTTCAACGTCGAGTTGATGCCGCCCCAGCCGTCGTTGATGCCGGCGTCGACCAGATCGGTCGTGCCCGGCGTCACGGTAAACGGTGTGCTCTGCTGGCGAAGCGTGAGAAAGCCGTTGCTGCCGAAGGACTCGCCGCTCAGATCGAACATCGTGTCGATCGTGCCCGGATTGCCGGTATTCAGCACGTTGTTTTCGTTTTCCAGGAAGATCAGGTAGTGGTCGTCGAGCGACATGCTGGGCGTGCCGCGCAGCTCGATGTACTCGTAGGCCAGGTCGCCGCCCGACCCCGGCGGATCGAAATAGATTTCGTTGATGTAGGCCGCCATCACGCGCCGGCATTCCAGCGGCTCAAAGTTCAATCGCGAGTTGCTCGGGCGCTTCGCTGCGCTCCGCTTGCTGGTATTGCGTCCGACGAACGTTGCAAAAGCCATGAGTTGTTCTCTCGAGTGTTGTGCCGTGAAGCGAACGGGTGGTAGAGGTACGCACGCGATATCAAGAGCCGCCTGAAACCGCGCGGGCGAATCCACGCGATCGAGCATCCACCGCGTTCGATGGCATGGATTGAAATCGATGATCCGCCGTTGTCAATGAAACTCACGTGAATCTAGGGCGTTTCGAACCTGGCGCTCATGGAATGCTACCGCGACGCCGCGCGCCGCGCTACTCGATCCGACTCTCGTCGGAGATGGTTTCGGCGCCGTCGCGCGAGCAAAGCGCATAGTAGACGTGATAGTGCGTCTCGTCGGCCAGGAAGCGGACACTGCCGTCACACATCAGCACGTTGACGCCGCCGGGATGGTCGGAGAAGAACTCCTCTTCGGCCCAGTTGACGTGTGCCGGCGGATTGATGGCCGAGACGCCGTCGACGTCGACGTTGAGCTTGATTTTTCCGATGTTGCTCTTGCTGGCCCAGGCGCCGTCCAAATCGTTGATATTTTCGCCGCCGGGCGCGTCGCCGTTGCTGTCGGCGACGCCCCGCCCGCTGCACTCGCCCACCAGGATCGTGTTGGTGAGTCCGTCGGGAATGTTGCGTACGCTGATGGTCTTGGCGCTGCACTCTTGGGCCGTTCCGAAGCACGGTCCGCCGCTGGCCATATTGAGCAGAATGCCGCGATTGTCGCCGTACTTCTGGCCGTTGATGTAGTTGATGCAGTTCTTGCCCGGTCCGGAGATGCCGATGTAGTCGATCGCCCCCATCCCCTCTCCGGAGTCCGGTTGATAGATGCCGTTGTCGTTGAAATCGGTGAGTCGGCCATCCATGCCGCGCCGGTTCTGATGCCGCGCCATGCTCGGGCAGAGGTAAACGGCGATCGGCGTGTTGGTCGGACCGCTCAGATCCGCCTTCCAGTTCGGTTCGGAGCGCATGTCTTTCTTCAGGTCCATCAACCCGAACAAGCTTTGCTCCTCGATATACGGCAAAAACCAGCACGACCAGGCTAGCCCGCCGCCGGTCGCCACGCCCGAGGGCTTCAGCTCTCCCGGCGGGTAGTGCTTCTTGGCCACTTCATAGTTCGTCATGCCCAAGCCGATCTGCTTCAGATTGTTGGTGCATTGCGTGCGACGGGCCGATTCGCGTGCCGCCTGGATCGCCGGCAACAGCAGCGCCACCAGCACGCCGATGATGGCGATCACCACTAACAGTTCAACCAACGTGAACGCACCGCGACCGCGAAGACAGCGTTCAAGAGCTCGCGACGCGTGCATGCTTTTCTCACCAAGCGGGTGGAGCTGACGGGAATTCAAGCTGCCGTTGTAAGCGTCGACCGTTAGGCGGCGATGAGCAATGCGCGCGATTCGTGTGTTCTCTCGGTGTGGACCATTCGCTCACGCCGTTTGGCGCGGCGCGATCGCTAACGGATCATTGCCGATCGCGCGCAATGCATCGGCGATCGGTCACGGCACGCGCGAGAATTCGGCGCCCTGTCGAGACGGCAAAGCTGCGACATCACATCGATGCGATGTCAGAGTAGCAACGCAAGTCGTTATGCTGCGCTGGGGTTCGCAGCCTGGCTCCGCACTTGGCGCTTGTTGAAACATCCCACGATGGAAATTTTCGACGGGCAGCCCGGCGGTTGCGCACTCGCGGGCCGTCCACGTGGTTTTGCCGGGCGCCAATTCCCTCGGCCTATCCGGTGGTGCGGACCGCGCTGCTACTGACGCGGCGACAAGGCGGGATCGAAATCGCCCGTGCATTCACTTGCCGCCGAGTGGAAGATGCGCGGCGGTTGAACCGGCCGAACTACCGGTTCATGAACTCATCCATGGGCGAGGCGCCCTTGGGCGCCGTAAAGGTCAATTGCTGCGAGAATCGCTCGCGGCGATTGCCATAGCGCAGAATGAAGTCGCCCCGCGGATCGAACGGCGCCGTGTCGCTCAACCGCGACAGCGATCCCTGCGATTCGCGATGCGCCCAGGCCAGCCATTTCCGATCCGGGGCGAGGCGCAGAAACATCATCTTCGATTCCGGCCGCTCCTGAAACCCGCCCAAGAAGTAGTTGCGCGAGAGGGGCGCCGTGTGCAGGGTCATGGTTGCAAAGCACAGCCAGGCCCAACTCACCCAGATCGCCATCACGGCGCTGCCGGCCACTTCGACCGGCTTGAAGAACTTCACCTTCACCTTGGAAACGTAGTCGGTAAGGATACGAAACACCGTGAACGACACCGCGAAAATCAGCCACAACGACAGGAAGTCGTAGGCGTACGTCAGCCGCGGCTCCTGCTTGTCGAGCCATTCGGCCAGCGGCTCGAAATAGTTGGTAGCCAGCAATCCGGCCGTCAACACGTTGACCAGGTTGAGCGTGTTGCCCCACAGACCCCCGCCGTACAGCAGCGCGGCGACGACGACGAACATGATCAGGAGCACTATATTGAGGTAGAGCATGGCTCGTTCCAATTACTGTTTGAGCACGCGCGCCAGTTCCTGGATGGAAGTAATACCGCGGGCCACGAGCAATACGCCCTCGTCCTGCAACGTGCGATGCTTGGCCTTGCGCGCCGCCAGGCGCAGCGCGTCGAGCTTGGGCGTGGCCGCCAAGACCTGGCGCAGGTTGTCGTCGACGACCAGCAGCTCGAAGATGCCCGTCCGCCCATAGTAGCCGATGCCGTTGCACTGCTCGCAAACGACCTCGGGATGCTTCGGATCGATCGGACCGCTGGGGGGCCGATAGAGGTTTTCGATGCGTCCGGCCGGCAAGCCCAACTGCTTGAGCACCTGCGGGGGCGGCGGATACGCCTCCTTGCAGGTCTCGCACAGCTTGCGCACCAGCCGCACGTTGAGCACGCCGGTCACCACCGCGGCGAAATCGGCCGGCGGTATCTTGAGCATCAGCACGCGCAATAGCGCCTCGACCGCCTCGCGCGCCCGCACGCTGATCATGACCATGCGATCCCGCTCGACCTGCTCGCACAGCGTCGTCAGCGTTTCCAGGTCGGGCACGTCGCGGACGATGACGACGTCGGGATACGTGCGGATGAGCCGCGGCAATACGGTTGCCGGAGTTTCACCGGCCGCGCCGGAATACGTCGTGACCGGCACGTTTTCGATTTCGCGTTCTTGGCTGCTCTCGTCCGCCACGGTCACGAAGCTGCGGACGAAGCGGTCGGCGTGCGTGATGACCAGGTCCATGGTGGTGCTCAGGCCGCCGCCCGGAATGGCGGAGAAGACAATCACGCCGTTGGCGTCCAACAGGGCGTCGAGCTGCTCCTGCATTTTCGGACGCATGCCCAATTCATCGAGCGAGATGAACTCGGCCTTTTTGCTGGTGAAGTGCAGCAGAGCGCGTTCGCCCGTCTGGGTGCCCTGGCTGGCGATCGAGCAACTGAGCTTTTTCTTTTCGGCCTCGACGCCCAACACGCCCTCCTGGCGCTTGCGGCGTTCCTTGACGTTCAACCCGGACAATCCCTTGAGAACTTCCAGCATCGGATCGCCGATGGCGCGCTCGACGGGCGCGCGGTCGAGCCAGGCGCCGTCGATCTGGTAGCGAATGTTGGTGGCTTCGGCCGAGTAGTCGAGCATCACGTGCGTGGCTCGCTGCCGCAACGCGTCGTCGAGCAACTCGCGGGTGGGCATCCAGCCGGGCGATTGCCGCGCGGTGAGCAGATTGACCTTGTCGGCGGTCTCGTCGGCGCCGCCCAGCGGCGTGAGCTTGACGTCCGGGCCCATGTCGCGGGGATCGACGTCGGACCCTTCGAGCTTGATACCGATGACGCTCAGCCGCTTGCCCAGCCACTGGCGAATGTGCGCGGGCGTGAGCACCTTTTCATACGCTTGCACCGCGTTGTTGCGGTAGCGGACGTAGAATCCCAACGGAACGGCCCAGGCCACCGTCATCAGCACGATGCCGACGATGAACGACGGCAGCAACCAGAACAACACCAGCGCCACCAAAAAGCTGAAGAAGGCGATGGGATTCCACATCACGTACTTCAGCTTCAATTGCTGCGCATCCTGGTTGATCCAGTCGGTGGTGCGCACCCACAACAGGAACAGGACCCAGCAGCCGAGAATCTTCCAGGGACTGAAATAGGCGCCGTTGCCGCGCGAGAAACTCAGCGCGGGCCACGCGGTGGCATCTTCGTCGGCCCAGGCCACGGAATCGTCGACGGTCAATACGGCCACCGCACCGGCAACCACGAACAACCAGCGCAGCATTAGAGAATCCCAGGTTGCGAAACGGCGATGCCTTTGAGAGCCATTTTGATCGCTTCGGGGTTGGGAGCCACTTCCAGGGCCACGGCGCGATCGATGAACTCGCGCTGCACCAGATCCGTCAGGCTCATGGTGAAGTCGATCATGCCTTCCTTCTGACCGATGCGGATCGCATCCGAAAGCTTCTCGTCCTTCTCTTCCAGGATGAGCTTGCGGACCGTGGGGCTGAAGGTCATCACCTCCACCGTCGGCACGCGCCCCACGCCCGGCTTGATCGACGGCAACAGCTTTTGCGCCACGATTCCCTTCATGTTCATGGCAATCGCGCTGCGCAGCGCCGGGTGCATGTCGGAGGGGAACAAGTCCAGAATGCGCCCGATGGTCGACGGCGCGCCCGAAGCGTGAATCGTGCCGAACACCAGGTGGCCGGTCTCGGCAGCGTGAATGGCCGTCATGAACGTCTCGCGATCGCGCATTTCGCCCACCAGCATCACGTCGGGATCTTCGCGCACCGCGTGCTTCATGGCGGTTTCGAAGTCGATCACGTCCAGGCCGATCTCCCGCTGGTTGATCAGGCACTTGTCCTCGGTATAGAGGAACTCGATGGGATCTTCCAGCGTGAGAATGTGCTTGCGATAATTGGCGTTGATCCAGTTGAGCATCGAGGCGATGGTGGTCGTCTTGCCCGAGCCGGTGACGCCCGCCAATAGCACCATGCCCTGGTCGTACTTGCACAGGTTTTCCATCACCGGGGGCAGGTTCAAGCCCTCGAAGTCGGGAATCCAGTTGCTCACGCGCCGCGCGACCAGCCCCATGTGCCCCATCTGCTTGAGCATGTTGACGCGAAACCGCCAGCGCACCCCGTCGACCTCGATGCCGTGCGCAAAGTCGGCCCCGCCCGTCTCCGCGTAGATCTTGCGGTTGCGCTCGTCCATCATCGGCATCAACAGGCGCTCCATCTCTTCGTCGTCGATGGGGCCGCGATTCAGCGGGCGTAGCGTGCCCTTGACCCGCACGTGCGGCGGGCAATCGACCTTCAGGTGCAGGTCGCTGCCGTCCAGCTTCACCAGCGCCGCAAACAGCTTGTCGACTTCCAGCTCTTGGTGGCGCACTTTCGGTTTGCCGGTTTTGGTGATCGGTGGGGAAACAGTGGTAGCCATCGTGCCTCCTCGGTGCTCCGTGTTAAGGGGTCAGCCGTTCCTGCAAGTTTCCCGCGTTCCAGCGCTCGGCGACTAGCCCGCCTCGCGCACGGGAATACCCCGCTCGCGCATCACTCGTTTGGTTTGTTGGATCGTGAATTCGCCAAAGTGAAAAATACTCGCCGCCAACGCCGCGTCGGCGTGGCCTTCGCTGATGGCGTCCGCCAGGTGCTCGGGCTTGCCCGCCCCGCCGCTGGCCACCACCGGAATCGTCACCGCGTCGCTCACGGCGCGGGTGATCTCTAAATCGTAGCCGTTTTTGGTGCCGTCGGCATCCATACTGGTCAACACAATCTCTCCCGCCCCCAGCCGCTCGACCTCCCGCGCCCAGGCCACCGCCTCCAAGCCCGTGGGCTTGCGGCCGCCGTGGGTGTGTACCTCCCAAACTTCGCGCCCCTGCGTTTGCACGCGCTTCGGGTCGATGTTGACCACGATGCACTGGCTGCCGAAGCGTGCGGCCGCCTGGCGGACGAAGTCGGGGTTGCCCGCGGCCGCCGAGTTGATCGACACCTTGTCCGAGCCGGCCAACAGCAGGTCGCGAATGTCGTCGAGCGTGCGGATGCCGCCGCCCACGCACAGCGGCATGAACACCTGCTCGGCCGTGCGCCGCACGACGTCGAGCATGATGTCGCGCTGCTCGTGGCTGGCACAGATATCGAGAAACACCAGCTCGTCGGCCCCCTCTTGCTCATAGCGGGCCGCCACGGCCACCGGATCGCCGGCGTCGCGCAGGTTGACGAAGTTGGTGCCCTTGACCACTCGGCCCCGATCCACGTCCAGGCAAGGAATCACGCGCTTGGCAAGCATGCAAATTCAGAGCCCGAAGTGGTTTGGATCGTTCCGGAAATCCGCCCGACGGGGCCCGCCCAACCGCCGCCCCAAGGTGCCTAACCCTCCACTTTAAGCTGCCCGAACAAGGCGGTCAACGGGCGGGAAAAGCCACTCACTCCCGCACCGCTTCCTCCGCGCTAAACGCCTCCACCGTCCGCCGGCAATCGGGCAGCGAATCCAGAAACAGCCGCCCATACGGCTTGCTGCGGACGCGCGGATCGAGAATCACCACTTGCCCGTGGTCGCGCTTGGTGCGGATCAGGCGGCCGAAGCCTTGCTTGAGCTTGAGCACGGCCTCGGGCAATTGATAATCGGCAAACGGATTGCCGCCCGCCGCGCGGATCGCCTCCAGCCGCGCTTCCAACAGCGGGCGGTCGGGCACGCTGAACGGCAGCTTGGTGATGATCACGTTCGCCAGCGCGTCGCCCGGCACGTCCACGCCTTGCCAAAAACTGTCGGTGCCCAGCAGCACGGCACGCGGATTCTCGCGAAACCGCGCCACCATCTGGCTGCGCGGCAGGCCGTCCCCCTGGTTCAACAGGTCCAGATTGTGCTCCGCCAGCCAGGGCGTCAACTCCCGCGCCGCGCGGTTCATCATCTCATAGCTGGTGAACAGCACGAACGCATGCCCGTCGGTGCGTGCCACGTAGCGGCGAATCATCGCCACCGCCGCGCGCTCGTAGCGATCGCGGTCGCCGGTCGGGTCGGGCATGCCGTCCACCAGGATCAGCTCGGCCTGCTTCTGGTAATCGAACGGGCTGCCCCAGCGCTGGCATTCGGCCTGGGTCAATCCGGCGCGTGACTTGAAGAAATCGAACGAGCCCTCGCGCCCCACCGACAGCGTGGCGCTGGTCATCACCACGGTCGACACCTTGGCGAACAGTTGCTCGCGCAGCGCCGGGCCGACGTCCAACGGCGCCGAGGCCAGCGTCATCCGCGGGCGGCCGCGCTTGCTGCGCGCCGAGTCCAGCCAATAGACCGTGTCCCGCTGGCGTTGCGTGCGCCAATCTTCCAACAGCGTAGCCAGCGTTTGCAGCCGCTCGGCCGCCGCCGAAAAGTCCAGCCGATCTTCCTCCGGAACGCGCGATGCGCATTGCTTGAGCGTGCGCGCCAGCTTCACCAGCGCCGGGCTGAGCCGGTTCTGCACGATCTCGGGCTCGCCCACGCGCAACGTCGGCTTGCCGCGCCGCACGGACCAATCGCCCAGGTCGGCGAAAAAATCGTCCGCGTAGAACCGGACCGCTTCCACCTCCTGCTGTGCCTCGGCCATCTTGTGGTGTACCAGCAGCCCGCGTTGCGTGCGCTCGTTGTAGAGCTTGCCCAGCACGTATTCGATCTGCCCCGACGAGAGATGCACGCCCAGGTGGTCGCTGGCCACGCCTTCCAGGTTGTGGGCTTCGTCGAAGATGGCCACGTCGTAGTCGGGCAGGATGCTGGCGCCGGCCTGTCGCAACGCCAGGTCGCTGAAAAACAGCGCGTGGTTGACGATCAGGATCTGCGCGTTCTGCACCCGCCGCCGCGCACGGTAGTAGTGGCAGTCCTTGTACGTCGGGCACTGGCGGCCCAGGCAATTGACGCTGTCGCTTTCCACTTCGTCCCACACGCTCGGCAGCGGGCGATAGTCCAGGTCCGACAGCGAGCCGTCGCCGGTTTCCGCCGACCAGCGGGTCAATTGCCGCAATTGCGCAAGCTCTTCGTCCTGCCGAAAAACGCTCCTGGCCCGCTGGTTGGCCAGCCGCAAGCGGCGCAGGCTGACGTAATTCTGCCGCCCCTTCACCAGCACGGCCGAGAACTCCAGCGGAATAACGCTGTTGAGAAACGGCAGATCCTTCTCGATCAATTGCTCCTGCAGGCTGATTGTGTGTGTGGAGACGATCACGCGCCGCTCGCGCGGCTCCTCGCCCGCAGGCGCCTCCTGCTGCGCGACGGCCAGGATGGCGGGCACCAGGTAGGCGAAGCTCTTGCCCACGCCCGTGCCCGCTTCGGCGATGAGGTGATGCCGCTTTTGAATGGCCCGGGCGACCGCCTCGGCCATGGCCAGTTGCTCGCCGCGCTGTTCGTAGTTTTCCAGCCGCGCGGCAATGCGTCCCGCGAGCCCCAAAATGTCTTCCGGCGTGAGCATGATGTGGTTGACGTTCAGCCTTCAAGCTGTCCGTGGGTTATCCTATTCTGCCAAATTGCGACGTCGTGCAGCGAACTACTACCATCCACGGGGTGACAATTTTTTCAAGCTAACAGTTTCCCTGAAAGGCCGATAGCCGTAGCACTCGTAGCTGAAGTCGCCAGACTTCAGAAAGTGCCTGCCGAGCAAGTCCGACGGGGCTGAACTCTGGCGAGTCCAACTGGTAGCTGAAGTCGCCAGACTTCAGATAGTGCCTGCCGAGCAAGTCCGACGGGGCTGAACTCTTGCGAGTCCAGCTACAGGGCTGAACTCTTGCGAGTCCAGCTACGGGGCTCGATTCGCACGGCGCCCGATCGCAAAAGCTCGGATTGGTGAGCCATGCGGGGCTATGCTATGTTTTCGTAGCCACCCCTCTGCCCAAGCCCGCCCCGACACCCTGCGGAGAAATGCGATGCCCATCGAGTTTCGTTGCACGAAGTGCGACCGGTTGCTGCGCACCCCCGATGGCACGGCGGGCAAGAGCGCCAAGTGCCCGCAATGCGGCACCGTGACAACCGTCCCCGACACGGGGCAGACGCCGCCTCCTCCGCCGCAACCGGCCGATTCCTTTTCGGATCCAGAGTCCCAGGTGCCGCCGGGACTTCGAGACACGATTGCCGCCGGCGATTCGTCGAATCCCTATCGTTCGCCCGTTGCGCATGGCATCGCGGCATCCGGGCCGGGAGTCGACCGCGGCTTCCGTCCCACGCGCATCGACATGGGCGACGTGTTCAGCCGCACCTGGGAGATCTTCAAGCAGAATTTCGGTGATTGCGTCGTGGCCGGTCTGATTTTTTTGGCTGCTGTCGTCGTTGCGGGCGGAATAGTGGCCGCGATGTCTACTGCCGCCATGAACCAGGTCGAAGGAATTGCCTACGTTGCGGCGTGGCTCATCCAACAAATCGCGCTACAAGCCGTCGGGTGGTACTTCGCATTGGGCATGATCGCCTTCATGCTGCGCGTAGCGCGCGGCGAGCCAACCGACTTTTCCGTCCTGTTCAGTGGCCACCGATGGATCGTCTATGGCGTGGCGGTCCAGATCATTGTTCAACTCGCGGTGGCTGGCGGATTGGTACTATTGATCGTGCCAGGCATCATCATCGGACTCATGCTTTCACAGTCGCTTTACATGTTGGTCGATCAGGGTACTGACATCAGCGGCTCGCTCAGCAAGAGCGTGGAAGCAACCGACGGCAACAAGTGGACGCTATTTGCCACGTACGTCGTCGCGGGCATCGCCAGCATGGTGGTCGCACTTGTGACGTGCGGGCTTGGTGTATTGGTCGTCGTGCCCTACATGAACTTGCTGGCAGCCGTCATCTATCTAGGAATGACCGGCCAAAAGACCGTGCTCGACGACTTGGAGCAACCCGCGGTCGAACGCGGCCTCGGCCCGGCCGGCGCGCCGTACTAGCGCTGGCTCGGCAGTGAACCAACGACTCGGCTGCGAATCATCACCGCGGCTCGGCTGCGAATCATCACCGCGGCTTGGGCGCGATCGTGCCGCTCTGGGGGCTGCTGGCCGTGGCGGACAGCTTCTTCGGAATGCGGCCGGCCAGGTAGGCCAGGCGGCCGGCCTCGATGGCCGAGCGCATGGCCAGTGCCATTTGCAGCGGATCGGCCGCGTGCGCGATGCCCGTGTTCAACAGCACGCCGTCGACGCCCAGTTCCATGGCGATGGTCACGTCGCTGGCAGTGCCCACCCCGGCGTCGACGATCACCGGATAGTCCGGGTCGCCATCCTTCAGATACTCGAGGCAGATGCGGATGTTGTTGGGATTGAGAATACCCTGCCCCGAGCCGATGGGGCTGCCGGCCGGCATCACGCTGGTGGCGCCGGCCTCCTTCAAACGCCGCGCGGCCACCGGGTCGTCGCTGGTATAGCACAGCACCTGGAACCCTTCCGCCACGAGTTTTTCGGTCGCTTGCAGCGTGGCGATCGGATCGGGCAAGAGCGTCTTGCTGTCGCCCAGCACTTCCAGCTTCACCCAATCGGCACCCGGGTTTTGCAGACTCAACAAAATCTCGCGTCCCAGCCGCGCCACGCGCACCGCGTCATCGGCCGTGAAGCAGCCGGCGGTGTTCGGCAACAGCGTGTAACGGCCGGTGTCGATGTGTTCCAGAATGTTCTGCCCGGCGGCATTGACCAGCCGTTCGCGGCGCACCGCCACGGTGATGCAATCGGTGCCCGAAAGCGCCAACGCCTCGGCCATCTGTTCATAGCTGGCGTACTTGCCGGTGCCGACGATCAGCCGGCTGGCCAGCGTGTGCGTGCCCACCTGCAGGCGACCGTCCAATTGCGGCGGGGGATTCTGAGCGCCAAGTGCCATTGCGATTAGCCTCCTCCGACCAGCGTGACGACTTCCAGCCGATCGTTCTCGCGCAGCCGGTGTTCGGCGTGCTGCGTGCGCGGCACGAGCTCGAGATTGACCTCGACGGCGATGTGCCGCGCGGTCACGTCCAACTCGGCCAGCAACTGGGCGACGGTCGTTCCCTCGGAAACGTTATGCGGGTCGCCGTTGACGAAGACGTTCACGGTGGTGGGACAATGTCAAAGAGTGAGAAACGTCAATAGGGTGGGAAACTCAAGGGTTGCGAATCGCGACCTCGCGAAACTGCCACTTGTCGAGCGGTACCAGCGTGCCTTTGAACGGCACCAGGCTGGCGGCGCGGCCCGGCACCCACGGAATGCCATAGGCAACAACCTGGCCGCTGGAAATCTCGGCCACGTAGACCACGGAGCGCGCCAATTGTCCGGCGGCCACGTTTTGCCGGATGCTGGCGACGCCGCTGACGATGCGATAGTTGCCTCCTCTGCCCTGCGGCGCCGGCAGGTCGCGCATCACGTTGTAATCAAAAAAAGTATTAAAGCGCCGCATCTGGATGTTCAAGCAGGCGGCCTTCAGATCGCCGGTCACGTCGTCGAGAATGAAGACGGCCTCGACGTCGTCGTCCATCGGCGCGGTGCAGATGGCAAAGTTGTCTTGTCCGTGCGTGGCCACGGCGTGCAGCGGCATCTGCGGCCAGATGCCAGCCAGGTTCAAGCCCAGCACCAAACCGCCCGCGGCGCCGGCCAGCAGCCAGGCAATTCTCGAATCTCGCATGCAAAAATCGACTCCGCCGGCTCGTTGACCGAGCCAGCTCGAGGGGCTGAAACTGCGAAACGACGCGGCTCACTTTCAGGGTCGACCGAAAGATAACTTTTCCGCATCTCCCTCGCCCCTTGCGGGAGAGGGTCGGGTGAGGGGTCAGAGAATCAGAAAGTTATTGTTCGGTCGCCCCGTGACGCCGGCAAGGCGCCGGTTCGTGCCAGGCCGAGGCCCCGCCGAGCCGGCGCTATCTGCCTGGATCGTACCGCCTGCGACCGCTGAAAGCCAGTCGAGTTCGCCATCGCCATTTTTCCCGGTAGCTGAAGTCGCCAGACTTCAGAGGCGTGGAGTTTTCAACCGGCTGAATTCTGGCGAATCCAGCTACGTGTCGGATGGTGTCGCGGTGAGGCACTCGTCGCGTGGGCGCGGTGATTTTTTGTATCCCGGCAGGTGGCGGCCGCCGGCCGATGTGCTAAAAATGAGGCACTTTACCCACGATTACGGGGTGAGCCGCCACGGCTCGACCCGTGCCACGAATCGAACGACGCACGAACCGGCACGCTCGCTGGCAGGATTGCCTGCACGCGAGCGTGCACGTCGCGGGCCGCAACAGGGAGATCGCTCGGAATGTCCACCAACGGCGCATTGAATCGCAAGCTTCGCATGGCTCTGGTCGGTGGCGGCCAGGGAGCATTCATCGGTCGCGTCCACTGCACGGCCGCGGTGCTGGACAATCGGGCGGCTCTGGTGGCCGGCGCGCTGTCGAGCGATCCGGCCAAGGCCAAGGCATCCGCCCCGGATTACGACATTCCGCCCGAGCGCGCTTACGGATCGTACAGCGAGATGGTCGCCGCCGAGTTGAAGCTGCCGGACGACGAGCGGATCGACTTCGTCACGGTCGCCACGCCCAATCACACGCACTTCGCCATTGCCAAAGCCGCGCTCGAAGCCGGCTTCAACGTCGTGTGCGACAAGCCCATGACGCTCGACCTGGAGCAGGCCGAGCAACTGGCCACCATCGTCGACAACTCGGGCGTGGTGTTCGCGCTGACGCACAACTACACCGGCTATCCGCTGGTCCGCCAGGCGCGCGAGATGATCCTCTCCGGTGAGCTGGGCGAGATCAACGCCGTGCGCGCTTGTTACATGCAAGGCTGGCTGCGCACCCGCTTGGAACAGGAAAATCAGAAGCAGGCCGCCTGGCGCACCGATCCGGCCAAAAGCGGCGCCGCCGGCTGCTTCGGCGACATCGGCACGCACGCCTACAACCTGGCGCGCTACATGACGGGGCTCAGGCCCGAAGCAATCTCCTGCAACTTGAAGACCTTCGAAAGCGGCCGCAAGCTGGACGACTATGGCCAGGCCGTGGTCCGCTTCGAGAACGGCGCACTGGGCAGCGTCACCGCTTCGCAGATCAGCCACGGCCGCGAAAACGACCTGTTCATCGAGATCGACGGCACCAAGGGCTCGCTCCAGTGGCGGCAGGAGGAACCCAACCACATGATCTATCGCCGCAACGGGCATCCCCACGCCATCTACACCCGCGATCCCAATGCGCCGCACATGAACGAGTCGGGCAAGGCCGCCTGCCGGCTGCCCAGCGGCCATCCCGAAGCCTTCTTCGAGGCGTTTGCCAACGTCTACCGCGCCGCGTTCGACAACATGGCGCTGCGCGCCACCGGCCAGAAGTTCGAAACCACCGACACCGTCTATCCCAACATCAACGACGGTGTGGAAGGCATGTTCTTCATCCAGCAATGCGTCGCCAGCAGCGCCTCGAACGGCGCCTGGGTGTCGCTAAGGCATCCTCGCGCGAGGAAATAGTCGCCAGCAGGTTGACGCGCAATCAACTCCGCCGACTGTTCACGCGCATCAGCCAGTACAGCAGGATCATGATCGCTTGCAGCGTGCCGGCCACGTAGGTCCAGGCCGCGGCGTCGAGCACCTTCTTGACGTAGACCAACTGCTCGTCGTTAATGATGCCCAGCGACACCAGTTGCTGCTTGGCGCGGGTGCTGGCGTTGAACTCCACCGGCAGATTCACCAGTTGGAAGAACACCACGCCGGCAAACAGTGCCAACCCCACGTAAGCCAGCATCTGCAGCGGCTGGAATATAACGCCGGCAATGATCAGCCAGATGCCGGCCTGGCTGCCGAAGCTGGCCACCGGCACGGCCGCGTTGCGGATGGCCATGGGCGCATAAGCGTGTGCGTCTTGCAGCGCGTGGCCCGATTCGTGCGCGGCAATGCCCACCGCCGCCAGCGTGCGGCTTTGATAAACCTCGGGGCTGAGCCGCAGCACCTTGTCGCGCGGATCGTAGTGATCGCTCAAGTGCCCGGGAACTTGCTCGATGGCCACGCTGGTCAGCCCGGCCGAGTCGAGAATATGCCGCGCGGCCGCGGCGCCGCTCAAGGGTGCGGGCATCTGCTGGGCATGCGCATACGTAAGCTTCACGCGCATTTGCGCCCACAGTGCCAGCAACAAAGCGGGCGCCACGTACAGCAGATACCACGGATCGAACCAACCAAACATCATCGCAATTTACCTCGGAAGCCAAATGATCTAGGAAGCATGGTGCCGTCGGGCGGGTGCGCCCCTGCAAGTTGTTCGCGGTGCCCGCCCGGTTCTTGTATTTTCCGCAGCCGCCCTGCGGCAGCCCGCTGATATTCTACGCAAATGCCCGTCCGGCAGTTCTGCCATCGCGGCGTACCGCAGCCTGGCGAAACGATTTACGGACGCCCTTCCTGTCCGCCATCGTAGCAAGTGCACCAGTTCGGCCCTAGCCGAGCACCCCAGCCGCGCTCGCCTCGCCGCCGGCAGATGCTACCGCGCCGCGGGCGATTCGCTGGAGACCAGCTCGCCGGCCGCCGGTGGATGTACCACGCTCGACAGCCAGTACTGCATGATCTGCCGCGCCGTTTCCTGGTACTCGGCCAGGTCGTCGCTCTTGGTGTGATAGCTGTTGGCGTGCGCCAAATAGCAGCTTTCGATGTCCGAACGGTGCTCCGACGTGGACAGAATGACGACCGGAATCGCGCGCAGCTCGGCGTCGTCCTTGATGCGCGCGATCAACGCGCGCCCGCTCATGCCCGGGATGTTCAGGTCCAACAGCACCAGTGCGGGCCGCAGCGGGCGGACGTAGCCCGGCGCGGCTTGCTCGCCGGTCAACAGCGCCAGCGCCTGGTCCCCCTGCTCGGCCACCACCAACCGATGCTCGACGCCGCTGCGCAACAGGGCGCGGCGCGCAAAGTCGATGTCGTCCGGGCTGTCCTCAACCAACAGCACAACCGGCAGGTTCTTGCTCGGCATAAGCGGCCTCCGCCGTCAGCGTGAAATGGAACGTGGTGCCGCAGCCCGGCTGGCTGTCCAACCAGATGCTGCCGCCGTGCGCTTCGACAATCTTCCGCACGAACGTCAGACCCGCGCCCGTGCCCTCGTACTGCCGCCGGCTGTGCAAGCGGCGAAACATCGTAAACACGGCCTCGTGATGGCACTCGGGAATGCCGATGCCGTTGTCGCGCACGTACAGCGCGATGCCGTCGAAGCCGATCTCGACCGCCGGCTGCGCGCTGTCGTTGAATTTCAACGCGTTGGCGATCAGGTTGCGAAACACCTCGCCCACCAGCACCCGGTCGGCCTCGACCGTGGGCAACGCGCCCCGCACGCGCACCACGGCGTTGCGCTCGTCGATGGCCGCACCCAGCGTGTCGATCACGTCCGCCACGATCTCGTTCAGATCGATCGGCGCGGCCTCGGGCTCGGTGCGCCCGATCTGCGAATACGTGAGCAAATCGTCGATCAAGCGGCTCAACCGCTGGCACAGCCCGACCAGCGATTGCAGGCGGCGCTGGCCGTCGTCGTCCAGCTTGCCGCCATAGTCTTCCAGCAGAATCTGGCAGTAAGAGCTAATGCCGCGCAACGGCTCTTTCAAGTCGTGCGAAGCGATGTACGTGAAGTCGTCGAGCTCGCGATTGATCTTGGCCAGCTCGGCCGCCTTGGCTTCCAGGTTCTCTTTCACCTCTTGCAGCTTGAGCATCTGCGTGCGCATCTGCCGGGCGGCCGCCTCGCGCTCGGTCACGTCGCGCACGATGACCGTGCAAATCGAACGCTCTTCCAGCGGCACCAGGCTGGTCGACAACTCCACCGGAAAGCGCGCACCGTCGTGCCGCCGCGCCAACGCGTCGCCCGTGTGCCCCTGAAAATGCTTCAGATCCTGCTCGGCCAGCGCTTGCCGAAAACTGGTGCCCGAAGGCAACAACAGCAGCGCGTCGATCGATCGCCCCACCACCGCCGTTTGCGAGGCGCCGAACATCCGCTCCGCGGCCAGGTTGAACGTCTCGATCGTGCCCTCGCGGTTGACCGTGATGATGCCGTCGCCCGCCAGCGTGACGATGGCTCGCACCCGGGCTTCGCTTTCCTCCAACCGTCGCAAAAACGGATGGCAAACCCGCACCAGCAACAAGCTGCCGGCGATGACGAACACCAACGTTTCGACCGCCGCCAGTCGCGTCGCCCGCTCGTACGACGGCTGCGGAAAGACGCGAAAGTGGAACACCGTGACGACCACCGCCGCCAGCGCCACCGCCAGCAGGATCACGATCGAAAAGACCATCAATCGCAGCCGGTCGCCGAGACCCGGCCGAACGACCGCCGTAAACTGCCTGGGCATCGAGTACGATCCTCGCGAGCCATATATAAACTGCCTAATCGATCATCGGCACCAGAACGTTAATTTCTTTGTATTTTACGCAAACGACGTTTTTTATCCAGACAGTTGCCTCAAAATGCCGAAGAGCTTAAAACCAGCGGGTGACACTTGCTCCTTGCCTGGTCACACGTGGCGCGATCCCTACAAGTCGCAAAGCCGCTAGAGCAACGACGACTGCGACTTGGCGGGGTGAGCTCCAAGCTTCGGCGGCGTCGAATCTTCGTCCGCGCGCCGCGGTTTTGGCATTGATAGGACTGACTTAGGAACCGTGGCCGTTCGTTCATAGGAAGCCCATCGCGATGACGAGTTATCTGTGGCGCGCCGCAGGTGCAGCCGTAGTTTGCGGAGCGTGCTGCCTGTCGTTTTCACTCGGTTGCAGCAAGCCCGAGCCAAAAACCGAACAAGCCCAGTTGCCCGGCGACGACGAGCTGCGCGATCGGATCGATCGGGCGATCGACTTCACGGCGACCAACCGCCATCTCGACACCAAGGATCAGGCCGCCTGGCAGATCGTTCACGGCGTCTTGGCGTATGGCCGCGATTTTCAGGTGATGCACGATGGCCAACTCATCGGCGCACTCGACTACTTGTTGGAAGGAGGTCAACTGCGCGGCTGGACGCTGCGCAAAGGCGACCACGGCTTGACGGCCGTGCTCGACGCAGGCAGCAAAACCGGACAAGGTCACCCAGACCAGTGGCTGGGCTACCTGTCGCAGGCCGGCTTGCAGGACGATCAATCGATCGTCGCCGGCGGCCAGGAGTACAAAGTGACCGACCTGATCACGCAGGCGCAGTGGGATATCTATGACGGGATGGAGGCCACCTGGACGCTGATGGCCTTCTCCACGTACTTGCCGCTCGACGCCGAGTGGCAGGCCAAGGACGGCACCACCTGGACGATTCCACGAATCGTCGAGATGGAAACCGCGCAAAGCCTGGACGACAGCGCTTGCGGCGGCACCCACCGCATGTACGGCATTGCCGTGGCCTTGCAGCGCTATCTGCGCGAGGGGGGCACGCTCGATCCGCAGGGCGACGGCCCGTGGGAACGCGCGCAACAGAAGGTGAGCGACGCGGTCGACGCGGCACGCCAGTTTCAGCAGCCCGACGGCAGCTTCTCGACCAACTATTTCGCCAGACCCGCAACCTCGCCCGAAATCGCCACGCGCATCAGCACCACCGGCCACGCCCTGGAGTTTCTCACCGTGGCGCTTTCGGACGACGATCTGAACCAGCCCTGGGTAACCCGCGCGGCGGCCAACCTGGTCGAAAGCCTGGAGCGCACGCAGAAGTTCGACCTGGAGTGCGGCGCCCTGTATCACGCCGCGCACGGCCTGGCCCTCTATCGCCAGCGACGCTTCGGCCCGCGCAACGGCGAAACCCAGCAACCGCCAGCCCAACCGGCGACCACCACCGCCGCCGCCG
>JBGSYQ010000448.1:0-2452 GCA_041750795.1 Pirellulales bacterium | reverse complement strand
GCTCCGACGGCCCGAGCGCTGGGAAGTGGTCGTGCTCGATTGCCCCGAGTCGCCCCGCGACTGGTGCGTGAAGCGCGTGGTCGGTCTGCCGGGCGAGCGTGTCGCGGTGCACGACGGCGAAGTGTGGATCGACGGTGCCATTGCGCGCAAGCCGCTGGAGGTGGCACGCGAGATGGCCGTGCCGGTGCATACGAGCGCTGCCGCTGCGAAACAGCCAGCGGAAGCTGCCCGGCGATGGCGCGATGCAACGCAGCGTTGGCAGCATCACAACGGCCGCCACTCGATTGCCGGCGATTCGTCCGATCAAGCCACGTCGCCAGACGATCCGATCCACTGGCTCGAGTATCATCATCCCGCGCTGACCGACTTCGCGGGCGCCGCCGGCGACGGGCCGATCCTCGACGAGAGCCCCCACGATCAAGGTGAGATGCGCGCGCTGTCGGCAGTGAGCGACGTGCTCTTGCGCGGCCAACTGACCGTTGCTTCGGCCGGTGAACTGTACTTCGCCGGCCGTGCGCCGGGCGATCTGTTCGTAGCTCGACTCGACGTCGCCAGCGGCGCAGGCACGCTCGTACACGACGATCAAACGGTTGCCCAATGGGACGCTGGCCCGATTCCGCAGGGCCAAGCGATGGTCTTCGACTGGCTGCTAGCAGACCAGCAAGTTCACCTGGCGCTCGACGGGCGACTGCTGGTGCAGCATGCTTTCGAACCGCATGGCCCGGACGCGGCTGGCCCCGTGGTGCCCGTGGCCGTGGGCACGCGTGGCGCCAGCGTCACGATCGAAAACCTGTCCGTTTTCCGCGACGTGTACTACACGCCTGGCCCCCCGAGTGGGCAACGCGAATTTACGCTCGGTCCCGACGAATACTTCGTGCTGGGTGACAACAGCCCCTATTCCGACGACAGCCGCACGTGGGTCGAACCGGGCGTTTCCCGGCAGCGGATCGTGGGCCGAGCGATCGGGTGGTAGGCGGCCTGCCGCGGATGACCCCGCTGGCAACGGTATTTCGGTTTCGAGGATTCGCCGAATTCGCTATATTTCCCCACTCCCGCCGCGAGAATCGCCCGATCCGCCGGCCTTGCATTGCCGTATTGACTACCAAGCCTCCCAGGCACGCCATGGCCAAGAAGCGTACTGCCGCCGCCAAACAACCGCGCCCCGATCGCAAGGAGGCGTCGGTCGAGGCTGCGCGCTTGCCGTCGTTTCTTTCCAAGGCGGCGCTGCGCGAGACGGTCGAATCGATCGTCGTGGCGTTCATCCTGGCGTTTCTGTTTCGCACGTTCGAGGCCGAAGCGTTCGTCATTCCCACCGGCTCGATGGCGCCCACGCTGATGGGCGCGCACAAGGACGTGGAGTGTCCGGAGTGCGGCTACCACTATGCGGCCGGCGCCAGCAGCGAGTCGGACGACGTGGCGCAGCAGGCCGGCTATCGCGGTCCGCTGAACGAGGTGGTCTACGTCACCTGCCCGCTGTGCCGCTACACGCTCGACGTCGACCCGCGCACGCCTGAGGGGCGTCGGTATCCAACCTACGGCGGCGACCGCATCCTGGTTTCCAAGTTCACCTTCGATTTCAGCGAGCCGCGGCGCTGGGACGTGACGGTGTTCAAGTTTCCGGGTGGGGCGGAGACCAACTACATCAAGCGCATGGTAGGGCTGCCGGGCGAGACCGTGCGCTTGTGGCACGGCGACTTGTACATCAAGCCGCCCGGCGCCGATGCGTTTCATCTCGAGCGTCGCCCGCCTGAGAAACTGCAGGCCATGAAGCAGATCGTGTACGACAACGATTTCGTCGTCGACGCGATGACCGCCAAGGGTTGGCCGCTGCGCTGGCAACCGCAGCCAAGCGGCGCCGCCGCGGAGGAATCGGTCGGCTGGACCACCGGCGACGGCAGCCGAAGCTACGAGATCGACGGCTCAGACCCGGGCATTCGTTGGCTAGGTTATCGCCACTACGTGCCGACGCTGGACGACTGGCGGCTGCTCTCCAAGGGCGCCCTGCCAGAAGACTACCGGCCGCGCCCCAGCTTGATCACCGATTTTTATGCTTACGACACCAGCTTGCAGCGCAGCGATCCGCGCGAGCAGGGGCAGTTGCTCGGTCGACACTGGGTCGGCGATCTGCTCGTCGAATGCCAACTCGATATCACCAGGCCCGAGGGAAAGGCGCTGTTCGAGCTGGTCGAAGGCGGCGTGAAGTTCCGTTGCCAGATCGATTGCCAAAGCGGCGAGGCGCAACTGGCCATCGACGGCCGCGACGACTACCAACCGCGTGCGCCGACGAGCGTGCGCGGCGCCGGCAGCCATCGGATCGAATTCGCCAACGTCGACAACCAGCTTCTGTTGTGGATCGACGGATCGCCGATCGCGTTCGACGCGGCCACGACCTATCCGCCGCTGGGCAACGATTTGCCGCGCAGCAGCGCGGACGAGCCGGGCGACCTGCTGC
>JBGSYQ010000447.1:0-2989 GCA_041750795.1 Pirellulales bacterium | reverse complement strand
GCCGGGCGTCAGTCGGCCCAACACGCGGGGTGTGCGTGCCCCGGTGGCGGCGGCAATGTTGGCCGGCGTCTGGTCGAGGTGCAAATGTCCCAGCAGGGCGACCGACGCCGCCCGCAGCGCCCTGGATTCCACGCCCAACTCTTCGATCGCGAGCAAGCGAATCGCGCCCAATTCGCAGCGCAACGACTCAAACGACTCGTTGTCCAGTGGGCGGCCGCACAAGATCGCTTCGGCCGCGAGCGGGGAATGTTCGCGGATCGTCCGAGCAATCGCCGCCGGCAACGTCTTGCCGGATTCCGCCCGCGGAGCGACGCACAGAGACATGGTGCGCGCCGCCGCCGACGCATCGCGCGAACCGGGCAGGTAGACCAACCGCGGGCGGCGGCCCCAATCCACGACCATACGCGGTTGGCGCGCGTCGTGCAGCAGCATCCACAGGGGCAACAGCAACAAGGGGCGTCCGCGGCCATCCTGCGCCAGGTCGCGATAAGGAAAGCCGTCGATGACGTTCAGCCCGCTGAGATCCGCCAGGCGTGCCGCGTCACAAAGACCGGCGTAGCCGATCAATCCGTGCTGCTGGCGCCACACACCGGGAGTGTGTACCGCGACGGCGGACACGTGATTCCAGATGGGCGCCACCTCGGCGGCGAATTCGTCCAGCAGCAAGGCCTGGCGCTCGGCCAACTGCGCCGCCAGGACGTCCGCATCCACCGCAGAGCGAACGCGGCCCGCTCGCAGTCTTTGCAGCGAATTGCGCAAGTCGCCGGGCAGCGGCGCGCGGCGATGCGCGATGACTTCGACCTGGCTGTCGGCGCCGCTGCCCAGCGTGGCCACCAGCGCCACGCCGAGCGAGCGATAGCGCGCGCTGGCCGTAACACCGAGCAACCAGCGTCGGTGCTCGGCCAGCGCGCACAGTCGGTGCAGCAAATTGGAATCGGCCATCGGTACGACGGCAGTGTGTGTCGCCACCCGTGCTCGTTTCGTATGTAGCAACGCACCGATCAGTCAATCGGCACTGGTGGCTGATCGCCACCAGTGGCACAAGTGCCGGGTCAACCTTACGCCACGAGTCGCATTCGCGGCACTTCGCCGGTGATGCCCGAGATGAACTCTTCGAAAATCCGCAGGTCGAGCGCCGAAGCGGAAGTCGCCTCGGGATGGAACTGCGTGCCGAAGGCCAGCCAGTCGGTGGTGCTTTCGATCGCCTCCACGACGCCGTCGGGACAGCGGGCCGTCACCATGAAGCCGGGCGCCACGTCGTCGACGGCCATGTGGTGCAGGCTGTTGACGCGGATTTCGCCGTCGCCATAGACGCGTTCCATCAGCGAGCCCGGCACGACTTCCAGCCCGTGACGATGTGCCGGATCGAGCGAATCCATGTGGGGCAGGGCCTTGGGCAGGTCTTCGGGAATGTGCAACAGCAGCGTGCCGCCTTGCGTCACGTTGATCAGTTGCATGCCCACGCCGATGCCGAAGACGGGCATCCGCCGCCGGGCGATCATGCGCATCAGCCGGCGATCGAAGTCTTCGCGGCGCGCGTCCAAGGCGCGCACGCTGGGATGCAACATGTAACCGTCGTTGCGCGGATCCAAATCGGCTCCGCCCACCAACACTACGCCGTCCAACAAATCGAGCACGCGCCCCAAATCCTCGTCGGCCAGCGGGGGCAGCACCACAGGCACGGCGCCCGACTCGACCACACTGTCGTAGTAGCCGGCGCAGACAAAGGAGAAGGCGGGGGCATCCTTCTTCGCGGCGCGGTAATCAGCATTCAGTCCAATCAACGGTTTCTTACGCATAGCAACACTCCTTCTGCAACACGTCCTGTGTCACGAAAACGAACACGGACCAGAACCATCGCAAGAGATGCGGGCGAGCGATGGCCGAGATAGACGCGAAGGGCAGGGGGCCCTCGGCGCCAATTGCCGCGTGGGGGCTGCAAGCGTCTTGCTGCAGAGGCGATGCTCTACGAGGGGCATCGTCCCTGATGCGCGGGCTTGCGTTGTCTGCCCGAACGTCGGCTCCCATCCTGGGTCGCACGTCCGACCTGATTCCGTGGTCTTGGCCTCGATACTCCTTACGGCCATGCCGTGTTTTCCCCAGCCGGGGATGCAAGTCGCCAAGCAGTCTATTCCCGGCGCCACGCATTACAATCCTCGGACTGTATTTTGGACTCGACAACTTCCGCTAGCACTAGATGATGAGATGGCACGCTGCGACGCTTCGCGCCCTGCCCGACGCTTTACGGGCACCAATGCGACCCATAAGCTGAACGATCGCACGCGGCGAACATCCGCGAAATTCCGATGAAATACGAGCAAGTCTGCATCGAATCGCTGGGCTATCAGTTGCCCGAGGAGATCCTCACCAGCGACGAGGTCGAGGAGCGACTCGAACCGCTCTACAGCCGCCTGCGCTTGCCACAGGGACGCCTGGAGCTGATGACCGGTATTCGCCAGCGCCGCATGTGGCCGGTGCACACGCAGCCCAGCGGCCCCAGCGTCGCCAGCGCCCAAGCCGCGCTGGGCTGCGCCGGCATCGATGCTCAGAGCATCGGGGCGCTCGTACACGGCAGCGTGTGCCGCGATTTCCTCGAACCGGCCACCGCCAGCGGCGTTCACCATCAACTGGGGCTGAGCGATCGGTGCCTGATCTACGACGTCTCGAACGCCTGCCTGGGGCTGCTCAACGGCATCGTGCAAGTCGCCAACATGATCGAGTTGGGGCAGATTCAGGCCGGGCTGGTCGTGGGCACCGAGAACGCAAGGCCGCTGGTGGAAACCACGATCGCCGCACTCAATGCCGACACGTCGCTCACGCGCGAGAGCGTCAAGTTGGCGCTGGCGTCGTTGACCATCGGCTCCGGCAGCGCTGCGGTCGTGCTGGCACATCGAGCTATCAGTCGCACCGGCAACCGCCTGTTGGCCGCCACCGCACGGGCCCACACCGCCGCGCACGAACTGTGCCAGAGCGATCAGGACCAGGCCGA
>JBGSYQ010000446.1:0-9044 GCA_041750795.1 Pirellulales bacterium | reverse complement strand
GTTCGGCCAGCGGCTGCTCTTCGACGGGGGCCGCTGCCGGCGGCTGCCAGGCAAGCGTCTTGGCGATTACCAGCGGCGCCGTGGTGATGCCCCCCTGCGACTCGTACGCCCAGCGCTTGAAGAAAAACCCGGTGGCCGTACACGCCTCGTCGATGGCTTCGCCGAGCGGGAATTCCTGGGGCAGCTCCAGGCAATACAACACGATCAACTCGCCAGCCGAGCGATCGGGCTGCAGCCACAGTTGGTAATACTGCTCGATGCCGAAGGCGTTTTCGGGCGCGGCAACGAGCTTGGCCGCTCGGGCCGTGCCGCTGACGGTAACCAGACGCCCGCGATACTCGTTGGGCTGCTGGCTGAGTTGCAGATGGCCGACCGGGCCTTCGGATGCGCGCACCAACTCGTCCTCCGGCGTGGCTTCCAACACGGCAAACAAGTGAAACCAGGCGATGCTCTCCTCCGGTCGGAACACCGTGTCGTCGCGGATCACAGCCAGGTAGTCGGGCCGGACGCCCGCAAAGTACCTTGGTTTGTCGGGTTGCGGCGTGTCGGCTGCCTTGATTGCCGACGGTTGCTTGGCAGGTGGGACGTCGTCTTCGTCGGCCAGGGCCACCACGACTTGCAGTTCCGCCGGCGCGGCGTGCTCGGGTCCGCCACCGCCGTTTTCCGGCGGAGCGAACCACGTCCAATGGCCCGGGTTGCCGGCGCCAAAGATCAGCAACGCCACGATCACCACCCCGGCCAACAGCGAGAGCATCCGGCGTTCCAGGGCCGGGCCGGGATGAGCAAGCACGCGGCGATGTCGGCGAAAATCGAGCACGGCAAGTGTGTGCCTGGACCAGAGAAACGACCAGCAATCCACCTGCTGTCATTATCCGGCCGATGCCGACGTGCAACAAGGCAAATCGCGCGCGGCCCGCTCCTGGCACCGGCGAGCGACCCTGTTTTCAGCGCCCTCCGACCGGCTCTTGCCAATCGCGATCAGTCGGCCCCCAGTCGCCACCACGCGCCACGTCCGAGTTCAAGCCGCGAAAGCCTTGCCAAAGCGAGTCGACCGCCAAATTCGAGTTCGCACAGCCCGGCAGCAAAAGCGCCAGGGCGAACAATACGAACGCGGCAGCGAGGCGGGCGAGCATGGGCGGGGCTTCCGAGGGAAGGTGACTGCGTATTCTGAGTATCGGCAGTCGAGTGCCGGGGAATCGCAAAATCATAGTCGACGAAAGGCCCTCGATCCGCAACTCAAGTTACAATGTCCGGTGGAGTTGGTTGCAGTCGCTGAAACTGGTCAGCTTCGGTGTTATGTCGTCGCTGGCCGCGGGATGAGTACATGAAGATTTGACGCATCGGATCGGCGGGCTGGACGATGTTTTTGCTGATGCTGCCGATGTGGATCGGGATCTCGCTGGCGGTGCTCTTGGAAGCGAATCCGGCAGGACGGGCCGCCGCACGCGCCGAAACTCGCGTAGCTCGCCATCGAGCCCCAGAATTCAAGGCGGCACTTGCATCTGCTAGAATATCTGAATGAGCACATCCCCCAAGAGAGCTCTTCAATTCCCTGAGGTCGGCATTCTTGTCGCCATCATTGGATTGGTTCTCGCCGGCGGTTGTAAGAATCGAACTGTGCCGAGTGAGTTGCGGGCAGCCGTCGCATCCGGCGCGCCGACATTTGACTTCGCATCGGCCAGCACGTTCGCGTGGGACCGCATGTTTGTCTTCGGCTGTTACACATCGCGTAGTGATGTTGAAACGGCGCTTGGTTTCGAGTGGCCTGATTTTCGCAAGACCTCGATAGAGTCGTCAGATTCCGTCTGCCTGGTCGTATTCGTACGCGGCACCAGCGTTGTGTACTGGTATGAGCAGCCCCGATCCGTCGAGCTTGGAGGTTTGGCGAATAGAAATGGCTACTTGCCGTCAGAAGCGAAGTTTCGCGTCGCCCAGAACGTCGGACGAGCGGAATTGATGCCCATTGCAACGCACGAATTGCCACAATGACCGGTTCAAAACACCGTTGTCTGCGACTTCGAATGCGCAGCATGGCTCTGGCGGTCGTCGTGCTGTCGCTCGGGATTGCGTACGTCGAGAGCTACTACCGGTTGTCTCGTCGCGGAATGCAGGAGATGGAGTTCGAGGTCGGCGGTTCAGAGATGTTTCTGTACGTTCCATGGAACGACGCGGCCAGAGCCAGGGACCTCACCAGGCACCATCAACTCAGCATGCTCTTCACCCCTGCAAACTTCGTGGATCGCAATCTATTTGGCGGCCCCCATCCGATTCGCGGCGTCACCTGGGATCTCGAATGACTTTTCCCATCCGCCCCTGGCACCGCTTCTCGCTGCGGACGTTGCTGGTCGCGGTGGCGCTGGTGGCGTGCTGGTTGGGGTGGAACGTGGAAGTAGTTCGGCGCCGCGCGGCAACCAGGACGGTATTGGAATCGCTCGGCGCTGAAATCGACGATGAGGCTGGGCAGTACCCCGACGAAGGCGGCCAGTTTCCAGCGCGCATGGCGACGAACGCCCGCTTGCCGCCCGCGCCGACGAACGATCAGCCCCCGAGAGTTTCGTTGCTTCGCCGCTGGCTGGGCGACCGCGCCGTGTTGGGCATTACGTTTCCGCCGGCATGCCCGCGTGAGGTGATCGATCGATTCGACCGCGAGGTTCCGGAAACGCCATCAGCCTATCGCGTATACTGAGGCGGGCAAGCCTGCTGTGGCGCGGCGCTGCTACTATGAACCGACTGGCCTCGCGCCTTTTTCAATCCCGTGCTTCGCGAGGAAAACCAAGATGCTGAATCAATTCTCGTTGCGACGCATGTTTCTGGCCGTGGCGCTATTGGCGCTTGGGCTATGGATGATGCTGCATCTTGTGACGCCCAGCCATGCGCTATTCATCGCCGGATGCGCGGTCATCGGCGCCGTGTTCGGAGCAGCCGTCGGCCTGCTGGCAGGCCGCACGAAAGTTTGCGCGCTTGTCGGCGCAACCGGCTGGATCGCATTCGGAGCCTTCGCCGTGCTCACGTAAACCTGCGCGTATGAAACAATGACGCGCGACCCTTTGGTTCATATATCTCCGATTAAGCGGCTAGCAGCGGGCTGATGCCTCTGTGACAATGCCGGAATGAGCAACCCCGTACCTAATCGCCGCTGGTTCCGCTTCTCGTTGCGGACGTTGTTCATGGTCATTGCTTTGGCGGCACTCGCACTGGGGAGCGGCCTTGCACTACGGGCGCGCGCTGACCGGCTGGCTAAGTCTGCAAGCTGGCACGACGAAGAGGCTTCCCGGTTTTCATTCTCGGCGAAGCAACGAACAATCGGTGGACTCGGACTCCCAGGGTTCGAAGAACGGGAAAAAACAAGGCAACGCGCCGAACAGGCCATAGCGGACGATCACAAATCTATGGCTGCGAAGTGCCGTCGAGCTATTTGGCGACCTTGGATTCAGATGGAAGAGCCACCAAATACTGGCCAGCCATCAATTAGACTCGAACCTTGGCGCCAGCACCACTGATTTAAAACGCTGCCGCTATCTCCCCCACCTTGACACCTCCTGCCGCCCTGCCTTACGATGATCCGTTCGCTGGAACTAAAAGTCTCAATTGATTGCTCCTGATGCGGTTGGGCGTTGGCCTGGCCCGGGTGGAAGTTGGTCATGGCTGTACCCAAACGCAAAAGTTCGAACGCCCGCAGCGGAAGTCGCCGGGCTCACAACGCCATTAAGCCCAAGCGGTTGGAGTACTGCCCGCAGTGCAGCACGGCGGTGCCCTCGCATCGCGTCTGTCCGAACTGCGGTCACTACATGGGCCGCAACATCGTCGAGAGCGCAGCCGACTAGCGGACTGCCCGGCATACCTGAAGTGTGCCTCGTGGCGAAGCGTGCCACCTTGTGCCATGCCTGGCGAAGTCCACTCAACTTGTGCCACGGGTGGCGAGGTCCACCCGTGAACGTTAACGCCGGCTGAAACAGCACCCGGCATAATCAGGTCGGACTAACCACCAGCGTTGGCGTTGCGCCCAGCGCGGGCGAAACGAAACGATGCGCACGGCGCCGCGGCCCTCGCATCCATGACGCGGCGCAGCGACTCCTTCCCCATGTGCTCTACGAAGGACCACGAGCGGTGAGCAAGATCGCCTTTCTCTTTCCCGGTCAGGGCGCGCAGTCCGTCGGCATGGGACGCCAGGCGGCCGAGAACATTCCCGCCGCGCGGCGACTGTACGAACGGGCCAACGACGTGCTGGGCTTCGATCTGGCCAAACTATGCTTCGAGGGCCCGGCCGAAGAGCTCGACTCAACGGTGATCAGCCAGCCGGCCCTGTTCGTCACCAGCCTGGCCGCCATCGAGCTGCTGCGCTCCAACACGCCGGACGTTCTGCTGTCGTGCGAAGCCACGGCCGGCTTGAGCCTCGGCGAATACACGGCCCTGGTGTTCGCCGGAGCGCTCGAGTTCGAAGACGGCTTGCGCCTGGTGCAGGTCCGCGGCGAAGCCATGCAGGAAGCGGCCGACGCCGCCCCCAGCGGCATGGTCAGCGTGCTGGGCCTCGAGCGGGCACAGGTCGAGGAGCTTTGCCAACGAGCCGGCCAGCGAGAAGTGCTGCAAATCGCCAACCTGCTCTGTCCGGGCAATATCGTCGTCTCCGGCACCAACGCGGCCTGTGAACGCTTGGCCGAAATGGCCCCCGCGGCCGGCGCGATGAAGGCCATGCCCCTGGCCGTGGCTGGCGCGTTTCATACGCCGCTGATGGCCCCGGCGGCCGAGCGCTTGGGCCAGGCCCTGGCCGAAGCGCAATTCAAGCGCCCCTCGATCACCGTGGTTTCCAACGTCGACGGCAGGCCGCACGAAGATCCCGAATCGTTTCGCGCCCTGCTGCTGGAGCAACTCGTCTCGCCAGTGCACTGGGAAGATTCGATGCGCTATTTGCTGGCCGAAGGCTACGATCAGTTTTACGAAGTGGGGCCCGGCCGCGTGCTGCGCGGATTGCTCAAGCGCATCGAGCGGCGGATTCCATGCCACGGCGTGTTCGAGTAAACAAGAACCAGCGCGCGGCGCAACGTCGCACTGAACACGCGGCCCAAGGCGAATCGCCAGGGGCTAATGATCACGAGTTGACGAGAGGTTGAGAAACAATCGTGGTACCCAAAATGACGGATCCAACTCCCGGCGCCCTGAGCGTCGACTTGAACGGACAAACGGCCCTGGTCACCGGCGCCTCGCGCGGATTGGGCAAGTCGATTGCCATGGCGCTGGCCGGCGCCGGCGCAAAAGTGGCCTGCGTGGCGCGCAGCGTCGACAAGCTCAAGGAAACGGCCGACGCCATCATTGCCGCCGGCGGCACGGCCGACGTGTATGCCTGCGACGTGACCGACGCGACCAGCGTGCAGCAAGTGGTCGACGCCGTGACCGAGAAGTGGGAAAAGCTGCACATCCTGGTCAACAACGCCGGCATCACGCGCGATACGCTCATCCCGCGGATGACCGACGAGGACTGGGACCAGGTGATCAACACCAACCTGCGCGGCACGTTCCTGTTCACGCGCGCGGTAACCCGCCCGATGATGCAGAGCCGCTACGGGCGGATCGTCAACATCGCCAGTGTGTCGGGCTTGATGGGCAATCCCGGGCAGGCCAACTATTCGGCATCCAAGGCGGGCATCATCGGCATGACGCGCACCGTGGCCAAGGAGTTGGCCAGCCGCAAGATCACGATCAACGCCGTCGCGCCCGGTTTCATCGAGACGGAAATGACCGACGCGTTGGGGCAGGTGGTGCTGGACGAGGTCAAGAAGCGGATTCCCGCCAAACGGCTGGGCAAGGCCGACGAGGTGGCCGCCTGCGTGCTGTTTCTGGCCAGTGGTTCGGCCGGCTACATTACCGGGCAGGTTCTGACGATCGACGGCGGCATGACCGCCTGAAGGGCATCGATCCGGCCTGCGTTTGTGACCGGCCAGCCACGACCGGCATCTGAAACCCGACGGCACGACGCGGTCGGCGAGCGATTGCAAACCGACCGGTCGGCAGGTGGCACAGCAGTGCCAAGGATGCCGTCACGGCAGCGAAGCTGATATAGACAGTGGGCGGGAAAGTTTATATCTTGACCTGTCTTATGGAAATCCTCTATTTTTGTGTCGACTTGCCTTCCATGAGACACCCCCTGCGGGATTCGGCTTGATCGCAAACGATCAGCCGCTGCCCCAAGGAACCGGCTCGCAGATACGTACCGAGAGCATCAAACGACGGGCGGGAAGTCGCGTGTCTCATTCCCCCGTATTGGAATCAGTTGGAGGATCGTGACGGTGGCGTCAGTTCAAGAACGAGTCATTGACATAGTCGCTGAGCAGTTGGGCGTGGACAAAGAAAAAGTCACGCCGGAAACCTCATTCGTAAACGACCTGGGCGCCGACTCCCTCGACACCGTCGAGTTGGTGATGGAGTTGGAGGAGGAATTCGACATTACGATTCCCGACGACGCGGCCGAAAAAATCCAGACCGTGGGACAAGCAGTCCAGTACATCGAAGCCTCCCAGGCCTAGGCAATTTCTCCATGAAACGGCGCGTCGTCGTAACCGGTCTGGGCGTGGTTAGCTCGCTCAGTTGCCGGGTGGAAGATCTTTGGCAGCGCGTCCTAGCCGGCGAGAGCGGGATCTTCACGATCCACCAGTTCGACACCACCGGTCACAAGGTGCACTTCGCCGGCGAAGTGCCCGATTGGTCCACCGGCGACTACATGTCGCCCAAGGAAGCCAAGCGCATCGATCGCTTCACGCAGTTTGCCATGGTCGCCGGCATCGACGCCGTGCGCGACAGTGGCATCGACTTTACGCAAGGCGATCCGTTTCGCGCCGGCGTGATTCTCGGCTCGGGCATCGGCGGACTGCACGAGATCGAAGCGCAGGTCGGTCGGCTGTTGGCAAAAGGGCCCGACAAAGTCTCGGCCTTCACCATTCCCAAGCTGATGCTCAACGCGGCCAGCGGGCAGATTTCGATCGAGTTCGGACTGCGCGGGCCCAACTACGCCGTGGCCACGGCCTGCGCCAGCGCCACCAACGCCATGGGCGACGCTTTGAAGGCCATTCAGTATGACGACGCCGACATCATGATCACCGGCGGCAGCGAGGCGGCCATCACCCCCATGGGCGTCAGCGGCTTTGCCAACATGCGGGCGCTGAGCGAACGCAACGACGAGCCGCAGCGAGCCAGCCGCCCGTTCGATCGCGACCGCGACGGATTCGTGCTGGCCGAAGGCGCCGGCATGCTGGTGTTCGAAGAGTTGGAGCACGCCCGTGCGCGCAACGCCAGGATCTATGCCGAGGTGATCGGCTATGGCGCCAGCGCCGACGCGGGCCACATCACGCAGCCCGACGAAGCCGGCATCGGCGCCGCACGCGCCATGGAACGAGCACTGCACGACGCTCGCATCGATCCGGCCGACCTGGGCTATATCAATGCCCACGGCACCAGCACGCTGCTAGGCGACGTGGCCGAGACGGCTGCCGTCAAACAGGTGTTCAAGGAGCATGCCCGCGAGGTAAGTATCTCCAGCACCAAGAGCCAGTTGGGGCACTCGCTGGGCGCCAGCGGGGGCATCGAGCTGGTGCTGACCGTGCTGGCGATTCGCGATGGCGTGATTCCGCCGACCATCAACCTGGAGAATCCGGATCCGCACTGCGATCTGGACTACACGCCGCGCCAGGCACGCCAGCGCAAGCTAAAAGCCGCCATGAGCAACAGCTTCGGCTTCGGCGGCCACAACGCCTCGCTGGTCATCGCCTCCCCGCCCAACGGCAAGCACTAGTGCTCAGTCAACGCTTGAATTTCGGGTGATCGCTACCACGCGGAGCACCAGGTGTTTATTTGCGCCAAAGCACTTGCGTCTTTGGCGACGTTTCGCGTCACTCGAATGAATCGAGTTGACGCTCCACTAGCCGGCGAGCTCAAACGCCGACTGAGGGCGCACCCGCGAGCTGCACTGTCAGCCCGCATTGCCGACCACAGGCAAAAAAAGCGCCTGCTTGTTTTGTGACAAGTCACTTGTCAGGTACAATGAAGCGGGCAGAGGACACACCTTTGAGCTGCCGATAGAGAGGGTCGAATGGCTACCGTCTCGCTTAAAGAGGCACAAGACAAGCTGCCCGAGTTGATTCATCGATTGAGTCCCGGTGAAGAGTTGGTCATCACCGAGAATGACCAACCCGTTGCGCGCATCCTTCCAACGTCTGCTGTCCATGGAGAACGCAAGTTGGGAACTTTGCGTGGTACGGTCGTTCACATGGCTCCAGACTTTGACGCACCTCTCGACGCGTTCAGGGAATACACGCAGTGAAGTTGCTGCTCGATTCTCACACACTCATTTGGGCGGTTGACGATACATCGAAACTCGGAAGGCAAGCAGAGCTTGCTCTCGGAGACGCCGACAACGAACTACTGGTGAGTGCAGGCACCATCTGGGAGTTGGCAATAAAGATCGGCTTGAAAAAGCTCTCTCTATCGCAACCCTTCCGCCAATGGACAGCCAAAGCATTCACTGACCTCGGCGCAGCGATTCTTCCGATCACGGTGGAGCATGCGGACGAACAATCGAAACTGCCCAATCATCACGGCGATCCCTTCGACCGACTTCTCATCGCACAAGCGCGTATTGAGGGACTGGCGATAGCAAGTGGCGACTCTGCTTTCGACCAATGCGGTGTTCCAAGAATCTGGTAAAGCAGCGTCGGGGCATATCGGCAGATGGCCAAAGTCCCGGTCAGCTAGCAACCTGCATCGCGACATGCTCGCGTTTTAAGTCCGGCCAGGCCACTACTTGCCTGCGCCACCAGCAGCCAGCCGCTATTGCCGGCCTTGGAACGTCTCTCTATACTCCCCGCCCGCGCGCACGGATGGCGCGCGACAGACCCGTTCGCGGCGCCCGTGACCCGTCGATTGGGCGCACTGGCCAGGAGGCCGACATGTCTCGAAAACGTCTCGCCATCGCCGCGCTCGTCTCGGCAATTGCCGTCGTGGCGCAAGGCCAACTGCCAACTGGAAGCGCGCCGACCGCTGCGCCGGGCGGCTCGCCC
>JBGSYQ010000445.1:0-9493 GCA_041750795.1 Pirellulales bacterium | reverse complement strand
GCCCCGATTCTGCTTTTCTCGGGGCATTGACGTATTTGCCCACCGAGCACTACTCATGCCTCTATCGGCCGAAGGCATTGAGATTCGATGGATGACTCGTTCGCCATCAAATCGGTGCGTTCGGATGCCGAACTCGCGTTTACTGATCGCGAAGGCGACTACTTCACGATCGTACTTCGCGGCACGGAACTGTCAGCAATACATCGAGTTTGGGGATATACCGATTGCGACTTCCTTGTCGATGGACTTGCCCGATTAGCGCGGGAGACACGTGGATTTGCGGAACGCCTTTCATGGAATTCCATCGAGGGTGATCTAGGCATCGACGTACACTGCGACAAACTTGGCCACATATTAGTCCAAGTCAAAATGCAACATTGCCGAGGAATCGAAGATTGGCGTCTCGAATGTGAGATTGAAACCGAACTAGGTCAGCTTCCCTCAATCGCCGCGGGTGCCGCACGGTTTTTCGGGAGACTTTCTGATGGGTAATCTTTCAATGCGATTGTTGCCGCTTCAGGTCGCGTTATTCTCCAATAGATGCCGCATCGCCGACGATTGATCGACTTCCTGTATCCGCAAATTGACGCGTCCAGAACGCGATTCCGACGCAACAAAGTTCAATAGTCGATATGTCGCCCCGATTCTTGCCGCCGCAAGGCCGCGAAAAATAGAGCTGGAGGTAGTAGAAAGGAGGGCCGGGAAAACGAAGAGCAGCCGGCTACGAGCTGCGTCACGGCAGGCCCGTGGGGATTGTCGCCAGGAAGGGCGTCAAGGCCGCGTGGATTGCATATTGCTTTCTGGGGGGCGGCGCTGTCGCGCGGAGAGACTTGCACTTGGGCGAGTCTAGTTCTGCCCACTGGGCCGATTCCCGTCAGGCGAGCGGGTCTGGCTCTTTGAGACTCTGGAAGCGATCGAGCCAAGCCGGTCGCTTCGGATGCAAATGAGTCAGGATCAATGGGTTTGTCGTTCTGTGTGAAACCCGCCATGTGAGCGATTTCTAGGGTTGGCAGCGAAAACAGTGATTTGTCCGGAGATATGGCACGCGATATGCCCATTCAGCGAAACAGCTTGAATACTGCTTATTTCGTGTTTCTGTGCAAAGGAGACATCCCATGCTTTCTTGGGCGCTTACCTTTTTGATCATCGCATTGATTGCCGGAGCCCTTGGACTGTTTGGGCTTCAGGGAGTGGCGATGCAGGTTGCTTGGATACTGTTCGTCGTGTTCCTGGTCCTGTTCGTCGTTTCGCTGGTGACGGGTCGCCGTACGCCGATCAGTTGACCGACTTTTCAGACACTGCCGCGTTGCTACAGAAGCGAAACGCCCGCTCGAATTGCGTGGGCGTTTCGTATCGAGTGGCGTCGCAGATTGCGCCAACCGTCTGGCCAGCGAGAGGGCTGCGGCACGCCGGGCAATATGCGCCGCCACCACTTTCGTGCCAAGAGGGCCGCGCGACGGCATTCCGGTGCACGGGTTCGCTTCAATGTCCTGACGTTCGCAGCTCGTTGTACGCCACTTTCGTCAGCGCGTCGAAGGTGGATCCGCTCGACCGAACGCCCGCCGCTTCATCTGCTCTACGATCCAGAACACGGCGGGGCACGTCAGCGCGTTTTGTGCATGGAGCATGGTGCGGGTCGCGAATCCCGTACGGTCCGTATGCGGATACTGGCGACAAACCGTTGGCCGCACGTCGTAGATCGTGCAGCGGTCGTCCTCTCCCAGAAACGAGCATGGTTTGCGCCTGACCGTGTAGGCGCCCTTTTCCTCATCTGTTTTCAGGTGGGTGGCGATGAAATCTTCAACGGTCATGCCCAGATGGCCGGCAATGCGTGCGATATCCTCAGCCGTGACCGAGACGTCCGACGTCTTGCAGCAGTTGGCGCAGCGAGTGCAATCAACGATGCGAAACGCTTGTTCGTGGAGTTGCGCCGCCAACGCATCCGGGCGGAAGCCATACGAGCGGAACTTCAAGCTGCGAAGAAACTCGTAGTTTGCCTCGTCATGTGACGCGGCATTCTGTTGCCAATCGGTTACAACTGCGTCGTGGTTCATCATCGCCCGGCATCCGATACGAATCAGTTCCCCCGGCCTGGCGATCGCGCGAGCGCTGCATTGACATTGTGGATCCGGTGTGCGCTGCGGATCACCACGATTCGGTTGGTCGGTTTCACAGCCGCAGAGATCTCGAGGCCGTTGGCGCGGCTATGGCGCCTCGGCATCCCCTTTGTACTCGTCTGTGTGGTCGTCGTTCTCATCGTCGAGGGCTTCGGCGGCCGTCCATGGATCAAATGGCGCCTCTGATGGTTTCAGGGGTACGATGTAGTCGCCGCCAAGCGCCTGCACGCGAGCCGCGATGATCTGTGATTCTTCCACGGATTCAAAGGGGCCGCGAATGTACAGCGGTTGGCCGTCTCTCCCGAACTCGAATTCATCTGGACATAGCGAGGGATCGATGCCCGCGAGCAACCGCTGGGCATGGCGGAAATCGCGGTGCGGCGCGAATCCCAGGGACTGACCGTAATCCGCCGCGCGATAGATGAGCTTTGCAAAGTGCTCAGGCGTCACTTCGTCGATCGGCCCGTGGCCTTCGAGGTCTCGGCGCAGCACGCTGAGTCGGCCGGGAGCGACGATCGTCCACAAGGCGTTCTTGATCCCCAAGCAGAAGACGTCGACGAGAAACATGGCGCAGGCCAATTGACCATCCGGCATGCGCCGCGCGATGAGCAATTGGCCGAGCCCGGCTTCCCGCAGGTTTCCAGGAACCCAGCAGGCGATCACCGGCCAGTGCTCGGCCGACTTCAGCCGAATGTCTGGGTCGGGAGAACTTAGCGCCGCCAGTTTCCGGTGCTTGGATTGCCGTTTGGACTTTTGCTTCGCCAGCCGCTTCTGCTGGCGGACTCCATGACGGTTGGACATGGCAATGCGACTCCATTCTTTGACAACAAGCTAGCCCAATCTGCCGCCGTCAATCTTACGGATAGGCAAATTGTCCGACAAGCGGGTTCGTGATGGATTGCCCCGTCGTATGGCCGGGGCATCTGAGAGGTTACCCGGTTCGTCGGTCGGCGCATCGCGCCGAACTGAAACCTGCATTTCGCCGACTTGGCGCGCTATTTCGAGGGACGCGCGCTGCCGAATCTGCTCGGGGTCGAAGGCTTTGGCGATTCCTTCGGCTGCTTGGGCTTCTTTTTCTCTTTGCGCTTGTCTTTGTTGCCCATGGTAGTGTGCCGCTCTCGTTTTGAAGGAAAACTCGAAGTAACGACGCCGCGAATCGCCCTCGACGAATGAACCAAGCCACGCAATCGCAGTCCCGCAGGTGTCCGCCGGAGCGTTGGAACCTAGCGACGATTCTAAGCCCCGGTTCACCCGTTGTGAAGCGGGATTCGCCGGGCATGCGCGCTTTGGGGTTTATTGGCCATTGAACATGGTACAATGGCGCGTCGCCAGCCACCACGCTCCAGGAGAAGCCACGCCGTGATCGTTCCAGCATCGAAAGTTAAAGCGCTTTGCAGTGCCTCGGAAACGGCATTGGTGCGGTCCAGCCGCAAGCCCCAACTGGAGCAATTGTCAGCTACCGAGCTGAAACGACTGTCCGCACGGGCCCGAAAACTCTTCGACAAGTGGCAGGCGCTCGGCCGCGAACAGGCACGGGCGCGCAGCCGCGCTGGAACTCCGAAAAGCGACGCCTCCAATACCGCGCTTAAGACGCAGATTTTTCGCGACGCGCTGACCAGCTTCGAGGCTCGGCTCGCAAAGCTGGCAAAGTCGGCGGAGTCTACCGCCAAGAAGTCGAAACCCAAGACCAAGAAAGTCCGCGCCGCCGCGCATCGGGCGACCCGGGCCGCGGTTCGCAAGGGGATGACGGCCGTCGAGGACCTGGTGAACGCCTCGGCCAGAAAGCGAAAGCGCTAGTCTCGCATATCGTCACTCGCCAATAGACGGTCAGCCGTCACCAGCCAATCGCAATTCGTCGGACGACCAAATACTGCTTCAGGAGTGGCCGATGCCTGGCAAATACGCGCTTGCGGGCGCAGTCCTCGGACTGATCTGGATGGGGTTTTTGCGGCCGGTCGCGGCGCAGGACCGAGCGGCGGACGAGCAGGCGATTCGCTCAGCCGCCAGAGACTATCGGACCGCACTGGCCAAGGGTGATCGCCAGGCGCTGTCCGCCTTCTGGACCGACGACGGCACGTTCATCGACGAGCTTGGTCAGCCGCACCCGGCCAGCGAACTGTTCGTCGAGGCGGCACAAGTCGGCGCTCAGCCAGCGCCGGTCGATGCCGCTGACGCCTCCAGCACGATCCGCTTTCTCACGTCCGAGGTGGCGCTCGAAGACGGCGTGTCCGAGTTCGAGTCGCCAGCAGATCCGACGGCGCCGCGCGTACGCGGGCATTACCACGCCACGTGGGTCAAGCGCGACGGTCGCTGGCGATTGGCCAGTCTGTGCGAAGTACCCATCGCGCCGGGTGCGTCGCCGGACCTGGCGGACTTGGGCTGGATGGTGGGCGCCTGGACCGCGGAGGATGCCGGAGTCAACTTGGATGTGTCCGTCCGTTGGAACGCGACGGGTACCTACTTGTTGCGCGATCTGAAGGCTTCCCACAATGGCGAGGCCGTGTTTCGCAGCACGATGCGCATCGGTCGCGACGCGCTGACCGACAATCTCACGAGTTGGAGTTTCGACACCGACGGCGGTCGCGGCGAAGCCACCTGGACCAAGGAGGGGGACTCTTGGATCGCTCATGCCACCGGCGTGCTGTCCGACGGCAGACGCACCTCGGGCACAACCGTCATTAGCCCGCACGGCAAAGACTCGTTTAGCTGGAAGACGTTGGCGGCCACAGTATCGGGCGAACCGGTTCCCGATCAGGAAGTGCGCTTTACGCGGCGAGGCAGTCCCCAGCAATAACAGGATTCGCGCCCGGGGGCGACGGGACTTTGCAATCGGAGAAAGCAGACGATGTCCATTCGCATCCTGTGGTCGCCCGCGAGCGCCGTGATCGGACTGGCGCTGTTGTTCGGGGCGCCTGTGGCCCACGGTCAGCAGGCGTCGTCGCCGCGGTCCGCCGCCCCCGGTGCGTCGCGCAACGCGGTCGCTGACGGCGATGCCGCACTCAAAGAGCAGATTCTGGCGAGCGACTGTTGGCGTCGAGCGATGCTCGAGCTCAACGAATGGTTCGCCACACAGCAAATCTACACCCCCGAGCAGGTGACGAAGATCAAGGCCGACTTTGCCGCGCGCGTTGACGTAATGTCGGCCCACGAGTTGCAATTCGTACTGCAGGACTTGGAAGCCAAGTTCGACGTGCTGGATACCCAGGAAGCGCGCGAAGTACGCGCCTGGCTGGGCAGTTATTTGTCGATCTTGTCGGATCGTGGTCGCGAAGAGTTGCTACAGTTGATTCCCGAGTTCAACACCATGAGCTCGGCGACGCTGCAGCAAACGATCGCGCGGCTTGCCCAACGTCGCGACGCGCGGGGCCGGCAACAGGCCCAGGTTCAACAACTGCGCGGCTCGGCGACGAATCCCTGGTATCAGCCCGCAGCGGTTTCACCGCGGCGCACGGCCCAGCGATCATCGTATCGTTCGCCCTATCGCGCGCAGTCCTTCGAGCGGCCGTTGGAACACGCGGGACCGCCGAGGCAGCCCCGCATGTCCATCTCGCCTTACGGTGGCATCTGGATGCATTTGGGGTTTTAGCCGTCGGCAAATCGGCACGACGTCGGCGGCACGCGGCCGCCGCGCGACGTTCCGATCGACAACGATTCGCATCGCGTGGAGTGAGAACGGATACCTGCCGCCGCGACTCAAGTCAGCCACATGCACTCCTGGATCCAGCACATCGACGAGGCCGCGGCGGTCATTCGCCCGCACTTGAGCGGCGCGCCCAAGGTGGGCATCATCCTGGGAACCGGGCTGGCCACGTTCGCCGACCAGTTGGAACCACAGGCCGTGCTCGACTGCGCGGATATTCCGCATTTTCCGCGAGCGACGGCGCTGGGGCATCGTGGTCGTTTCGTCTGCGGCTCGGTGAGCGGCACGCCGGTGGTTGCCATGGACGGGCGGTTCCACGCGTACGAGGGCTACTCGTTGCAACAAACCACGCTGCCCGTGCGGGTGATGAAGGCGCTGGGCGCTGAGGTGATGATTGTCTCGAACGCCAGCGGCGGCTTGAATCCGAAGCTGGCCGAGGGCGACGTCGTAGTGATCGCAGATCACATCAACCTGTTGAGCTCCAATCCACTTACCGGGATCAACGACGACCGCCTGGGCCCGCAGTTTCCGGACATGTCTCGGCCGTACGACCGAGCGCTGGGCGAGCAGGCCTTGGAGATCGCGCGGCGCGAGAACTTCACCGCAGTGGCCGGTGTGTACGTCGGCGTGTGCGGGCCATGCTACGAAACCCGCGCGGAGTACCGGTTTTTGCGCGCGATCGGCGGCGACGTGGTCGGCATGTCGACGGTGGCAGAGGTCATCGTGGCCGTACACGCGGGACTGCGTGTTTTGGGACTGTCGGTGGTGACGAACGTTTGCCGCCCGGACGCGCTTGCGCCCACCGACGGCCAACGCGTGCTGCGCGCAGCGCAAGCGGCCGAATCGAAGATCGGCCGAATCGTGCGCGGAATTGTGGCCGAGCTGGATCCCCCCGCCGAGTCGCCGGCGCAGCCGGGCGAGCGAACCACCGGCGCGCTGTAAATCCGCGGCGGGTTTCAAATCAACACGCCGGCCACACAGGCGGTCATGAAGCATGCCAGGGTGCCGCCGAGCATCGCGCGCAATCCCAGCCGAGCAAGGTCGGTACGGCGACCCGGCGCCATGCCGCCGATGCCACCGATCTGAATACCGATGGACGCGAAATTGGCAAAGCCGCACAGCGCATAGGTAAGAATGACCTGCGAACGCGCACTGAGCTGGATCTCCGAGCCGTCTCGCATCCATTCGGACATCAACTGGTACGACACCAACTCATTGGTGACGATGCGCACTCCCAACAATTCGCCCACCTTGAAGCAGTCGGCAGGCTCTACTCCCATCAACAAGGCGATCGGGGCAAAGACGTAGCTCAGGGCGGCCGACAGCGACCATTCCCAACCGAGCTGGGCGCCGAGCCTACCGAGCAGCCCGTCGAACATCGCGATCAGCGCCAGGAACGCGATCAGCATCGCCGCCACGTTGATCGCCAGCTTCATGCCTTGCGCGGCGCCAATGGCGACCGCTTCGATCAGGTTGGCGCCAATCTCCGCGTTTTCCACCAGCACCTTCTCGGGCGCCAGCGATTCTTCGGTTTCGGGCACGATGATTTTGGCAATCAGCAGTCCGGCCGGCGCGGACATGACGGACGCCGCCACGACGTGACCCGCGTCGATGCCCATGCTCACATAAGCCGCCAGCACGCCGCCGGCGCTCGATGCAAAGCCGGGGACCATGGTGGCCATCAGCTCCGAGCGCGTCATGGTAGGCACGTAAGGACGCACCACCAGCGGCGCCTCGGTCATGCCGAGGAAGACATTGGCCGCAGCGGCCAGGCTTTCCGGACCGGTCGTTCCCAGCGTCCGTTGCATCAAGCGGCCGAACAGCAGCACCACGACTTGCATCACGCGCAGATAGTAGAGCACGGCCATCAGCGACGAAAAGAAAATGATGGCCGGCAGCACTTTGAAAGCGAAATAGAAGTCGCGGAATTGCTCGCCGAACACGAACTCCGACCCCGCGTCGACGTAGCTCAACAGCGCCGTAAAGAGATGCCCAATCTGCATGAACAGAGCGCGGCCGGTGTCCGTCTTCAGCACCAACACGGCAAAGACAAACTGTAGCAGCAGCCCGCCGGCCACCAGCCGCAGGTTGATGCGCCGCTTGTTTTCGCTCATCAGCCACGCCAGCCCGATCATGGCAAACAAGCCGACCAGGCTGATCAATCGTTCCGTGTGCATCGTGGCCCTGTGCTCAATGGCGGAAGGTACACGCAGCACCCGAACCGCCTGCACCGAGTGCCAGGTCTTGGCGCTGCCGTTCGTAGGCGAACCTTGGCGCAGCACAAATTCAAGCTTGCGCAGCGGACAAATACAATGGCGCTGTGCGAACAATCGCCGAATTCTTGCGGTTGACCCCGCCGGCGCGAGTCGGCGATCGCCTGCCTCTACTCGACGTTCTCTTCCCACACGGTACGATACGCACCCTGCGTCTCGAAGTGGGCGATCAGCCGGGCATAGAACGGATCGGAGCTGAGCGTGGCACTGTCGCCGATCAGGATCAGCTTGCGCCGGGCGCGGGTCAGGGCCACGTTGGTGCGCCGCAGGTCGGAGAGAAAGCCGATTTCGCCGCGCTCGTTCGAGCGCACCAGCGAGATGACGATCGCCTCCTTCTCGCGCCCCTGAAAGCCGTCGACCGTGTCGATTTCCAATTCGCCCGACGGCAGCTTCTCGCGGAGCAGCCGGGCTTGCGCGGCGTAGGGTGTGATGACGCCGATCTGCTCGGCGGCCACGCCGGCCGCCAGCAGCGCGTTGACCCTCTGCGCCACCAGGTCGGCCTCTCGGCGATTGAGCCGGCTCTGGCCATCGGGCTCGACCGCCTCGTCGAAGCTGGCTCCGGCCGTGTCGATGAACTCCCTTGGACGCTCGGTGAGCTCGGTGCGCGCGACGCCTGGCAGGTCGCACAGCAAGTGCGCCTCGACCGCCGGATCGGCCTGCAACTCGGCGTCGTAGAACTCCAGCGAGGAGAACTCCATGATGGCCGCGTGCATGCGATACTGCGCGTCGAGCCGCCGCAACAGCGTCGGGCCCGACAACTCGGCCAGCCGCTCGAACAGGCTGATCGAGAACCCTTGCCGCTGCGCCTCTCCGCTCAACACCGTTGGCGGCAACTGTCGGTGATCGCCGGCGAGCACGACGCGCTGGGCCCGCGCGATGGCGATCCAGCAACCGGGCTCGGTGCTCTGGCACGCTTCGTCGATGACGGCCAGATCGAACCGCCGGCTGCCCAGCACGTCGTCGTCGAGGCCCGTGGTCGTTGCGCACAGGATGTCGGCCGTGTCGAGAATGTGCTCGACGGCCTGAGCTTCCAGCCGCCGTGCATCCGCAAGCAGCGAGCGGGCCTCGGTCCGCATGTCGCGACGTGCTCCCGGCTCGGGCCTGGCACGCGTGCTGCGCGATGCACGCCGAAACAGGGCCAACGCGTCCTTCACCAGCTTGCGCGCCAACCGCACGTCGTCGTGCCGCTCGACCAACAGGTCGAGTGTCCGCTCGCGCAGCTCGGGCATGACGCGGGCCGGATGTCCCAAGCGCACCGCACGCTCGCCGTGTCGCAACAGGCGCTCGAAGAGGTTGTCGACCGCCATGTTGCTGGGCCCGCAAGCCAATACCTTGTCGCCTCGCCGCACCGCGCGACGTATCAACTCCACGACCGTCGTGGTCTTGCCGGTGCCCGGCGGCCCGTGTACCAGCGCCACGTCGCGGGCCGACAACGCGAACGACACGGTCGAGCGCTGCCGAGC
>JBGSYQ010000444.1:0-19323 GCA_041750795.1 Pirellulales bacterium | reverse complement strand
TTCGGTGTAACCGGTCGGGGCGTATCCTGAACGCGGCCTGGTTGATCGGCGAGCATCAGCCAGAATTCACCGCGTTCGGCCGGCGCCTGCTCGCCCGTGCGCCGCAGGCTTCGAAAGACGCCGTGGCCATTTTTTTGCGTTACAAGAACCGGCCACGGCCCTTAGGAACGGGACCACGGCGCACAAAACTTTTTTAGACGAGTTTCGCCCAGGCACCGCTGCGCGCAAGCGCAGCGGTGCCCTTTTTTTGTACCCACCAGCACCGAAACCCCACCAACCCACCAAAAACCCCAGCCAGAACGACAATCTCCAACCGCCCGCTTTTTGATTCTGGATTGCCGATGCCAGATGTTCCTTTCCTCCAGCCTCCAGCCTCCCGCCTCCAGCCTGCGTCCTCCCGCCTCCAGCCTCCAGCCTGCTTCTCCCAATTGCAACAAAAAAGCCGCTTGTCCAGACATGCTCTTGGTCCATCGCTCGGTTGGAGCGGACTAGAGGCATGTCTGGCCAAGCGGCTGGCTATTTGCTCTCGGATCGCGGTTCGGGTTCAACCGAATCGTGCCGGCATGCGCGACGTTGCCGAGCAATCAGTTGCTCGGCATGGGTTGCCTGAGTTTCAGGCCGGGCGCCGCGCTGCCGGGCTAGTGCGCCTCACACCATGTCCTTCAGGTTCTTCAAAGCACGGACCTTCACCTTCACGCTGGCCGGCTTGGCTGCACGGTCCATGGTCTCGCCGGGCTTGAACGGGTTCGGCACGTTCTTCTGAGCGGGGCGGGCCGGGACCTTTTTCTTTTCGACCTTCACCAGGCCGGGAATCGCGAACACGCCCGGGCCACGGCTCGACAGGGCCTTCTTGATCTCTCCCGAAAGCGCCTCGAGCACGGAAGTCACTTGCTTCTTCGAGAGGCCGGTGGCCTCGGCGATGTTGTTGGTGACCTCGGACTTCGACGGTGCTTTCTTCGCTGCGGTTGCGGCTTTCGCCATAGTTGATGACCCTCCTTGTGGGTTTCAGTGGGGAAATACTGGGTTTCCGCGATTGAACGGACGGGATGATTAAAGACGACACCGGCAAAAATGCAAGCGGGAAAACACCTGGAATGCCGGAAAAGACGCGAACTCCAGCCGCCGTGCCACGCCGCCTGGCGGCCGGTTTGGCAGAGGCAATGACCCCCGACCGCCACGCCCGAGCGGCCCGTCGACTGGCTCGTTCCGTCGCTCGATCAAGTCCGTCGGTGGCACGCACACGGCTGGCAGACCACCGATCGAACCGTAGCTTGCGATCCCGCGTCCGGCTCTTTTGCGCCCCGCGGATCGCCATGGTCGTGCCAACCGCTGCGACCGGCGCGGCGAACGGGACCAGTTGAAACAAATAGGCGCTTCGTCCCGCGGCACCCGCCGAATGGGCCATCGAACGCGTGTCGATCTTGGTAACCTGCTCGCTGGCCAGTAGTTGCGAATGGTTGACCGCGTCGGTATGATAAGAGGGATAGGACACACCTCCGGCGTGCAAGGAGCAAGGATGCGGAACTTGAGCGGTCGCCCGCGAGTCAAAGTGTGGTTGGTCGGCGAGTGGTTGGCCGCCAGGGGCTGGCCAGCGATTTGCCCGCAGGTGCATGGCCCCGAGGGCCGAGCGCCGCGGGACTCACCGACAGGGTGGATGGATTTCGCCGATTCCTGTGCCGCCCACAACCCAAGGTAAGGGGAGCCGGTATGCAGCGACCTCGCCGGTCGAGTCGCCTGACGGTCGCCGCCGGAGTGGCGATGGCAACGTTGGGGGCCGCGTTTTTTTTCGCCCCATCGCCTTTGCCGGGTGGCCGGCTGATGGCCCAGGTGAAGGTTGCCCCCGGCGGCGCCGATGCCGATCTGGCCATCGACGGGGTCTTCTTGCCGCCGGATCGCACCGCCAAGCGCCGCTTGGAAGCCGCCCAGGAATTGCTCGACAAAGAGCGCTATGGCGAGGCCGTGCGGCTGCTGGGCGGGCTGCTGGAGAACGCCGAAGACTTCTTTTACCGTCCGGCGGCCAACGAGCCCGTCTATCGCAGCTTGAAAGCGGAAGCCAGTCGCCTGATTGCGGCGCTGCCGGGCGCCGGCCGCGAATCGTACGAGTTGGAATACGGCGCCCGCGCGCGGCAGATGCTCAAAGCGGCGCTCGGCCAGGGCGACGCCGGCGCGTTGGAAAACGTGGCGCGGCAGTTTTTCTTCACGACGGCCGGCCAGGAAGCAACGTTTCTTCTGGGCCGCCACCATTTGGATCACGGTCGGCCGGCGGCCGCCGCGATGTGCTTCGAGCGTTTGCGAGAACTGGGTGTCGCGAGCGACCGGCTGGAGCCGGCGCTGTCGTTGTCGTTGACCGTGAGTTGGTTGCGCGCGGCCCAGCCCGAGCGCGCCCGCTCGGCATTGTTGCGATTGAAGCGCTCGTCGGGTGGCGCGGAAGTCGCGGTCGGCGGCAAGGCGGTGCGCTGGTTTGGCGACGATGCGCAGGCGGCAGCTTGGATGACCGAGACGTTCGGACCGCAAGCATTGACGCCCTTCGACTGGTCGCAACAGTGGGCCTTGTTCCGCGGCAACGAAAACCGCAACGGCATCAGCGACGGCGGCCGTCCTTTGCTCAACCTCCGCTGGCGACAGCGCACCACCGACGACCGCCTGGTCGAAAAGTTCGTCTCCAAGGTGCGGCAGGACTATCTCAGCCAGGACATCGTGGCGATGCCGGGCTTTCATCCGCTGGCGGTCGGCGACGTGGTGCTGATGCGGACCACGTTTGCGCTGCAAGCGGTCGATTTCAAGACCGGCAAGCTGGTGTGGCGTTATGCCGAAGTCGACGATTCGCTCGATCAGTTTTTGAAAGTCGGCATTTCGCCCAAGCCCGGGCGCAACGCGCAGATCCTGTCGGGCCTGGATCAACGCGTATGGGAAGACGCGGTCTACGGAACGCTCAGCAGCGACGGCGCCAACGTCTACTACATCCAGGATCTGGGGTTGGGCGTCAGCGGCAGCCCGCTGCGAACCGTGCTGCCCAACGGCCGGCACGTAATGGTCAACTCGCGGAGCACCAATCGGCTGGCCGCGCGCGAGCTGCAGACGCAAGGCAAACTTCGCTGGGAAGTGGGGGGTGCCGACGGCGGCGACGAGCCCAAGCTGGCCGGCGCCTTCTTCCTCGGACCGCCGTTGCCGCTCTTGGGGCAATTGTTCGCCCTGGCGGAGCTCCGCGGACAGGAGATTCGGTTGGTCGTGCTGTCGGCCGAGACCGGCGCGTTGGCCTGGTCGCAACAGTTGGCCATTGTCGATCCGCCGGTGACGAACGATTCCTATCGCCGTAACGCCGGCGCCACGCCCAGCTTTGCCGACGGCGTACTGGTTTGTCCGACGTCGGCCGGCGCCGTGGTGGCGGTCGATCTGGCCACGCGTTCGTTGATTTGGGGCTATCAATACCCTCGATTCCAGCAAGAGACGCCCGATCGCTTCAACGCGGTGCGGTTTGCGATCTATCCGGGCTCGGAACGGCACGCCAACGAGCACTGGGCGGATGCCACGATTACGATTGCCGACGGCAAGGCGCTGGTGACGCCGGTCGAGTCCGATCAGGTTTATTGCCTGCACCTGGCCAGCGGCAAGGAGCTGTGGAAGCGCAATCGCGGCAAAAATCTTTACGTGGCGTGCATCCACGATGGGCGCGTCGTGCTCGTGGGGCGAGAGAAGGTGACGGCGCTGAATCTGTCGAACGGCGAGCCAGCCGGGCCGGGCATCGACCTGCCGGCCGGAAGTTTGCCCAGCGGACGCGGGTTTTACAACGGCAAGGAGTACTTTCTGCCGCTCACCACCGCCGAAGTGGCCAGGATCGATTTGGCGGCCGGTCAGATCGTCGAGCGCGCGCGCTCGCGCAGCGGCGCCGTGCCGGGCAACTTGATTTGCTTTCGCGACGCGATCATTTCGCAAGGCGCGGACTACGTCGATGCTTACTACCAGCTCGAGCCGCTGAAGCGTGAGATTGCCGGCAAACTCGCCGAGTCGCCCGACGATCCCCAAGCGCTGGCCGCGCTGGCGGCGGTCAAGCTCGACGAGAACGCGCTGGGCGAGGCCATCGAGCTGCTCGAGCGCTCGTACGAGTTGGACGCCAACGAAACCGCCCGCGAGCAGCTAGTCGGCGCCATGCTCGATGGATTGCGCGAGGATTTCGAGGCACACCGCGATCGCGTCGACGGATTGGAAAAGCTGATCGAGCGGCCGGAACAGCGACTGACGTTTCTGCGCCTGGTGGCCGGCGGACTGCAGGCGTCCGGCGAGGTGCTGCCGGCCTTTGCGGCCTATCTCCGCCTGGCCGACGAAGACGCGCCCGCGACGCTCGAAGAGATCGACGACGTGTTGTCGGTCGATCGTCACCGCTGGATCCGCGCCCAGCTCGACGCCCTGCGGCAAGCGGGCAGCGACGCAGACCGGCGGGATATCGACGCGGAAGTGCAAGCGCGGCTGGCGAAGGCCGTGGCGTCCGATTCAACCGCCGCGCTTTCCAAGGCGCTGGACTTGTTCGGAGCTCACCCGGCGTCGGCAGCCGCGCGGGTGGCGCTGCTGCAGCGATTGGACAAGACGCAATTGATCTGGTGCGAAACGCTGGTGCGGCAGATCGAAGCGACGTCGTCGCCGGCGGACGCCGTGGCGGCACGCGCCCACTTGGCGCGTTTGCTCGTCGACGCCGGGCGATTCGAGCTGGCAGCCAGAAACTACGATGTGCTGGCCGATCGATTCGCCGATGTGGCCGGTCCCGACGGCAAGAGCGGAAAACAGATCGTCGCCGAGTTGCCGCCCGATTCTCCGGTGGCAAGAGTACGCGGGCTCTCCAGCCCGTGGCCGCAGGGTCAGGTGTCGGCTCGCGACACTTCGATCTCCAGTCCGTCGAATGCGCGTCGCAAGTCGGTCGACCTCGAACTGATCGGTGCGACGAACCCGTTCTTTGGCGAGTTGAACCTGTCGTTGGATTTACAGACCCAGGTGTTGCTGGGACGCAACGGATGGGGCCGCGAGGAACTGCGCATCCCGATTCACGAGCAGAACAGCGAACCGGTAGCGCTGCGCCGGTTTACGGTGTACAACGCGCCGCCGCTCAACTCGGTGACGGTTCACGGCGGGATGCTGGTGCTGGCGCTGCGCAATCAGGTGGTTGCGATCGACGCGCTGGGCGGCGGCAGTCCGGCGGACGGAGGGATTTTGTGGACCCACGATCTGGGCGATCAGATCGGCAGCTTTCAAACCAATCAAGGCATTTATTCGCGGCCGATCCCCGTGCCCTGGGGAGGCACGCGACAAGTGCCCGAGGACACGTACGGCCGCCGCTACGGCGAAATCGGCCCGGTCCACGACGGCGGTGTTTATTTCCAGCGCCTGCGCGATTTGTACTGCGTCGATCCGCTCTCGGGCAAGGCGCTGTGGGTGCGCAAGAACGTCGGGCTGGGCCATCAATTGTTTGGCGACGAAGAGTTGCTGTTCGTCGCGCCGGCCGGCAGCGAAGACACGCTGGTGTTGCGCGCCGCCACCGGCGAAGAGTTGGGCGTGCGCAGCCTGCCCCCGTTCGAGCAGCGCATGCTCACCAGTGGGCGGAACGTGTTGTGTTGGGAGCCGAAAGGCCCCGAGCACACGCTCACCATGCGCGATCCCTGGGCCGAGGAAGCGCTGTGGTCGTTTACTTTCGCGCAGGGCGCCAAGGCGGCCATGGTCGCCAACGACGCGGTGGGCGTGTTGGAACCGGGCGGAGCGTTTACACTCGTCGCTCTGAGCGATGGCAAGCCGCTGGTGCAAACGCAACTGGAAGCGGTGAAATCGCTGATTGGCATCCATCTGGTGCGCGCGGAGGATCGGTATCTGCTGATCACCAATTCGTCCGCGCCGATTGATCCCTCCGCGCCGACGCGCCCGGTGGCCGGCGCCGATTCCTATCCGATGGTCAACGGCCGGGTGTACGCCTTCGACGCTCAAACAGGCAAGCCGGCGTGGCCCGCACCGGCGATCGTGCAGCACTATGGCCTGGTGACGAACCAGCCGAGCCGCGTGCCGCTGCTGGTATTCGTCGTGCAGATGCATCGGCCGCGCGGCCCCGGCCGCCGCGAGCCGACGACCTCGGTCTTGTGCATCGACAAGCGGACTGGCCGCGTGGCGTATCAGAACGAATCGCTTCCGCAAACGAACGTCGGCAACGTCGAACTCAGCGGCGACCCGGCGCGCCACACCGTGACGGTGGTGCTGCCGCCCAAGGTCATCGAGTTGACGCTCACCGACGAAGCCATTGCCGATGAGCCTGCCGACGCAGCTTCGCAGTAAATTCCAGGACCACGATCATGGTATTGCGTTTCACACTGACGACGACCCTGGCCCTGCTGGCGGTGCTGGGTTTCGGCCATCGATCGGTCTCGGCCGCCGCCGCGCGCGACGCGAAGGCCGATCAACTGATCGGGCGCGGGCTCGATTGGGTCGCCAGCACGCAGTCGCGGCTGGGGCATTGGAGCGCCAACGAAGGTCGGTATCCCACGGCCATGACGGCGCTGGCCGGCATGGCGCTGTTGTGCGAAGGATCGACCACCACGCAAGGAAAATACGCCAAGAACATTCGCATGGCCGTCGACTATTTGGTCTCGCGCAGCAGGGCCAACGGGTTGATCGGCGACCCCGGCCGCGACGATCGCTACACCTATGGCCACGGCTACTCGATGCTGTTTCTGTCGCAGGTGCTGGGCGAGGAGGAAGACGCCAGCCGCCGTGCGGAATTGATCGACGTGCTATCGCGCGCGGTTACGTTCACCGGCCAGGCCCAGACGCAAGCCGGCGGATGGGGATATGTCAGCGCCAAGGATGGTAGTGATTTTGACGAAGGCTCGACCACCATCACGCAGGTGCAGGCCCTGCGCGGTTGCCGGAACGCGGGCATTGCTGTGCCCAGGGAAATCATCGACGCGGCGGTGGAGTACATCCGCAAATGCACCTTGCCGGACGGCGGAGTACAATACAGTTCCAAGGGGGGCGGCGGGCGACCCGCCATCACCGCCGCCGCCATTGCCTGTCTTTTCAACGCCGGCGAGTACGACAGCGACTACGTGCCCAAGCTGCAGGACTACTGCCAGCGTAATCTTGGCGACATTTCCAACCAGGGCTTCGGCCACTGGCACTACGCGCACTATTACTACGCCCAGGTGCTCTACCGCGAGGGGGGCAAGCCCTGGGACGACTATCGCGAAAAGCTGTATGCCAAGCTCGTCGGCGAAGCCACGGAGAGCGGCAAGTTCGTCGTCTGGAATCAAGGCTACATCGGCCCGATCTACACCACCGCTGTCAACCTGACCATGCTGCAATTGGAGAACGGCGCGTTGCCGATCTATCAGCGGTAGCCCATCGTATCACCCCCCGCACCCCAGCCCGCGAGTTCCATCCACCCCAGCGTCGGCGACACACCACGGCAACAGGAAACGACCCATGAGCGACCACGCGTTCACGTCTCACGACTCGGCCGCGATCAACAAGTTGAGCGAGGCGCGGGGCAAGATCATGACCCAATTGGCCCAGGTCATCGTCGGCCAGGACCAGGTAATCGAGGAGCTGTTGATCTCGCTGTTCAGCCGCGGGCATTGCCTGCTGGAAGGCGTGCCGGGACTGGCCAAGACGTTGATGATCAGCACGCTGGCCCGGGCGCTCAATTTGTCGTTCAGCCGCATCCAATTCACGCCCGACCTGATGCCGGCCGACGTGACCGGCACCGAGATCATCGAAGAGAACCGCTCGACTGGCAGCCGCGAGTTTCGGTTCTTGGAAGGTCCGCTGTTCTCGAACGTGGTGCTGGCCGACGAAGTGAATCGCACGCCGCCCAAGACGCAGGCCGCGCTGCTGGAAGCGATGCAAGAGCGGCAGGTGACCGTGGGCCGCGTGCGCCACAAGCTTTCGGACCCGTTTTTCGTGCTGGCCACGCAAAACCCCATCGAGCAGGAAGGCACGTATCCCTTGCCCGAGGCGCAGCAAGACCGGTTCATGTTCAAGGTATACGTGCAGTATCCGAGTTTCTCGGAAGAGTTCGAAATCGCACGCCGCACGACGACCACGCTGGACGATCACGTCGAGCCGGTGCTGACGGCCGACGAGATCCTCGACTTGCAGCGGATCGTACGCGAAGTGCCGATCGCGGATCACGTCATTCGGTACGTGTTGTCGCTGGTGCGTCAGACGCGGGTCGGCGAAGCGGGCGTGCCGGAGTTCGTCGGCGATCTGCTCAGTTGGGGCGCCGGCCCCCGCGCGGTGCAGTACCTGATTCTGGGCGCCAAGTCGCGGGCCCTGCTGCACGGCCGCACGCACGTCTCGACCGACGACGTCCAGGCGCTGGCCAAGCCCGTGTTGCGACACCGGCTGGTCGTGAACTTTGCTGCAGAGAGCGACGGCGTGACGACGGACGACGTGGTCGACCGATTGTTGGCGATCACCCCCACGAAGGAAGACGAGCTGACCAGCGATGCACGGTTCCAAACAATTTTTGCATCCTGAAGCGATTGGTCGCATTGCGCGGCTCGATCTGCGCGCGCGTCAAATCGTGGAGGGGTTTCTGGCCGGCATTCACCGCAGCCCTTACTTCGGGCAATCGGTAGAGTTCCTGCAGCATCGCGAATACACGCGCGGTGACGAGTTGCGGCACATCGACTGGAAAGTGTGGGCCAAACAGGACCGCTACTACGTCAAGCAGTTCGAGGAGGATACCAATCTCCGCGCGACGCTGCTGGTCGACGTCTCGGGCAGCATGCGCTATGGCTCGGGCGAAATGAACAAGTACGAGGTGGCCTGCACGATCGCGGCCAGCCTGGCTTATTTGTTGTTGCGCCAGCAAGATGCCGTGGGCTGCATCGCCTTCGACTCGGCGATTCGCGCCAAGACGCCGCAGCGCACCAAGCGCAGCCACTTGAACTCGATCGTGCAGTCGTTGGCCGCCAGCGAACCGGCGGAGAAGACCGAATTGCAGTCCATCCTGCTGGGCGCTGCCGAAACGTATCCGCGCCGCGGCGTGATGGTGCTGATCTCCGACCTGCTGGTCGAGCGGCCCGGCTTGCTCAAGGGCTTGCGCCTGTTGCGGCAACACGGTCACGACGTGATCGTGTTCCACGTGCTGGACGACGACGAGTTGGACTTCACCTTCAACGGGCCGACCAAGTTCGAAGGCCTGGAGCTGGACGAACACCTGAGTTGCAATCCGCGGGCGTTGCGCGAGGGGTATCTCGCGGCGCTGGAAGCCTACCTGGGCGAAGTTCGCCACGGCTGCGCGAAAAACGGCGTCGACTATACGCTGGTCCGCACCAGCGAACCGATCGACGCGGCGCTGGCGGCGTTCTTGAGTTACCGAAAACAGGCGCAGCGCCAATGAGCGCGAATCGAGTAAGCGTACAGACTCCGGCCGCCGGCCGGAGCAAAGCATGACCGAGCCGCACGCCGGCTAGAACGTCGAATCTCCATGCCCAGTTTTGCCTTTGAATCATTGCTCTGGTGGGGTCTGCCGCTGGTCGGCTTGCCGATCCTGATCCACCTGATCAATCTGATGCGGCACCGTCGCGTGCCATGGGCGGCCATGGAGTTTCTGATGGTCAGCCAGAAGCGGCACCGAAAGTCCGTGCTGTTCAAGCAACTGCTGTTATTGTTGCTGCGGATGCTGGCGGTGGCGGCCATCGCGCTCATGGTGGCCCAGCCGTTGGTGCGCAACCAATGGGGTTCGATCTTCGGCGGCACGCGGACGCACCACATCGTGCTGCTGGACGATAGTTTCTCGATGGCCGATCGCTGGGCCGATACCAGCGCGTTCGAGCAGGCCAAGCAAGTCGTGGAGCGGCTGGCCGGCCAGGCGGCGCGCCAGGACTCGGCGCAGATGTTCACGGTGCTGCGGTTCTCGCGCGCCGGCCGCGTCGGACAAGGCTCTCGGCCCGACATGATCGAGCAGCCGCTGGACGCTGATTTCTCGAGCCAACTGGAAAAATCGCTGGGGCCGCTGACGGTTTCGGAAACCGCCGCCGATCCGCTCGATGCCCTGGCCGCCGTGGAGCACTTGCCGGCGAAGCCCGACGACGAGGACCGCGTCGTCTACGTCGTGTCGGACTTTCGCGCCAAGCAGTGGCAGGAACCGGTGGCCTTGGGCAAGATGCTCGCTCGGCTGGACGATGCCGGCACGCAACTGCACCTGGTCAATTGCGTCGCACAGATGCACCAGAACCTGGCGGTCGTGGACTTGCAGCCTGCCGCCGGCACGCGCGCCGCGGGCGTGCCGCTGTTGGTCGAGGTGACGTTGCGCAACTTCGGCCCCGCCGACGCCAGGAATGTCACCGTCTCGCTCGAAGAGGATGGCGTAGCGCGGCCGGCCGTGGTCGTCGAAGAGTTGCCTGCCGGAAAACAGGTGACGCGGCGCTTTCCCGCTATGTTTTCCACAGCCGGTCAGCACGAAATCGTGGCCCGGCTGCCCAGCGACCCGGTGCCGACCGACAATCAGCGTTCGCTGGTGATCGACGTACCGGCGGCGGTGGACGTGCTGATCATCGATGGCGATGCGCAAGCAAAGGACGCGTTTTTTCTGTCCGCGGCCCTGGCGCCGGGCGGCAAGACGCAAAGTGGAATCCGCCCGGTGATCGAGTCGCCGGCCTATCTGCGCAATCACGCACTGGACGGGTTTGCCACGGTCTATCTGCTGAACCTCGACCGCTTGCAGCCGGCCGACGTGGCGGCGCTCGAAGATTTCGTCAAGGCGGGGGGCGGACTGGGCATTTTCCTGGGAGAGCGATCGCGCGCGGCGTACGTCAACGAAGAACTGTATCGCGGCGGCGACGGATTTTTTCCGGTGCCCTTGGAGGGGCCGGCGGAACTCGTCGTCGATCGGTTGGAAAAGTCGCCCGACGTGGAAGTGAGCGATCATCCGATCTTCGCGGTGTTTGCCGGCGAGCGCAACAGCTTTCTCAGCACCGTGACGATCCAGCGGTATTTCGCCGCGCAGAAGAATTGGTCGGCCGATCCCGATTCGTCGACGCGTGTGATCGCACGGCTGCGCAACAAGGCGCCGTTGGTGGTCGAACGGCAATTCGGCGCGGGGCGGGTGGTGGCCGTGCTGACCAAGGCGTCGCCGGTCGAAACGACGCTGGGCAGTTGGAACAACTGGGGGCGCGACAATCCCAGCTACGTTGTGGCCATGCTGGAAATGCAGTCGTACCTGTCGGCCGCGCGCCAGCCCGACGCCAGCCTGCTGTTGGGCACGCCCTTGGTCGTGACGCTGGACGTGGCCAAGGTTGTGCCGCAAGTGCGCTTCGTCGTGCCGCGCGCCGGCGGCGCCAAGGAAACGCTGACCGTGGATGCGGCCGCAGCCGATGCCGGCCATCGCGCCGTATTGAACGACACCTCCACCAGCGGTATCTACGAGGCGCAGCTCACCGGCACCGACGGCACGCAACGGGTCGAGCGGTTCGCCATCAATGTGGCGCCGGATGAGGGCAATCTCAAGCTACTCACCGCCGCGCAGTTGGCTCGCGGGCTGGAAGGTCTGCGCTATGAGTATCACGACGCAAGCTCCATCAACTACAACCCGCAGCAGTTGGCCGGCTTTAATCTGAGCACGAGCCTGCTGATGGCGTTGATCGCGATTCTGCTCGCCGAGCAGGCGCTGGCGTATGCGTGCAGCTATCACCCGGTGGCCAGGGAGGGCGCGCGGTGATGCCGTTTCCCTTGCTCTTGGCGCAGATGTCCACGCGTACCAGCTACGAGCTGTCGCGGCTGCAGGCGTACACGGAGCGCTGGCACTACCTGGTGCTGGCGGCGGTGGTAGCGGCGATATTTGGCTATGCCGTGTGGATGATCCGTCGCGACAGCGTGGAACTGCGGCGCTCGGTGGTCTGGCTGTTGGCCGCGCTGCGCGTGGTGGCGCTGGTTGGACTGTTGGGTTTCTATCTAAACCTGGAGAAGCGCACCGAACGCAAAGTGGTACACAACTCGCGCGTGTTGTTGTTGGTCGACACCAGCCTGAGCATGGGCTTGCACGATCTGACGGCCTCGGCTGTGCCGGCGACGCCCAATCGTCTGGACCAGGTCGTGTCGGTGCTCGACGAGGGCAAGCTGATCGACGATCTGAACAAGAAGCACGATGTGACGTTGTTCCGCTTCGATACCGACGTCACCCAAATCAGCGCGTTTCCCAAGGTAGCCGGCGACCCAGCCGGGACCGCAAACAACGACAACGCGCCGGCCGCCATGCAAGATCAGGAACCGTCTCCAGACGCGCCGCTGGCCGAGGCTCCGGCGACCGAGGCGGTCGATTGGCGCGAGTCGGTCCGGCCGCAAGGCAGCGAAACGCGCCTGGGCCAGTCGCTCGCGCGGCTGATTGCCGACGAACGTTCGTCGCCCGTGGCCGGCGTGGTGGTCTTTAGCGATGGCGGACAGAACTCGGGTGTCGATCCATCGGGCGCCGTCGCCTTGGCGCGCGATGCGAAGATCCCCATATTCACCGTCGGCCTCGGATCCGATCGTCGCCCGGCCAACGTTCGCGTGGGCGATCTGGTGGCCCCGGCGCGGGCGTATCCCGGCGACAGCTTTCAGATCACCGGCTACTTGCAGTCCGAGGGCCTCGCCGATCGTAGCGTCACGGTCGAACTTACATCGCGCGACGCGAGCGATGCCGCCGCACTGGACAAGGGCAAGACCGAAGGCACTCAGCGCGTGACGCTGGGCGGCCGCGGCGAAGTGGTGCCGGTGAACTTCGAGATCACGCCCGCCGAAAATGGGCGGCGGATGTATCGCCTGCGCGTGAATGCTCCGACCGAGGACACCAACGACAAGGACAACGCCCAGGAAGTCGACGTCGAGATCGTCGATCGCGGCTCGAAAGTGCTGCTGGTGGCCAGCGGGCCGACGCGCGAATACGTCTTTCTCCGCAATCAACTGCACCGCGACAAGCTGGCGACCGTCGACGTCTGGCTGCAGTCGGCCTCCGAGGGAATCTCGCAGGACGCCAACCAGATCCTCACGGAGTTTCCCAGCACGCCGCAGGAATTGTTCAGCTACGACTGCATCGTGGCGTTCGATCCCGATTGGACGCGGTTGGACTCGACCGACGTCGAGCTCTTGGAGCGCTGGGTGGCCGAAAAGGCCGGCGGCTTGATTGTCGTGGCCGGGCCGGTGGAAATGGACCGCTGGCTGCAGGAATCGAAGTTGGCCAAGCTGCGCGGGCTGTATCCCGTGGAGTTCAATCGCCGCTTGACGCTGTTCGACGAGGGGCGCTTCGGCTCGACCACGCCGTGGCCGCTGGATTTCACGCGCGAAGGGCTGGAGGCCGAGTTCTTGTGGCTGGCCGACAATGCGCCGGCCAGCCGGCAGTCGTGGTCGGATTTTCCCGGCGTGTTCGGATACTACGACGTGCGGGGGCCCAAGCCCGGCGCCACGGTCTATGCGCGCTACTCCGATCCGGAAGCGGCGACGGGCAACGATCGGCCGGTGTACCTTGCCGGCCAGTTTTATGGCGCGGGGCGCGTGTTCTACCTGGGCAGCGGCGAGATGTGGCGATTGCGCGCCGTGGACAATCGTCACTTCGAGCAGCTCTACACGAAGTTGATCCGCCACGTGTCGCAGGGGCGGCTGCTGGTCGGTTCGAGCCGCGGCATGCTGCTGGTCGATCGCGATCGCTACTTGCTGGGCAACACCGTGGTGGTGCGTGCTCAATTGAGCGATGCACAGTTCGAACCCTTGGAAGTGCCCAGCGCCGCGCTACAGGTCATTCGGCCGGACAGCACGACCGACACTCTGCAACTGGGGCCCGATCCGACACGCAAGGGCATGTACGTCGGACAGTTCACGGCGCTGCAAGAGGGCACGTATCGGCTGGAGATGGCGGTGCCCGACAGCAGCGAGGAACCAATGTCTCGCCGCATTCAGGTGCGCGTGCCCGACCTGGAGCGCGAAAATCCTGAGCGCAACGACGCTCTGTTGAGCGAAATCGCCAAGCGGACGGACGGAATGTACTACGTCGGAGCCGATGCCGTGCTCGGCCGGCGGGGCGTGGGGCCGCTGGTGAATCAACTTTCCGATCGCACCGAAACGACTTATCTGGCGGGCATCACCGACCGGGATTTCGAGCATCGTTGGATGCAAATTCTGCTGGCGGTCATTTGCGGCGCATTGTGTCTGGAGTGGCTGGTACGAAGGCTTTCGAAGTTGGCGTAGCAGTCTATTGAAGCATTCAACAGGCTGGTAGACCTGGCGGCGAACCACGGCGAGAAACGGTTTCTGATGGCCACCGAAATCAAACCTGCGACGACCACGCTCGATCCGGCGATCGAATCGTTGCTCGCTCGGCTGCGGCGGCGGATTCGCGCCTACGTCGTGGCCGACGGCGTGGCGGCGGCAGTGCTGACGCTGGCAGCCGGGTTCTGGATCAGCCTGGCGATCGACTGGATGTTCGAATTGCCCCGGCCGTTGCGTGCCGCCATGCTGGCCGCGGTGGCGATCAGCGTCGCGGTGATCGCCTATCGCTTGCTGGTGTCCCGGCTGCTGGTGCGGCTGAAGAACCGCAACATGGCGGTCCTGCTCGAACGTCGTTTCGACCAGTTCGACGATGGTCTGCTCACGGCCGTCGAGCTGGCCGAGCGACCGGACCACGCTTCCGAGTTCAACGTCGAGATGCTCGACCACACGCGCCGCGCCGCGCGGTCGCAGGTCTCGGACGTGAACCTGGTGAATGTGTTCAACACGGCGCCGCTGGCTCGTCGCATCACGCTGGCGGCGGCGCTGGCCGGCAGCCTGGTTGTGTTTGCCGTGGCCTCGCCGGAGGCGATGGGCGTGTGGACGCGGCGAAACCTGCTGTTCTCGCGCGAGCTATGGCCGCGCAAAACCCATTTGCACGTCGACGGCTTCGGCGCCGACGGGCGTATGAAGATCGCGCGCGGTGCGGATTGGACGCTGGCCGTGCGGGCCGAGGCCGCGGCCGACCGCGAGATCCCCGAAGTGGTCGAAGTCCGCTACAGTACGTTGGAGGGCGTGCGCGGTCGCGAGAACATGAGCCGCGAGGGCGTCGTGCTGCCGGGACAGGCCGAGTTTCAACCCTATGCGCACACGTTCAAGAGCGTATTGGCGCCGCTGGAGTTTTACGTGTTCGGCGGCGATGACCGCGAGGGGCCGTTCTATCTCGACGTGGTCGAGGCGCCCACCATCAGCCGCATGACCTTGTACTGCGAGTATCCCGACTACATGCACCGCGAGCCGCGCGACGAGCCGGTGGCCGGCCTGGTGCAGTTGCCGCGCGGCACGCGAATCACCATTCGCGCGCAGGCCAACAAGCCGCTGGTGGCCGTCGAGATCGAAGACGTCGTCGACGGAAGCTCGGCAAGCAAAGCACGCGTGGACGTGGCGGCCGAAATCGGTCGGCCGGTGGATCGATTCGCGTACGACATTCCGCCGCTGGAGCAGGACAAAATCTTGCTGTTCACCCTGATGGACTCCGACGGCATTCGCAGCCTCGACGCCGTGCGACTGGCGATCGCGGCGGTCCCCGACGAGCCGCCGCAGGTCAACGTGGTGCTCAAGGGCATCGGCACGGCGATCACGCCGGACGCGCGATTGCCGGTGGCCGGCGAGATCTCCGACGACTACGGCGTGACCAAGGCCTGGTTCGATTTTCACGCTGACGACGCTGCGCCGCAACGTCGGCCATTGGCTGCGAAGATCGACGGTCAGGAAAAACTGGAAGTGGCCGACGTGCTGAACGTGGACGAGCTGGGCTTGCAGCCGAAACAGCGCTTTCACGTGGCCGTACACGCCGCCGATGGTTGCACGCTCGGCAGCGGGCCCAACCAGGGCCAGGGTCAACGCCAGGTGCTGGAGGTCGTGACTGCCGAGCAGTTGCGTTCGATCTTGGAAGCACGCGAGCTGATGTTGCGGCGGCGGTTCGAAACCATCATCGCGGAGTTCACCGACACGCGCAACTTGCTGGCGGCCTTGCAACTATCAAACGCGAGCGCCAAGCCGCTCGAGGACGCGGCGCCTGAGGCTGCCGCCGAGCTGCCCCCCGAGCCCACGCTGCCTGCCAGCGTGCCGGTGGCGCGCGTGACCCAGAACGTCGAGCGCAGCGCGCACGAAACGCGGGAAGTGTCCGACGCCTTTCAGGGCATCCGCGAGGAAATGGTCAACAACCGGGTGGACACCGAAGAATTGCGCATCCGATTGAAGGAAGGGATCGCCGATCCGCTGGCGAAGTTGGTCGACGTCCGATTTGCCGCTCTGCAAGCGGAACTGGGACAATTGGCAGACCAACTGTCCGATGCGGATGCCGCGGCCGCGACGCGCACGCGGGCCGTGGGCGACATGGACGCCATCCTCGTCGAAATGCGCCAAGTGCTGGATAAAATGTTGGAATTGGAGACGTTCAACGAGGTGTTGGACATTCTCCGCGAAATCATCGCCGAGCAAGAGCAAGTCACCACCGAGACCAAGGATCAGCAAAAGAGCAAAGTCCGCGACTTGTTGGAATAATGAAGGATTGCCGGGCCGTATTATTGAGTCCAAGCTAGCCAATGATCGAGGGGCGACCAACGGAAGCCCCCTAAACGCGGTCGTATTGCGATTGCACTACAGCCCATGGTTTGCCTCGGAATCAATAGGACTGGCCGGTGAATGAAGGAATGAGCGTCATGCGAATCATCTGGCTTTTGATCGTAAGCATAAGCTGCGGGTGCCTCGTCACCTGGTGCGGATCGCTGGCGGCGCAGCCGGTGCCGCCACCGGAAGCGTCCGAAGATTCCGAGGCCGCAGCGGAGGCCGACGAGCCCGCGGGCGCCAATCCGCTGTCGGACCGCCAGCGCCAAGTGCGGCAGCGATTCGTCGAGCTGGAACGGCTGCTGCTGCGCATGGCCGAATTGACGGCGCCCACGGATCCGCACCGCGCCACCCTGCTCCGCCAGGCCGTCGCCCAGAGCAAGCAGCGAGACATCGACCATCAATTCGAAGAGCTGGTCAAGCTGCTCGAGCAGCAACAATTGGCGCTGGCCGTTCGCGGCCAAGGCGAAGTGCAACGCGACCTGGCCAGGCTGCTGGAATTGCTGCTGAGCGAAGACCGCGGCAAGCGCATCGAATCGGAGAAGGAGCGAGTCCGCGAGTACCTGAAGCGGGTCAACAGGATCATCAAGGAGCAAAAGTCGGTTCAAGGCGAAACCAAACGCGACGGAGACAACAAGGAACTGGCCGAGCGCCAAGGCGAGCTGTCGGACAAAACCGGCGAGCTGGCCGACGACGTCAAGCAAGATCAGGCCGACCGCGAGAGCCTCCAGCGCGAGCCTGAACCCGAAGGCCAACCCAGCGAAGGCGATTCCGACGCAGAGCCCGCGGGTAACGCAGAAAAGAACCAGGACGACCAAGGCAAACCGGGCGAACCATCGGACAAGGGCGACGACGCGCGCAAGCCCGAAAGCGACAAGGACGGCGGCAAACCGGAGGATTCGGAAAAATCTGACGACCAGAGTGACAAGCCGACGGAGCCCGGCGAGCCGAGCGAGAGTCCCCAGGGCCCATCGCCCGATCAGCCGCCCATGCCCGGCGCGCCCATGCCGGGCGAGAGCCCCTCGGGCGAATCACCGCCGCCGAGCGACAACCCGGCGCAGCAGCGCCTGGAACGGGCGCAACAGCGCATGCAGCAGGCGCAAGAGAAGCTGAAGCAAGCCGAGCGCGAACAAGCCGAGGAAAAGCAGGCCGAGGCGCTGCGAGAGTTGGAGCAAGCCAAGGCCGAGCTGGAAGAGATCCTACGTCAACTCCGAGAAGAAGAAACGGCACGGATGCTGGCCATGCTCGAAGCGCGCTTCCGCAAGATGCTGGATGCGCAAGTGCAGGTTTACGAGGGGACCCTGCGCGTCGACCAGGTGCCCGCGGCCGAGCGCGATCGCGACGACGAAATCGAATCGGGCCGGCTGAGCCGACTGGAAGCGGCCATCGTAGTCGAGGCCGACAAGTGCCTCTCGCTGTTGCGCGAAGAGGGTTCGGCCGTGGCCTTTCCCGAGGCCGTGGTCGACATGCGCGAGGACATGCAGCAAGTGGTCGAACGGCTGGCGGCAACGAACGTCGGCCCGCTGACCCAGGGGATCGAAACCGACGTCATTACGGCGCTGGAAGAAATGATCGCGGCCTTAAAGAAGGCGCAGAAGGACAACGAGAACAAGCAGCAGCAGCAAAGCGATCCCGGGCAAGGTGCGCCCGGCGAGCCTCCGCTGGTCGATACGCTGGCCGAGCTGCGCATGATTCGCGCGTTGCAGATGCGCGTGAACAATCGCACGCAAACCTATGCGCGGCTGATCGAGGCGGAACAAGCGGACACTCCGGAGTTGTTCGAGGCCCTGAAGAAACTTGCCGAGCGCGAACAACGCATTCACGCCGTGACGCGCGACATCGTGATCGGGAGAAACCAATGAACGTGCGAACTGTGTTGCCGAGCCTGTGCGTGCTGCTAACGGCAGTGTCGTTCGCGGCGATTGCTCCCGCCGCCGAAGTGCGCGCCAATGCGGACTTCGTCCGCCGCGCGACATGGACTTCTCCCAGTGCCGAGCAAGTGCGCGCCAGCGTCTTCGAGTGGCTGGAGACTCGTCAACTGGCAGCGGACACGCAAACGCAGCTCGAGGCGCTGTGGAGCTCGGACCAGCAGGCCGAAGGCAACGACACGCTGCTCGATTTGGTGGCGGCGACGCTGTCGGCGGCCGAGCCGCAAGCGCGGACGCTCGTCGAGATTTGCTCCGCGCCCCGCGTGCGCGTGCCATTGCCCGACGTCGCCTGGCTGGCGGACGATGCGACGGCGCCATTCGTCCGCAACAACCTGCGGTTGCTCTACGGTCGCTGGTTGGTGCAGGAGAAGCTGTATGACGAGGCGCTTGTGCAATTGAATTCGCTCGAACCGGGCGACGTGGTCGATCCGGCGGCGCTGTTGTTTTATCAGGCGGTGGTGCATCATCGAATGCTCGATCGCGAGCCGGGGTTGTCGGTCTTGGCGCGGTTGTTGGAGAACGAAGACGCGTTGCCCCGTCGCTACGCGTCGGTGGCCCGCTTGATGCAGGCCGATCTGGAAGGCCTGAAAGAGGAGTCGCTCGATCACATTGCGCGGCGGATGGAAGATATTCGACGGCGGCTGGATTTGGGACGCGCGGGCGACAAGGTGCGCGCCGTGGAAGACGGCGTGATTGCCTCGTTGGACAAGCTCATCGAGGAGATGGAGAAACAGCAGCAACAGGCCGCCGCGGCCGCGGCGCGTGCGGGTGGCCAGCCGGGGCAGCAGCCCGTGATGCCGCTGCCCGACAGTCGTCCCATGGAGCTGAAGGCGCC
>JBGSYQ010000443.1:0-9016 GCA_041750795.1 Pirellulales bacterium | reverse complement strand
ATTCAGCTCGCTCTCGCGGTGGTCGACGGAAGTCGCCTGGCGCTGCAGGTAGGCCGCCAATTGCGAGGCCTGCGAGCGGACGCGCTGGATGGGGTCGTGCGCCGTTTGGCCGGCTGCGGCGTTTGGCTCGGCTTCTGCGTTCGGCTCGACTGCGGCGTTTGGCTCAGCGGGGGGCGCGGCGGCCCCGGCCATCACGTGGGCCGGATCGACGCGCGTACCGCTGACCGGGCCGCTCAGCGGCGGCAGGTCGAACGATGCAGACGAACTGGTCTCGCTGACAGACATGCTTAGACTCGCGCGCCTCGTGCGGAGGCCAGGCGCAACAGCGGTCGCGAACGCGGCCTGCCCGAAGTCCCCTACGCGCCATCCGGGCGACATAATCGACAGGGTTTCCCTAATCCCTTACTTCGACCACGGCGCGCGGGGAAGTTGAAGCGAATCCCCGTCGAGATACTAGCGCCATGGATCGCGGCGGCGCGCTAGCAGCGCCAGCGGCGCGCGGTTCGGCGCCGGTGAGATCGCGGGCTGATCGACGGGCCGTCGTTCAACGCAAGGGCTCACCCCTTGGCGGCGTCGAGGGATTCTTGCAGGCGGGCTTTGGTGGGGACGCCGACCATGCGGTCGATGACTTCGCCCCCCTTGAAGACCATCAGCGTGGGGATGCTGCTGACGCCGTAGCTTTGGGCTGCCGCGGGGCTGTCGTCGATGTTCAGCTTGCCGATCTTGACCGAGCCCGAGTACTCGCCGGCCAGCTCTTCGATGACCGGTCCGATCATCCGGCAGGGGCCGCACCAGGGCGCCCAAAAGTCCACCAGCACCGGCTCGCCGGAGTCGAGAACTTCTTGCTGAAAATTGGCGTCGGTGAATTCAGCGGCTTTACCCATGGTATGCTCCACTCCTGTGCCGACTGGCGGCCTGTTGAAACTCCGATCTTGGGTGAAGATCGGTCCGGCGGCGGAACTGTCTTGCACGGAATCCACCGCGGGGACGGGATTGCCAAATTATAGGGGGGGCGGTCATGCTGTCAACGAACGCCCCGGACCGTGCGCGGCCAGAACGTCTGGCGCACTAGCTGAAGTTGCAAAACTTCAGCCCTTGGAAACTGAATTCTTGCGAATCCAGCTACGGCCAGGAAATGCTGCCACACATCCCGGACCGCCGACGCCATTCCAACCTTCGGCGGCGCGCCCCCACTCCGGGGGCCGGCGTGCGTCGCAGAGGACCATGAGTTACGAAACCTTCGACCACACGGCCGACGTCGGCCTGCGCGTACAAGCGCCCGACCTGAACCGCTTGTTTGCCGACGCGGCACGCGGGCTGTTCTCGCTGATCGTGCCCGATCTGGAGAGCGTCCGGCCGAGCGAGACCGTTGGACTGGAAGTCGCGGGCGAGCCGTCCGAGCTGCTGCTGTTCGACTGGCTGAGCGAGCTGTTGTTCGTTTACGAGACGCGACGCCTGCTGCTGAGCGAGTTCGACGTCGCGGTGAGCGCGTCGGGCGTGAGCGCCACGGCGCGCGGCGAACCCATCGACGCGGCGCGGCATCAACTGGACCACGAAGTCAAGGCGATGACGTACCATGAACTGAAGCTCGAACGGCAGGCCGACGGCTGGCTGGCCGAAGTGATCGTGGATATTTGACCGGGCGCGTCGAGTCGGAGCGACGGACAATGGCGTAGTTTATGTTACAATTGATGCGGAGGTTGATTTCGATGACCACCGAGCCTGCCCGAATCGATGAGCGACTGTTGGAACGCGTGCGGAAGCTCGCGGCAGCACGGAATTGTTCCGTCGACGAGATACTGCAACAGGCTCTGGATCGACTCGAGCCCCCGACTGCTCCGGGCGAATCCGTCATCGGCCTATTTGCCGACCAACCGGAACTGGCAGACAAGCTCATTGAGGATGTTTACCAGACAAGAGAATCGTCGCAGCTAAGAGGCGGGCGTAGTTAGCAATTTCGCCATGGCCAAGAACGCGTATCGCGGACCGCTGGAGCGCACCAGCGACACGACTTGGCGCATTCCGAAGTCGTATCGCAAGGGCATGCACGTCGATGGCATCGTCTATGCCGACGACACGCTGGTCGAGCTGATTCGCCACGACGAAGCGCTCGACCAGGTGGCCAACGTCGCGCATTTGCCGGGCATTCAGAAAGCCAGCCTGGCCATGCCCGACATTCACTGGGGATATGGCTTTTGCATCGGCGGCGTGTGCGCCACCGATCCGGCCGCAGGGGGCGTCATCTCGCCGGGCGGCGTCGGCTACGACATCAATTGCGGCGTGCGGCTGGTGCGCTCGAACCTCACGGCCGCGGACGTGGCGCCCGTGCAGTCGCAACTGGTTGACGAGCTGTATCGCAACGTGCCCAGCGGAACGGGGCAGGGAGGCAAATATCGCTTCACGCCGCGCGAGCTCAAGCAACTGATGGGCGAAGGCGTGTCCTTCCTGGTCGGACGCGGGCTGGCCGTCGACAGCGATCTGGATCATACCGAAGCGCGCGGAAGAATTGCCGGGGCTGAGCCCGACCAGGTCAGCGAGCGGGCCCTGCAGCGCGGCTACGACCAGTGCGGCACGCTCGGCTCGGGCAATCACTTCATGGAAGTGCAAGTGGTCGACGCGGTGTTCGACGACGACGCGGCGGGCGCGATGGGACTGGCGCAGGGCATGGTGTGCGTGATGATCCACTCCGGCTCGCGCGGTTTGGGATACCAGGTGTGCGACGACGCGCTGCGCCTGCTGCGCAAGGCGCCGGAAAAGTACGGCATCCACCTGCCCGACCGGCAGCTCGTTTGCGCGCCGATCGACAGCCCCGAAGGGCGGCAGTATTTGGGTGCGATGTGCGCGGCCGCGAACTTCGCCTGGGGCAATCGGCAGTTGCTCATGTGGCAGGCGCGCGAGTGCTTTGCCACGGTGTTCAACCGCACCTGGGAAGCATTGGGCATGAGCCTGGTGTACGACGTGGCGCACAACATCGCCAAGCTCGAAGAGCACGCCGTCGACGGCGTGCAAAAGCGCGTCTGGGTGCATCGCAAGGGAGCCACCCGGGCCTTTCCGGCCCAGCATCCTGAAACGCCGGCGGCCTATCAACACATCGGCCAGCCGGTGATCATCCCCGGCGACATGGGCCGTGCCAGTTGGGTGCTGGTGGGCCAACCGGGCAGCATGGAGCAGACGTTTGGCTCGGCCTGTCATGGCGCGGGGCGCGTGATGAGCCGCAACGCCGCGATCAAGCACGCCCAAGGCCGGCGGATCGACAAGGAGCTGGCCGATCGCGGCGTGATCGCCCGAGCCCGCAGTTGGAAGGGCCTGGCCGAAGAGCAGCCCGACGCCTACAAGAACGTCGACCTGGTAGTGGAAGTCGTGCACCGCGCAGGGCTGGCAAAAAAGGTGGCGCGGATGCGGCCGATCGGGGTGATCAAGGGGTGACCGACTTGCGGGGAGGCCGTCCGATTCGTCGCCGATTTATGGCCGTCAAGTGCGACGGCGGGCGGCGGAGTTTCGATTTCTTGACCGCGCTGGTCCGGTCCCTTAGGATCAGATTCGCATATCTTTGCGTGCCGCTGCTCGTGTTTCTAATCAAGGTGGAATATGCGATACCTGGCTTGCTCGTTACTGGCGTGTGCGTTGTTGTTCGCCGCCGCCCTGCCCTGTCGGGCGCAAAACAATTGGCCGCAGTTGCGGGGCGCGGATTCGATGGGCTTTGTGCCGGGCGCGAAGCTGGCCGATCGCTGGAGTACGACCGAGAACGTGGCTTGGAAGACGGATCTGCCGGGACGCGGCTGGTCGAGCCCGATCGTGTGGGGAGACAAGATATTCGTTACCACCTGCGTCAACGCGGGCCAGACCGAAGAGATCAAGAAGGGGTTGTACTTTGGCGGCGAGCGCCCCAAGCCACCCGAGGACCCGCACGCCTGGAAGGTGATCTGCCTCGACCTGAACACCGGCAGCATCGTGTGGGAGCACACGGCGCACGCCGGCGTGCCAGCTACGCCGATCCACCTGAAGAACAGCTACGCCTCGGAAACGCCGGTCACCGACGGCGAGCGCGTGTATGCCTATTTCGGCAACGTGGGCGTCTACTGCTATAGCCTGGATGGCAAGCCATTGTGGGAGAAGAAGCTCGAACCGAAGAAAATGCGCTTCGGTTGGGGCACGGCCACCTCGCCTGTGGTGTACGACGGCAAGCTGTTCATCGTCAACGACAACGACGAAGAGTCGTACCTGCTGGCGCTCGACGCGCGCACGGGCGAGGAGTTGTTTCGCGTGGCGCGCGAGGGCGAAAAGAGCAACTGGGCCACGCCCTATATCTGGAAGAACAGCCAGCGCGTCGAGTTGATCACGCCGGGCACCAAGAAAAACCGCGCGTACGATCTGGAAGGCCGATTGTTGTGGGAGTTGGACGGCATGTCGAGCATCACCATCGCCCTGCCCTACGCGCAAAACGACGTGCTCTTTATCAGCTCGGGCTACGTGATGGACAAGAACAAGCCGATCTACGCCATCCGCCCCGGCGCCAGCGGGGATATTTCGCTGGAAGATGGACAGAACTCGAACGAGTTCGTACTCTGGCGCAACAACAACGCCGGGCCCTACAACCCGACCTCGCTGTTGTACAAGGATCTGCTGTACGTGTTGTACGATCGCGGGATCTTCGGCTGCTTCGATCCGGCCACCGGCGAGGAAGTGTACGAGCGCAAGCGCATCCCCGATGGGCGGGCGTTCACTTCGTCTCCGTGGGCCTCGGACGACAAGATCTTCTGCCTGAACGAGGACGGCGTGACGTTCGTAATCCGTGCGGGCAAGGAATTCGAGATCCTGCACACCAACACGCTGGCCGAGGACGACATCGGCATGGCCACGCCGGCCATCGTGGGCGATCGGCTGTTGCTGCGCACGGACAAGCGGATCTATTGCATTCAAGAGGGCGCGAAGCTGGTGGAGTAAAAACGGCGGCCCTTTCGCCTCGTGATCGGAACGGGTACGATCCTGCCTTTGGCGCCAGGCCGCTGAATTCTTGCGAATCCAGCTACGGGACTGGGCTGAGACTTCGCGGAATCAGCGACGTTCGACAGTCTCCACGGCGCCGGCGCCGTTTCACTCTGTTCCTACGCCCGTCCTTCGCACGATGCCCGACGGTTTGAATGCTGCTCAACGTGCCGCGGTGAAAACGCTTTCCGGGCCGCTGTTGGTGCTGGCCGGCGCCGGCACGGGCAAGACGCGGGTGGTGACGTTTCGCATTGCCGAGTTGATCAAGCACGGCACCCGCGCCGATCGCATCCTGGCAGTGACGTTCACCAACAAGGCCGCTCGCGAAATGCAGGAGCGTGCCCGGCAGTTGCTGGGCAAGCGGCTCAAGCAGCAGCCGGAGATCTCCACGTTTCACTCGCTGTGCGTGCGCATTTTGCGGCGGCACGCCACGCGGCTGGGTTATCCGGCGCAGTTTGCCATCTACGACCGGGGCGACCAGGAGAGCGTTGCGCGGACGGCGCTGCGCGAGATCAAAGTTTCCGACCAGCATTTGCGTCCTGGCGATTTGATTCACTTTATCGGCGGCTGGAAAACCCTGGGCGTGCAGCCCGACGCGGCCGCCGCCCAGGCCAACAGCGATCAGGAGCACCTGGCGGCGCTGGCCTACCGGCGCTATCAGAGGGCGCTAATGCAGGCCGGCGCCGTGGACTTCGACGATCTGTTGCTCTGCACGAACGAGCTGTTCACGCGCTTTGCCGAGGTTCGCACGGCCGAGGCCAATCGCTTCTCGCACCTGTTGATCGACGAGTACCAGGACACCAACGCCTTGCAGTATCGCATCGTGCGGGCACTGGCGGGCGTCCATCGCAATTTGTGCGTCGTGGGAGACGACGATCAGTCGATCTACGGCTGGCGCGGCGCCGACGTGTCGCACATCCTGCGTTTTCAGAAAGACTGGCCCGGGGCCAAAGTCGTGCGGCTGGAGGAGAACTATCGTTCGACGCCTCCGATTCTGGCGCTGGCAAACCGGCTGATCGCGCACAACAGGACGCGGCACGAAAAAGTGCTGCGGCCCGTGCTGCCGGGCGGTGAGAAACCACAGATCTGGCAGTGCCAGGACGAAGTGGCGGAAGCCAAGCGCGTGGTCGACGATATTCGCGCGCGGATCGCCGCCGGCACGGCCCAGCCGAAGGACTTTGCCATCCTGTTTCGCACCAACGAGCAGCCGCGGCTGTTCGAAACCGAGCTGCGCAAGACCAAAACGCCGTACGTGCTGCTGGGCGGCATGTCGTTTTACGATCGGCGCGAAGTGCGCGACGTGCTGGCCTACGTGCGCGTGATTGCCACGCCGCACGACGACGTTTCGCTGCGCCGGATCATCAACACGCCGGCGCGCGGCATCGGCAACAAGGCCATCGCGGCGCTCGGCGAGGCGGCGGTCGCTCGCGGCAAGCCGATGTGGGACGTGATGTGCGCCGCCGAAACGCTACCGAGCCTGCCGTCATCGAGCGTGGAGGCCATCCGCAAGTTCGTGGCGTTGGTGAACGGCTATCGGGCCCGTGCGGCAAAAGGCTCGCTGGTGGACGCCATCGGGGCGCTGGTCAACGAGATCGGCTATCGCGACGAGATCAGCCGCAACTACGACGAGCCGTTGGAGCAGCAGAGCCGCTGGTCCGCGGTCGAAGAGGTGTTCAACGCGCTGGGCACTTACGAAAAGCGCGCCAGGCAAGCCACGCTGGGCGGCTTTCTCGACGAGATTGCGCTGGGCGATCGCGACGAGAGCGCCGACAAGGACGAACAACTGGCGCGCAACGCCGTGGCGCTCTTGACGCTGCACAGCGCCAAGGGATTGGAATATCCGCAAGTGTATCTGGTCGGCATGGAGGAGGGACTGTTGCCGCATCGCCGTAGCGTGGCGGCCGAGGGGGACGCGATCGACGAAGAGCGCCGGCTGTGTTACGTGGGTGTCACGCGGGCACAGCGCCGCTTGACGATTTCGCTGGCGCTGGCGCGGATGAAGTGGGGCAAGCCGCGCGAGTCGATCCCCAGCCGGTTCTTGTTCGAGCTGACCGGCCAGGCGGACTCATCGAAATCGCCCCGGCGCCGTGCCGATCCGGCGGCGGTAGGGGGCACGGGTTCGCACACGGCGGCGCGGCCTCGCGCAGCGGGATTGTCCGCAAAGCGACCAGCGGCGCCGCCAGCGGCCAAACCCAAGCGCAAGCAGGGACCGAAATGAGGGGGGGTAGAGGGTGGATGTGACGGGTGTGGAGGCACTGGTGGCTGTTCGCCACCAGTGGCACGTCGAGGGTGTGCAGTGGCACGTCGAGGGTGTGCGGATGCATGTGGAGGGCATGGTGTTGCACGTCAATGTACACGCAGGGGCTCGTTGGATTGTGACAGGGCCGCGGCAGTCTTTTGAGTGTGCTGGCAAAAACTCGCGTAGCCCGATTTGCCTTGCTTCGGTAAACTTCCCGGATGATGTAGGCGCTCGCGCGAGCCGTGCTGCGTAGCGCACATCGGCCGCGTCGGGGCAGAGTCGCTTACGCGGCGCAGCCCATTGCGCCGGTGCAGGGAGGGTATCGATGAGCGCGCCGTTTCGCTTTCTTCATGCCAGCGATTTTCATCTGGACCGGCCGCCGCGCGGGCTGGCCGAAGTGCCCGATCACTTGCGTGCCGCGCTAGTCGAAGCACCCTATCGCGCGGCCGAGCGCGTATTCGACGCGGCGCTGCACGAGCACGTCGATTTTGTGGTGCTCTGTGGCGACCTGGTCGACCCGTCGATGGCCGGGCCGCGGGGATTGGTATTCCTGGGCCAGCAGTTTGAGCGCATGGCCGAGCGGGGCGTGGGCGTGTATTGGTCGCTGGGACGCAGCGACCGGCTGGGCCCCTGGATCGAAGCCTGGCCGTTGGCGCGCGGCATTGTGCGCTTTGCGGACAACCACGTCGAGCGGGCCGTGCATTGCCGCGGCGAGGAACCCCTGGCGCTGATCCTGGGCACCAGCGCCGCGGAGCGCAAACGGATTCGCCTTTCGCAGTTCGAAGCCCGCGATCCGGGGTTGTTCGTGGTGGCCACGGCCCACGGCGCCGCCGATGCCGACGCGCTGATGCGGCTGGGCGTCGACTATTGGGCCTTGGGCGGCGAGCACGATCGGCGCGCCGTGTTGACGGGCGAGGTCGTGGCCCACTACTGTGGTTCGCCGCAAGGGCGCCGGCCGCAAGAGTCCGGCTCGCATGGCTGCACGCTGGTGCAGGTCGACGAAGACCGCCGCATTCGCACCAGCTTCATTCCCACCGATGCCGTGCGATATCTGAGCGAGCGCGTGGCGGCCAACGAAACGACCACGCCCGATCAACTGCGGCAGATTATCGACGAGCGCGTGGCCGAGTTGGCCACCGACCCGTTTGGCCCCGACCTGTTGATTGAGTGGAACGTCGTGGGAAGCAAGGTGTTGTCTGCCGAGTTGCGGCGCGGCAAGCTGGCGGCCGATTTGGTGGCGCGATTGCGCGCCGACCACGGGCCTCGAAAGCCGGCGGTGTGGACGATTTCGATCGAAGGCGAAGCGCCCGGCGCCGTGCCGGCCGAGCGTTACGAAGAGCAAACGTTGCTGGGCGAGTTCCTGCGAACGGTGCGATACTACGTCGATCATCCGGATGAGCCGCTGGACTTCGAGTCGTATCTGCCTGCCCGCCACGTGGCGGGCAGCATGGCGTCGACGATTTCGCTGGACGAGCCTGCCCAGCGGCAGCGCGTGTTGGAGGAAGCCGCCCGGCTGGGCGTCGAGTTGTTGAGCCCCCAGGAGCCGCGGCCATGAGAATCCGTGACATCCAAGTCGACGGCTTCGGCGTCTGGAGCGGGTTGAAGCTGTCGGAACTGTCGGACGAGCTGAACGTCTTTTACGGCCCCAATGAGGCCGGCAAGACCACGCTGATGCAATTCGTGCGTGCCATGCTCTATGGCTTTTCGGCCGAACGGCGCCAGCGCTATTTGCCGCCGGTGCGTTCCGGGCGGCCCGGCGGCGTGTTGACCGCGTCGCTCGACGGCAAGCAG
>JBGSYQ010000442.1:0-8354 GCA_041750795.1 Pirellulales bacterium | reverse complement strand
CTCCGGCCCGTGAGCGTGCCAGCTAGTGCGCGGCTTTGTCGGCGCCGGGTGCTTCGTGCCCTCCGCCGTCGTGCCCTGCGCCTTGGCGCACGGATCCGGCTTCGCTGCGCGGCGCCGCCATGTGCTGTTGGCGATCTTCCGAAAGCCAATGTCCGCGCAGGCCGACGTCGGGCACCAGCGCCAGGATCAAGAAGATCGACATAAATGCCGCGGGAATCGTCAGCACGTATTTCCAGTTGGCTTCGTACTTCACGTGCATGAAGAACAGGATCACCAGCATCGCCTTGGTGCAGGAAACCGCCATCATGAAGGCCCAACCGATTTTCGGCTCGTTATGGAAGGGCCACGCCGACGAATATGTGAAAAACGAGGCGCCCGTCAGCACGCACAGCGCGAGAAACACGTAAATGTACTGCGCGATTCCGCCATGGCTTTCGTGGGCGTCGTCGTGAGCATGTTCGGACATCAAAGGTCACTCCCAGCGGGGCGTTGCGCGAACGCGTGAAACCCAACACTAAAACAAGTACAACAGCGGAAACAGAAAAATCCACACCAGGTCGACGAAGTGCCAGTACAGCCCGATGTTCTCCACGATGCCGGCCGTGGCGACGGTGAGCGTCATGGGAATCATCAACAGAAAAACGATCAGGCCCACGGCCACGTGAATAGCGTGAAATCCGGTGAGCAGAAAGTACGTGCTGGCCCACATGTTGCCGCCGGGAATCACGATCGGCAAGCGCAGCCACGGATGTTCGTGATTCAGTCCGTGTGATTCCTCTCCGTGCGACTGCGCTCCATGCGATTGCGGCAGTGGCATGATATGGTCGGCCAGGGCCGCGATCTCGGCCTGGCTGGCTGCAGCGCTGGGCGTCGTGGCGGCCCGCACCTCGATGTCGCGCGCCTTGGCGCGCTCGGCGCCGACCAGCGCCAACTTCTCGCTCACTTCGGTGAGCCGCGCGCTATCGCCCAGCGGAGTGCCGGCGGCTTCCAGCTCGGTCTTAAGCGCCGTTTCCTCAGACTGCAACTGCGATTCCAGCGCCTCCAACCGCACCCGCACCGCCGAGGCATAGTATAGATCAGGCTTTTCGTAGATCAGGCTGTGCGGAAACTGCGGGTAGATGCCGTGCGAAAACTTGGCATTGTACTCGTACATTTTTACGCCCAGAAACACGCTGCCCAGCGCCAGCGTCACCAGCAACCAACCCTTGGCCGCGGCCGATTTGCGTGCTTTGGCCGCTTCCAGGCACAACACGATCGACACGCTGGAGCAAATCAGCACGAACGTGTTGAAGGCGCCGATCGGCTCGCTCAGGTGAACTTCCGCCGGCAATGGCCAAGTGGGCGCGCCAAATCGAATCACGATGTACATGCCGATCAGGGCCGCGAAAAACATGATTTCCGTGGACAGGAACAACCAGACAATCAGCTTGCCGTTGGGAATCGGCAGCCCCGGATGGTACTGGAGCTGCAGGTGACCATGCTCCGCGCCGTGGTCGCCGGATCCGTGCGATGCTTCGTGAGTAGCGGCGTGCGCCATGTTTGCTTGTCTCGACTTTCTGTCACACCAGGAAGAACGTTCGACCTTCGATTACGCCAACGGTCCCAACAGCAGCAGGCCCATGATCGCCGGCAAGTACACCAGCGACGCCAGCAACAGCCGCCGTGCCGACGCGTCGTTCAATTGCACCATAAAGCTGACCGCGCATGCCAACTGCGCCGAGCCCAGCAGCAACGCCCACGTGAAATACAACTCGGCGGCCGGTCGCGACAAGGCCGGTACCAGGCTGACCGGCAACAAGACCAGCGCCGCCACGATGGCTTGCGCCGCGGCTCGATAGCCGCTCGGGTCGACGACCGGCAGCATCTTTAATCCGGCGGCTCCGTAATCGCGCCGATAAATCCAAGCGATGGCCATAAAGTGCGGAAACTGCCAGAGGAACACGATCAGAAACATCGACCAGGCCCGCAAATCGAGCGGAGCCCCCACCGCCGTCCAACCCATCAGCACCGGCAGCGCGCCGGCCACGGCGCCCACCGCGGTGTTCGACGGCGTACGTGTTTTGAGCGGCGTGTACACCCAGACGTAGATCACCCACGTGAGCAAGCCCACCAGAGCCGTCAGCAGATTCACGGCCCACGCCAGACAGAGGATGCCCAGAACCATCGTCGCGGCGCCAAACCACAGCACTTGCGCCGAAGTGAGCCGGCCCGCCGGCAACGGTCGATCGGCCGTGCGCGCCATCCGAGCGTCGGTATGACGCTCGAGCCACTGATTCAGGGCGCTGGCACTGGCCGCCACCAGCGCCGTGCCGGCGAGCGTGTTGGCCAGCAGCCAGACGCCGGGCAGACCCCAATCGGCCACGAACGCCGCCACGGCCACCGTCACCAGCACCATCACCGCGATCCGCGGCTTGGTCAGCTCCAGATAGTCCGCGGCACGCGCCAACCACGTTGCGCTTTGACGTTCGTCGATCGTCAGGGTGGTCGTGCTCATCGGGCTGCCTCCATCATGCGCGGCTCGGCGTGCGCCGCCGCCCGCACGTTACGCCAGGCGAACCGCACGCTGCGCAGCGCCACCAGCAGGCTGGTGGCCAGAATCAACGAGCCGGCGGCCACGTGCGCCGTCGTAATCCACGCTTGCGCGCGGCTGTCGGCCACCACCGTATAGCCGGCCGCAAAGCCATAGTCGCCAAACCAGGCTGGCCAGCCGTACTTCGTCACCCACGTGCCGGCGCCCAGTCCGATTTGCGCCAAGATCAGCACCAACAAGCCCGCGGTCGGGCGCACCAGCGAGGTCTCGCCGCGCTGCGTGCGAAACACCGCCACAGCCAACAGCACGATATGCACCAGCAAGGCCGCGGCCAGCGCCAGGTGAAACATTAATGCTATACGGAAATCGCCCGGCTGGGCGCCTGCCGGCAAATGTCGCAATTGCGCGCCGAGCACCAATTGGCCATAGGCCAGCAACGTGGTCAGCACCGCCAGCCGCTCCACTTTGCCCAGCGACTCGCGATGCCGGGCCAGCCCGCTGCGCCACTGTTCGGAAGTCACCACCGCCACGGCCACGGCCAGCGCGAAGAACGCCGGACCAAAACAGCCGTGGATCTTTGCCAATTGAATCTCATCGGTGATCACGCGCATGCCGCCCAACAAGCCCTGGAGAACGACAGCCACCAGCGCCGCTACGCTCAACCAGCGCACCTGCCGCCGCGTTTGGCACCACCAGGCCGACGCCACCAGCCCGATCGCCAGCATGCCCACCAACGAGCCCAGCAACCGATGGCCATGCTCGATAAACAATCCCCAAGGTCCGTAAATCCAGGTCTGCCAGGGATAGAGCAACAGGTTGTAGCCGTAAGTGTTCGGCCAATCGGGCACCGCCATGCCGGCATCGTACGTGGTGACAAGCCCGCCCACCCAAATCAACGGGAAGGTGGCGCAGACCATGGCCACGGCCCAGCGATGGGGCCAAGGGCTTTCGTCATGTGCGGTCGTCAGCGTGTTCACGGTTTCAGGCGCTTGGAATGAACGAGACAGCCAGGTAGTTGGGCGCTGCTCTGACAAAGTCTTGTGGTCGGGGCTTAGTGTCCGGCCGGTTGCACCGCCGGACTTTCGCCAGCCTTCTGGGGCGACTCGGTCTGCGGCGGCGGCTGGGTTTGCGGATAGTAGTCGGTATCCACCTCCGGCGACCCGTATTCGTACGGGCCGCGGTAGATGACCGGTTGGAAATCAAAGTTGCCGTGTCCCGGCGGGCTGGGCGCCTGCCACTCCAGCCCGTTGCAATGCCACGGATTGCGGCTGGCCTTGGGGCCGAAGAACAAGCTGAGGATGAAGTTGGCCGCGAAGATCACCTGGGTGGCCACCATGCCAATCGCGCACCAGGTCATAAACACGTTCATCGGTCGCAGGTGATGGAACGTGGCGTAGTGATACGGATCGGCCAGGCGCCGCGGAAAGCCCACCACGCCCAGGATGTGCATCGTGAAGAACGTGCCGTTTAAAAACAGGAACGTGAGCAGGAAGTGTACCTTGCCCCAACGCTCGTTCATCAACCGGCCGAACATCTTCGGATACCAGAAGTAAATCGCGCCGAACACGGCCATGGCGGTGCCGGAGAAGAGCACGTAATGGAAATGCGCCACGATGAAATACGTGTCGTGGATGAAAATATCAACCGGCGTGGCGGCCATGAAAATGCCCGACAGGCCGCCGATAATGAACATCGACACGAACGACAGCGCGAACAGCATGGCGGTGGTAAACTGGATGTTCCCGCCCCACACGGTTCCCAGCCAGTTGAAGGTTTTGATGGCGCTGGGCAGCGCGATCATCATGGTCGAGACCATGAACGTCATGCCCAGCCAGGGATTCATGCCCGAGACGAACATATGATGGCCCCACACGATGAAGCCGAGCCCGGCGATACCGGCGATCGAATAGACCATTGGCTTGTAACCGAACAGCGGCTTCCGCGCGAAGCAGGCGATGATGTCGGAGACCATGCCCATTGCCGGCAGAATCATGATGTACACGGCCGGATGCGAATAAAACCAGAACAGGTGCTGCCACAGCAGCGGCTGGCCGCCGCCGCCGGCCATCGGCGAGTTGTTGGCGCTCCAGCCGTCGGGAATGAAAAAGCCGGTGCCGAGCACGCGGTCGGTCAGTTGCATGAACCCGGCCGCGGTGAGCACCGGCAAGGCAAAGGCCTGCAGCACGGCCGTGATGAACATGGCCCAGATGGTCATCGGCAGCCGGAACATCGTCATGCACGGTGCGCGCATCTGGATGATGGTGGTCATGTAGTTGATCGAGCCCATCATCGACGACACGCCGACAAAAGTGATGCCCATCAGCCACAAGGTCTGCCCGTTCAAGTCCGTGAGTGACAATGGTGGATACGAGGTCCAGCCGGCTTTGGCGGCGCCTCCTTCCACAAAGAAGCTGGCGCCAACGCAAATGAACGCCGGCCACATGAACCAATAGCTGAGCATGTTCAGCGTGGGAAAGGCCATGTCGTCGGCGCCGATCATCAGCGGGATGAGGAAGTTGCCGAACGCGCCGGCCAGGATCGGAATGATGACGAAGAAAATCATCACCGTGGCGTGCATGGTGAACAGCACGGTGTAGAACTCGGGCGAGATTTGCCCCCCCTCGCTGGAAAACAGCATCTTGCCGATCACCGGCATGTCGGACCAGGGATAAGCCAGTTGCCAGCGTATGCCCAGCGCCAGCAATCCGCCGATCAAGAACCAGATGAGCGTGGAGAACAAGAACTGGATGCCGATCACCTTGTGGTCTTTGGAGAACACGTAGGTGGTGAGAAAGCTGCCGGCATGCGCGTGGCCGTGGCTGTCGTCGTGTGCGTGCGAACCGACCGTAATCGTGCTCATTCAACGTCCCCTTCAGCCACTTGCGGATCTTGCGTGGCCTCTTGCTCTTTCCACTTCTCGGCCAACCACTTGTCGAATTCCTCGCGAGATTCGACCGTCAGGCGGCCCTTCATTTTGTAATGTCCCCAACCGCACAATTCCGCGCAAACCAGGTCGTACGAGCCCGTCTGCGTGCAGCGGAACCACACGGGTATTTTCATGCCCGGCACCGCGTCCTGCTTGACGCGCGCGTTCGGCAGGAAAAAACTGTGCAATACGTCGGCGCTTTTCAGCTCCAGCAGGATCTCTTCGTTGACCGGCACGTGCAGATCGTTGACGACGAAGATATCGTCCGCGTCGCCCAGCTTGCCTTCGGCCTTCAAGCCCGGATAGCGCAGCCGCCACTCAAACTGGCGAGCGGTCACTTCCAGCATCGGCCGCATGTCGTCGGCCGTGCCGTAAATGCCGTCGGGACCGGCGGCCGGATTGCGAATCTTCGAATTGGCCCAGGCGTTCATCTGATAGATGGCGATAAACAACAGCGTGGCTGCCGGCAGAATCGTCCACACGATTTCCAGGCTGTGACTGCCGTGCACGAACTTCACCGGGGCGCCCGGCTTGCCGTCGTACCGCCACAGGAACCAGAACAACGCCACCTCGGTGACCACGAACACGGCGCCGGTCAACCACAGGATGAAATAGAACAAGTGGTCGATCGTATGCCCGTGCTGCGAAATGTCTCGCGGCAGCCAATGGTCGTACCAGGGCGAAACGGCGAAGATCGCCACGCCCAATACCGGCACCAGCAAGAACACCAGGCTCCAGAACTTACCCACGACAATTCTCCAAACGTACGGCCTTAGGTACGGCGTTGATGGCTTGTGGCACGGCTAGAATTGCGCCTGGCTGACCAGCGGATGTTGTTCCGGCGGATGGTCCGTGGCGGCTTCATAAGGCAGCGACAGCACATAGTCGACCAGGCTCCAAATCTCGTCCGACGTGAGCGAGCCCGTGGCGCCCGGCGTTGCCGGACCGACGCCCGGCATCGGCACGCCGTTGATGCCGGCATAAATTCGCCGGTAGATGTCGACCGGCCGACGGCCGCCCCGATAGATCCCCTGACGCAAATTGCGCGGAATGGCCCGCCGCGGCGGCAGCGAATCATCCTTCAGCACCAGGCTGTCGAACGCCAGTCGCTGCTTGATGATGCTGCGTTGCTCGCTGCTGACATCCGGGTCCGTGGCCAGCGAGGCCGCCTCGTTGGCGATGCTCTGGGCCATTTCGTGGATCGGCTTGTTCCAATCGTCGTAGTCGGTCGTCTGACCGTCGCCCAAGGAACCCCAACCGTGGCACTGCGCGCAGTTGGCCTTCTTGCTGTAAAACAGCTCGCGCCCCATGTCGAGCGACTGGGCCAGCGCGATCTCGGGCTTGGGCTCGGGATTGATGATATTCTCGTTGGCGGCGGCCCAACTGTCGGCGATCGGCTGCAGGATTTCGTCCACCAGCATGCCGCGCGAAGTGTCCAGTTCGTCGCCTTCGCTCAAGTCGGCGATCGCGTTGATCAGCGAGATTTCCGTCTGCCCGCGAATGCTCAGGTATTTGACGTATTCGACCAGCGCCTTGACCTGCGTGTCGGGCAGCAAGTCGAAGGCTGGCATTGCCGTGCCCGGCACGCCGTGGCGCACCACGCGCTCCAGGTCGATGTCGGTGGGCTTGGCGGCTCGCTCGGTGGCCTTGAACTTGAACTTGCCCTGGCGATAGTCGCGCGGATAAGGATTCAGAATCAGCGCCGTGGGGCCCATGCCGTCGCCGGTCGTGCCGTGGCAATGCGCACAGTGGCGGCGGTAGAGACCGGTCTCCTTGCCGAACTGATCGCTGTGCACCGGACCGGCCGCCAGCTTCAGCTTTTCGATGTCCAGCCCGGTCTCCGACAGCACGAACGGCTCGTCCGGCGTGCCGTACATGGCGGTCAACACGTCGGCGATCACTTGCTGCTGCGGCTCGGCAATCTGCGCTTTGGCGATATCGACCATGTTCAGCCGATACGACGGCGGACCGGCCTCGCCGCAACCGCTCAACAGCACCAGGCCCAGCAGGCAGGGAAGTATTCGCATTCCGAAAGCGAGCTTACTGTTCATGGGAATTTGCGACGCCGCGATCGTCGCGCGGCGAACTGAAACCGGTTGCATTGCCTTCCACGCCCTCTAAAAAACTACTTGAACGCCGCCGCGGGGACTTCGAGCGTCAGCTCGGTGGGTTGATCCTCTTCGAGCTTTACCTTGAAGCGTCCCTTGCTCGTCCACTTGAGGTCCTTGCGATCTAACACCAGCGCGCCGCTGGGACCGGTGCCACGCTCGTGCCAAACTTGCAACTCCACCTCCTCGCCGGCAGGCAGGTTGGGAATCTCAAACGAGCCGTCGTCGTCGGTGACGGCAAAGTACTTGTCCTTGCGCGGCAACAGGTAGGCCCGCATCCACGGGTGAATGCTGCACGAAACGGTAGCCGGCAGCGCCTCCTCGGTCGTCGCCATGTAGACCACCGTCTCGCCGATGGGCAGATTCTGGTTGAACGGCACACCCGAGCGCGGATCGATCTTGGTGTTGTGCCCGATCGGATCGCTGTTCTTGATGTCCAATGGCTGGCCAACCTGCAACGCGGTGACGTGGGTCAAGAACATGCAGTTCTTCTGATCGAAAACCACGGGACTCCCCTCCCCCGCCTCGACCGGCTTGGCCGATTCGTGTACGCGCTTCGCCCGCGCATAGACCACGACGTTGGCAATGCCGCCGCCCGAGCTGACCAGCAGCGAGTTGTCCATCAGGGGGCCGTCCTTGCCACACACCGCGGTGTCTTTGTCGACGTTGAGCGCCGACGCGGCCGGCGGCGTGCCCACGAACTTGAACGTGCCCTTGAGCGTGCCCCAGCCGGTGCCAGTGGCTGCCGCGACCTGTGTACCGCCCTCGGCGGCGTCGCCGCTGGCCAGCT
>JBGSYQ010000441.1:0-9655 GCA_041750795.1 Pirellulales bacterium | reverse complement strand
GCCGGTGGCGGCCAACGCCGGATCGTCCTGCCGCGTGGCGGCGCCGGCGAACTGCTCCGAGGCAACGTGAACCAGCGTGCGCACCGCCTCGGGCACGCGCATGCCCATGCCTTCCCAGGTCGCAATTTGGTTGCGCAATCGGTTGAGCGTGCCGCGGGCCAGCTCGACCTGCAAATGGTAGGCCTGTGGCCGTTCCATCAGGCAGGCGGTCGAGAGCACCAGTTCTCCGCGGCCGTCGACCAGGCAGGGCATGAACAGGTTGCCCGAGTCCGCCTCGGTACGCTCGACCGTCAGCCCGTCGTCGCTCCAATGGATGCGGGCGCGCCAAGGAATCTCGTCCAGGCCGGCCATGTAGGCGCGCTCGACGGCGTCGGGCGCGAAATCATCACGCCGTGGCACGAGAAATCTCATCACGCCCATAGGCCAGGGCATCCTCGCAAGGTGCGCAATCGGAAAGCCATCGCGCTGGTGCGCCCGTACTGCAACCAAACAACGCGGCGCTGTGGGCGAGTCTAACCCATCCGCACGGTCGGGTTCAACCAGCACCCCGCCGCGCCGCGGACGAGGCGGGCGCCGCTTCCGTTGGCGCGTCGCGCCGTGTTATACTCGCCCGCTACCAATTTCGCCGGCCGTTCCACCGGACACGAAGCACAAGCGAGCACGACCCATGCCCCAATCCGTCCTGCAAACCACCCTCGACAATCTGCCCGTACGTCGCGGAAAAGTCCGCGATATTTACGACCTGGGCGAAGAGTTGCTGCTGGTCAGCACCGACCGTATCAGCGCCTTCGACTGGGTGTTGCCTACCGGCATCCCCGACAAGGGGCGCGTGCTCACCCAGATCAGCCGCTTCTGGTTCGACCGCCTGGACGAGCCCAACCACGTGATCACCACCGACGTCGAGGAGGTCAACTTGCCCGAGGGGGTCGATCGCGCTCCGCTGGCCGGCCGCAGCATGCTGGTGCGAAAGACCGAGGTGGTGCCCATCGAGTGCGTGGTTCGCGGATACCTGTCGGGCTCGGGCTGGAAGGAGTACCAGCAAAACCAGTGCGTGTGCGGCATCAAGCTGCCCGCCGGACTGCGCGAAAGCGACGCCTTGGCAGAGCCGATTTTCACTCCGGCGACCAAGGAAGAGAGCGGGCACGACGAGAATATCTCGTTTGCGCGAATGGTCGAACTGGTCGGCGCCGAGGTGTCGGAAGAACTGCGGCGACGCAGCCTCGACGTCTACCAGCGCGGGGCCGAGTTCGCCCGCTCGCGTGGCATCATTATTGCCGACACCAAGTTCGAGTGGGGCAGGGTAGGGGAGGAGATCATCCTCATCGACGAGGTGCTCACGCCCGACAGCTCGCGTTTCTGGCCTGCCGATACCTACGAGCCGGGCCGCGGACAGGCATCGTACGACAAGCAGTTCGTGCGCGATTGGCTGGAAACCACGCGCTGGGACAAGAACAGCCAGCCACCCGAGCTTCCCGAGGAGATCGTCGCCAAGACCCGCGCCAAGTACATCGAAGCCTACGAGCAACTGACCGGCGAAGCGTTCGCCTGGAAGTGACGGCGCAGGGGCACATCGTCTGCCGATGCCCGACTCGTCGTAGATGAAGTTGCAAGACTTCAGATTCCTTACGCTGATTTTGCGGAATTTCCGCGAGCGGTGCGCTGCTGAATTCTGGGAGAATTCAGCGACAGGAATGGTTATCGCTCCAGCGGTCGCACTTCGCGGATGCGGCCGGCCGGCTTGTTGCGATCGAGGATGACGGGCTGGGGCCAATCGAACACGCCCGTGTTGCCCGCTTCGTCGCGCACCTGCATCCGCAGTCGGACGACCGGCGGCACGCGGCTTTCGACCTGCCAGGTATAGCTGCCGCTGTTTTCCAGGCCCGAGGCGATCGGCGTCCAGGGCCCCTCGATCGAGGGCGCAAACTCGAGCGAGATCGGCCGCGCGTCCAGGACGTCGTCGGTTGCTTCCCAAGTCGTGACCAGCTCGGAGCCGTCGTCGTTGACTTCCGCGGCCGTGATGCGTCCCTGGGGGTTGGCCAGATCGACGCCGATCCACACGTCAGCCACGTCGCCGGCCGTCGGCGGCTGGCCTCCCATGCCGCTGCCGCTTTGCACCACGATGCGGAAGCCGTAGATCCCTTCCTTCTCAACGCGCACTTGCACCGGGCTGAGATTGTCGACGTCGCGGCCATAGAGCGTCCACGTGCGGCCGCCATCCAGCGTGCCCCACAATTCGACCTTGGCAACTCCCGATGGCCCAACCTGGTCGATCTCGTACTCCAGCTCGAACATGGGCGACGCCACCATCTGCGGCCGTTCGCCCACCGGCAGGATACTGAAGTCCAAGGGAGACGGCTTCGACGGATCGCGCGTCACCTGAGAGACGGGGCGCGCGCGCGGTTGCGTAGGAGTCGGCCGCGCCGTTTCGACGGGGCGTGGTCCGACATTGACCCCGCTCCACGCAGAGTCGCTGTCGGTTTGAGCGCTTGACGGCCGTCGCTCGGCGCTGGCGCCCGGCCCGAACGAATCGTTCGCAACGGGCGTGTTCCCCGGGGACGAACCGTACCGGCCCGCGGTCTCCGCCGTGCTGGTGGCGACGACCGCCTGGGTCACTGCGGGGTTGCCGGCCGTATCGGTGATGGTCGCGCGCACGTTGATCGGACCGTTGCCGGGCTTGGGCCACCAGGTGGCGTCGCCCGTCGACGTGTGCCGCATGGCGCTTGGCGGCGAATCAACCGCCACGCTCTCCCAGGGATCGGCCGGCCCCGTTTGATATTCGAGCTTGAAGGTTGCGGGCTTGAGGTGCGGATCGACGGCCTGCCAATGCGCCACGATCTCGCCGGCCGCACCGCGACGTGCCGACAGTTCGAGCCGCGGCGCCACGGTGTCGACGATCACCTTGAGCTGCGCTTGCAGTTGCCCCTGCGGCCGCGCCAGGCCTTGGGCGTCGACCGTGCGAATCGCGTACCAGTACTCGCCGTCGTGCGCCGCGCGAAACACGAACTGCCCTTTGTCCGGTTTCACCTTGTCGGCGATGGTCCAGGTCATGCCCTGATCGCTCGATACGTGAAGCTGCACTTCGACCGGCTGCTCTTGGGGCAATCGCGCGGGCTCGATGCGAAACGGTATGATGAACGCGTGTTGCCGCGTGGCAGTGACCGCCGGCTCCGCTTGCTGGGCGACTGCCAACGGCGCATCCCGAAACGCCTGGCCCAGGACGGCCAGAATCGTCGCGATCGGGATGAACATTCCAAGACGCATGGCACAACTGTCTGGCGATCCTTCGCCGGCTGTGGTGGCCCACGGCGCCCATCCTGGGCGCGCGCAGCGTCGAGCGCATGGTAGACCCTGATCTGTACATCGGAACCGATGACCTTGCCGCTTGAGCAGGAGTTAGCGACCGGTTTGAAGGAGCCACCGGGGCAAGCTGGGAGTTCTGCCGCGCCCATCCCTGCCATGTGCGGACGGCTTCGCAGGGTTTCCTAAAGTGCCCGTGCCTGGTGAACGATCGCCACGAACTGCTTTGCTAGCTGTTCGATCCTGGCCAGATCGCCAATGGCCACGGCCTTGGGATCGACCAACGATCCGCCCACTCCCAGGGCGAAAGCGCCGGCGTGCAAGAATGCCGCCGCCGTCTCGAGATTCACTCCGCCGGTTGGCATCAGCCGCACTTGCGGCAGCGGTCCTCGGAGGGCTTTCAAATAAGCCGGGCCGGTAACATCCGACGGGAACACCTTCACGATATCTGCGCCCGCCTCCCAGGCCGCCAGCACCTCGGTGGGCGTCATGGCTCCGGGCAGCACCAGCTTGTCGTACCGGCGGCACAGCCGAATGACCTCCAGGTTGACCGTCGGCGAGACGATGAACTCGGCGCCCGACAACAGGGCGATCCGCGCCGTCTCCGGATCCAACACGGTGCCGGCACCCAGTAGGATTTTGTCGCCCAGCCGAGCGGCGACCTGCTCGAGCACCTGCTGCGCTTTGGGGACCGTGAAGGTAACTTCCATGACGTCGACGCCGCCGGCCAGCAGGGCCTCGGCCACGTCGGCCAGTAATTCGCCGCGCTCGGCCCGCATCACCGCCACGATGCCCGTCTGTTTGATCCGGGCGAGTTGGGCGTCTTTACTCATGCAAGTGGGCTGCTCTTGAAGGTGAATGGCGCAAAGGGCGCTGGTTTGGATTGCCGAATTGGCAGTCGCGGCGCGTGGCCGCGTGGTTCGCCCATATTAACCCCGCGCGGCGCGGAGGGAAACAACGCGCGGCGGCAACCGTTCAACCGGCGGCAGATGGCCGGCGAAGTGTCCCTGGAGCGGGGATTGCCTGAAGAGCACGCCGGAAATTGCCGAATCTGGACGGGTCTGCCGGATGCGTGCATAATGACGTTCGAGGCGGGACGCTGTCCGGAGTCTGGCGACAGTTGGCCGCGCGAACCGCTAGAGGCCGCGCTTCGATGGCCGAGTTCTTAACCAGTCCTGTGGCAAACGTCGTGTTTCTGATCGCGCTGACCGCCACCCTTGTGGCCGGCGGGATCTACGTGATCGGCAGAGTCCGCGCGGCGCTTCGTAGCAAAGATCCCCCAAGCAGCCAGTGGCTGACAAATTTCCGAGATTTGCACGCCAAGGGTGAGCTAAGCGACGAGGAATACCGAACTATAAAGTCGGTGCTGGCAGAGCGTCTCGAACGCGAGTTAAACGATACGGACGAACCACGTTAGACGAGTCCTGCCGGACAGGGAGTCCCACCCGGTCTGGCAGCCTGTGACGAACGAGCGTGGATCGTACGCTGACGCGATCGAGTTGGTGCCGGCCAGGATTTCTGGAATCAAAACTACTTACTGCTCGAATCTAATTCGGACAGGGAAGATACTGCGGCCAATGCAATGACGCGCCCTTTTGGCCACTCGAGCGACACCTTGGATTTTCGCTCTTGCGGCGACGAGCAATTGCTCGCCGCCACGCGAGGGACCACTGAAAGGAACGATTATGCCCTCAGGTAGGGACGTCAACACCGGCCGGCGCGGCGGCAGCACCACCAAGAAAAACGCCTTCTGCTCCTTTTGTCGCAAGAGCTACCGAGACGTCGGACCCTTGGTCGAAGGGCCGGGCGACGTGTACATCTGCGGCGAGTGCATCGAGCTGTGCCAGTCGATCCTCGAGCAGGAACGGCGGCGCCGCGGCACCAGCAAACAACTCTTCTCGCGTGTTCCCTCGCCGCGCGAACTCGTGGGCCAGCTCGACGAGTACGTCATCGGTCAGGAACACGCCAAACGCGTGCTGGCCGTGGCGGTTCACAGTCATTACAAGCGGCTGATGCTCGGCGCCGAGGGCACCGACGTCGAAATCGAGAAGTCGAACATTCTGCTGGTCGGCCCCACCGGTTGCGGCAAAACGCTGCTGGCTCGCACGCTGGCCCGCATCCTCAACGTGCCGTTCGCCATCGGCGACGCGACCACGTTGACCGAAGCGGGCTACGTGGGCGAGGACGTCGAGAACCTGCTGCTCAAATTACTGCACGCCGCCGATTTCGATCTCGAAGCCGCACAGCGCGGCGTGCTCTACATCGACGAAATCGACAAGATCGGCAAGACGAGCCAGAACGTCTCCATCACGCGCGACGTGTCGGGCGAAGGAGTGCAACAGGCGCTGCTCAAGATGCTCGAAGGCACGCTGGCCAATGTGCCGCCTCAGGGTGGCCGCAAGCATCCCGAGCAGCAGTACATCCAGATGGACACCAGCAACATCCTGTTCATTTGCGGCGGCACGTTCGTCAACATCGACAAGATCATCGGCAAGCGGCTGGGCAAGCGCACCATCGGCTTCGGCCAGGAGAGCGGTCTTCGCTCGGAGGACGACGCCTGCAAGCTGTTGCCGCAAGTCACCAGTGACGACATTCTGGAGTTCGGCCTGATTCCAGAGCTGGTGGGACGCTTGCCCGTGGTCTCCGCGCTCACCCCCTTGGACAGCGACTCGCTGGTCCGCGTGCTGACCGAGCCTAAAAATGCGCTGATCAAGCAGTATGAGCGGTTGTTCGCCATGGAGAATGCCGAACTACAGTTTACCGAGGAAGCCTTGCAATTGATCGCCAACAAGGCCCAGGAAAAGGAAACCGGTGCCCGCGGGCTGCGCTCGATCGTCGAGCAAGTGATGCTCGACATCATGTTCGACCTGCCCGAGCAAGGCCCCGGCAATCGGTACGTGATCACCAAGGACGTGGTCGAGGGGCGCAAGCCGCTGTTCGGCATTGCCGAACCCAAACACAAAAGCGCGTAACGTTCACCCCCGCCCGCTTTGCACAAAAGCCGGCGGATGACCCGAGTTACGCGCTCAACCCACCAAAGCCCGGGACACGCACGACGGCGTCCCGGGCTTTGGTTTTTTGTGAGGCTGTAGGCGGTCGACTGTAGGCTGTAGGACGGTTGGTCTTGAAGCCTTTGGCTTGCTAGGCCAGATTCAAAAGGCCGCTGGCTTCTTCGCAGCCAGCCGCCGGACGACCATACTCGCTGGCCGTCACGCGCGCCAATGCCGTCAACTGCCGCCAGCGGAACGCCGGCCGCGTGGCGGCAAACTCTTCGCTCACCGTGCGATAATACTTTTCGGCGTGTAGCGCGCCGTCCTCACTGACGGCATACTGCAGCAACGACTCGAAAACGGGCCGCGCGTCGTGCCCCAACTCGCCGTAGCGATGCGTCACGGCGCTAGCGCGCGCTTGCAAATTGCCGCGAATCGCGATGCCCAACTCGCTCAATAGCGCCTGCGGCTCGGTTTCGCTCACGCGTTCGACGTGCCGCGGCACCGGCAGCGGATCCCAGCGCAAGAAATCGCCGCCCCGTGCCACCCGATCGAGCGCCACCTGATAAGCGCCCAGGATCAGGCACGCATAAACGTTGCGCGGGTTGCCCACGCGCGCCATGTTGCGCCAGGCGTTGGCCGAATCGCAGGCATGCACGCCGATCGAATCGCCGTGCACGCTGCCGATCGGCTTGCCAGGCGATTCCTCACGCGGCTGCCGTCCTACGTCGCGCAACACCAATTGGTTTGCCGCCAGCGCCATCGATTCGCCGATCGCATCCGGCGCAAATCCCTCGGCCAATGCCGCGGCCGCCGCATCGGCCGCCTGCTCCGGCGCCGACGTGAACAAGGTCCGGCTCATCGCCTCGATCCAGGCATCGTCGGCCGCACGATGAGCGGGCGCGCGCCCCATCAATCGATGCTCCTCCAACAGCTTGGGCAAAAGCTCGCGAGGCGCGGCCGAGTGCGACTCTGTCGCGTCTCCTTCGTTTTTAACGCAATAACGCACCGATTGGCGCAACAGCGTGCGCGCTTGTTCTGGTCCGATGATTCCCAGCAAATCGTACGCGCGGTACGGAAGCACAACGCGATGCACCTCGGTGGCGTCGTCGACGGCAAACAGCAAATCGTTGAAGGCGTCCTCAACCGATCCGCGCGACAACGCGGCAAATGTCCGCTCGGCCTCGGCCATGTCCTTCGCACGCGTGGCGCGGCGCAATCGCTCGCCACCGTGTTCGCCAGGACTGACTTGGGCGGGCTCGACCGCGCGCAGTACTTCGCTGGCGCGGCCGCCATGCTCGTGGATGCGATGGGTATTGCGGTACAACACCTTCAACACCGGCAGCGGCCGGCGCTCGTCGGGCAGTTCCATGGCCATGTGATAAGCGGGCGCCAGCGCCATCATCGTGTGGAATCCGACGTAGTCTTCCCCGCCAAAAGTGCGCGCGTTGGCCAATGCTCCGGCGGCCAGCAGCGTGCGCAAGTCGTCGCCGCCGCGCAGCCGCTCGACCAGCACCGGCAGCAACCGCTCGACCGGCGTCTCCTGCATCAGCACGACCAGCGGTTCGAGCGAGCCGAACGACAGCCGGCCCGCGTCCTCATCGGCTTGGACCGTGGCGATCCCCAGATCGCTGGCCAGGCCGGCGCCAACGCTGGCCACCAGCATTCCCTGGCCGACGGCGCCCAGAAATTCACGGCGCGTGTGAAGAGCGTTCATGCGGTCGCCTCCTACGGAATAAGTGAACTCGGCCGGCGCGTGGTCCGGCGTCTCCGTGATCGAAACGACAATGCGCCCAGTAGCATACCGCGCAGCGGCGAGCGAATCCAAACTGCGCCCGCGGAATCAAGCAAATAGGCGTGGTCGCCAAGCAGCCAATCGACGGCCGCACGCGACTACGGGCCTTTTCGAGCCAAATCGCGCAGCACTTCGATCCCCCGCTCGAGCGTTGCGTCGCTGGCGGCGTAGGAAATGCGAAAATGCGTATCGTGCTCGCTGAAGATCTTGCCGGGGATTACCAGCAGCTTCTGCTCGATGGCACGGTGGACGAACTGGTCGCCGCTGCCCCAGGGCGCCTTGGGGTAAACGTAAAAAGCGCCCTCGGGTTTCACCAGCTCGAAATCATCGGCCAGACCCGACACGACCAGGTCTCGCTTGCGGCGATAGTCGTCGATGTGCGCCGACATATCCACGTCGAGCGCCGTCAGCCCCGCCCATTGCACCGGCTGCGGAGCGCACACGAACGTGTACTGTTGCAGCTTGACCATCTGCTGGATGATCTCGGCCGGCCCGTGAGCGAAACCCAATCGCCAGCCGGTCATGGCGTACGTTTTCGAAAAACCGTCGATGACCAGCGTCTGCGGATTGTACTGGGCCGGCGAGACAAACGGCCGGTCGTAACAGAACTGGTTGTAGATCTCGTCGCTCACCAGCGCGATGTTCCGCTCCGAACAGAGCTGCGCCAGGCCGCGTATCTCATCGTCGCTGGCCACCACGCCCGTCGGATTGGCCGGGCTATTGAAGAGCACGATCTTGGTGCGTTTGGTAATGGCGGCCGCAACCTTGTCGAGGTCGATGCGGAAATCGGGATGCGTATCGATCAGGACACACTTGCCCCCAACCAGCCCGACCAGCGACTTGTACATCACGAAATACGGATCGAAAACGATGACCTCGTCGCCCGGATCCACAAGCGCCATCATGGCCAGCACCAGCCCGCCGCTGGTGCCGCTGGTGACGAACACCTGTCGCGTCGAATGCTTGTATTGCGCATCGATACGACGCTGCAGCTCGTTGCGCAACTCGGCAATGCCTTGCGTCGGCGTGTATCCGTTCCGTCCGGCGTGGATCGCCTGCACGGCGGCTTCCTGGATGGGCTCGGGCACGGCGAAATCGGGTTGCCCGATCGACAGGTTGATCGCGTCGGTCATCGAGCCGGCCAGATCGAACACCTTGCGGATGCCCGAGCTGTCGAAATACTCCGTGCGCTGGGCGATCCAAGGGTGCGACATGACAACGCGTCCGGCTGGAAGCAACGAATGGCAAGGGGCGTCGAAGCGCGGCGGTTGCAGCGCCGCAAAGCTCCCTTTGTACAACGCCGCTCATGCCGCGTCGAGCACTTCCGACAACGGGCGATCCGACTCGCTCTGGATCACCAGCAGCAGGCTGACCGCCATGAGCGCGTCTGCAGCCGGCACGCCATCGACGAACCAATAGCTGTCACCTGGTCCGCACGCGAAGACCGCGCCGGACGATTCGAGAGCGGCCGCGATGGCCTGGCGCGTGGCGCCGCTGTCGATTTCGCCCGGCCTTGCCGCGACGCCACGTGCGCCCGCTTCGCGTGTGCCGTCTGACGGCGGTTGCTGGCGAT
>JBGSYQ010000440.1:0-27166 GCA_041750795.1 Pirellulales bacterium | reverse complement strand
ATGCTCTCGGCGCTCGATGCCGGCCTGCAAGATCGAAGTGCGTCGCGCGGCGGCCACGCCGGAACGCTGTTTGCCAATCTGGCCGAACGTCCGGCGGACGACGATGACGCAGCAGCGATCCCTGCGATGCTGGTCGAGCTCCCGCCCAAGCTGCAAGCGCAAATCGATCGCGACTGGCGCGACGACACGCGCGAGTTGACCCTGATCCGGCTCAATGCGCGGCTCGGCCGCCCAGCGGCCCACGCCAGAGCAATTGCGCTGGCCGGCGATCGCGATTCGCCCGCGTCGCTGCGCGTGGCGGCCATTCGACTGCTGGGCGAAGTTGGGCAGCCGGAGTGCGTCGAGGGGCTGTTGGAACTGCTTTCGAGCGAGCCATCGACCGAGATCCAGCACGCGAGCTTGGACGCCCTGGCAACGTTCGACGATCCCAGAATCGGCGACGCGCTATTACAATCCTACGCGTACGCCGAACCGGCCAATCGTGGCTACCTGGCCGATGTGCTGCTGGCGCGCAAGCCGTGGGCGCGGCAGTTCCTTGCCGCGATCGACCGCAGCGAGTTTCCCGCCGAGCAAGTGGCCGTCGAACAGTTGCGCGTGGTGGCGATCCACGACGATGCCGAGCTCGACGCACTGGTCAAGAAACACTGGGGCCGCGTGCAAGGCGGAACGCCCGAAGAGCGATTGGCCGAAATGCGCCGCATCAACAACGACCTGCGGGCAGGGACCGGCGATGCGGCCGCCGGCAAGCTGCTGTTCGTGCAACACTGCGGCACGTGCCACCGCCTGTACGGCGAAGGCAACCAGATCGGCCCCGAGCTGACGCACGCCAACCGAAAACACACCGACGAGTTGTTGCACGAGATCATCGACCCCAGCGCCGTGGTACGCCGCGAGTATCTCAGCTACGTGGCGCAAACGAACGAAGGGCGCGTGTTGACCGGGCTGGTGGTCGAGCAATCGCTGGGCAGCGTCACGCTGTTGGACGCCAAGAATCAGCGCACCATCGTACCCCGCGACCGCATCGAGGCGCTCACCGAGTCGCCCACGTCGCTAATGCCCGAGAACATCTTAAGTCCGCTCAAGCCGCAGGAACTGAGGGACTTGTTCGCTTACCTGCAGAGCGACGTCGACAATTGACGCAGCCACCGAGCGAGATTCCCATGTTTTTCGCCGATCGCAGAATACCCGTTTCACGGCGAGGCTTTCTGGCCGGTTCCGCTGCTGCCGCTGCGGCACTGCTGGCGCCGCGCGCGGCGCATGCCAATGCTCCGCGTGCGAAAGCGCAAATCGCCATCACGCTCGATCTGGAAATGAGCCGCAACTTTCCCGTCTGGGAGGAGACACGCTGGGATTTCGAGAAGGGCAACCTCAACGACGAGACCAAGGCCTATACGATCGAAGCCTGCCGCCGCGTGAAGGCTCGCGGTGGCGTGCTGCACTGCTTCGCGGTAGGACGCGTGTGCGAACAGCCCGACGTGGAATGGCTGAAGCAGATCGCGGCGCAAGGACACCCGATCGGCAACCACACCTACGATCACGTGAACGTAACGGCCACGCGGGCAGAGGACATCCAGTTTCGTTTTCAGCGCGCGCCGTGGCTGATCGAGGGTCGCGCGCCGGCCGAAATCATTCGCGACAACATCCGACTGTGCAGCGAAGCCCTGAAAAGCCGCGCGGGCATCACGGCCTCCGGGTTCCGCACGCCCGGCGGTTTCGCCGCCGGACTGGCCGATCGGCCCGACGTCCAGCAGATGCTCCTGGATCTCGGGTTCACCTGGGTATCGAGCGTCTATCCGCCGCATGTGCTGGGTCCGCCGAGGACCGAACCCGCCGAGGACGTGTTCGACTCGATCATCGCCGCGCAGGCCAAGGCGCAGCCGTTCGTCTATCCCAGCGGGCTGGTGGAAGTGCCGATGAGCCCGCCCAGTGACATCACGTCGTTTCGCAGCGGCCGCTGGAAGCTCCCCTGGTTCAAGCAGGCCGTCCGTCGCGGCGTGCAGTGGGCGATCGATCGCGGCGCCACGTTCGATTTCCTCGGCCATCCCTCCTGCCTGTACGTCACTGATCCCAAATTCGAAACCATTGACATGATCTGCCAGATGGTCGCCGACGCCGGCAACCGCGCCGAGCTCGTCAGTCTCGACACGCTGGCACAGCAGGTCGTAGAACGTAGGCTGTAGTCCGCGAGGAAACTGCCCCTCCCGTATTTCCTCCCGCCTCCAGCCTCCAGCCTACACCTTCACCAGCCGCTTGCCCGTGTTGTCGCCGCCAAGCATGCCGATGAACGCCTGGGGCATGTTCTCAAAACCTTCCACGATGTCTTCCTTGAACTTCAGTCGGCCTTCCTTGATCCACTGGGCCATGTCGGCGATGCCTTGCTGAAACTTGCCGGCAAACTGGAACACCAGAAAGCCTTCGACCCGCGCTTGCCTGGTGATGAGCGTCCACAGCCAGCGCGGCCCTTGTTCTGATTTCTGCGCGTTGTAGTGCGCAATCTGTCCGCAGATGGCCATGCGACCGTGCGTGTTCAATAGCGGAAAAACGGCATCGGTGATCTCGCCGCCGACGTTGTCGAAGTACACGTCGATCCCCTGCGGGCACAGCTCTGCGAGCTTCTCGCCACAGTTCGTGACAGACTTGTAATTGAAGGCAGCATCGAAGCCGAGCTCGTCCACCAGCCACTTCACCTTCTCGTCACTGCCGGCGATGCCCACGGCGCGGCAGCCTTTGATCTTGGCGATCTGCCCGACGATCGAACCCACGGCGCCGGCCGCGCCGGAGACGACCACCGTTTCGCCCGCTTTCGGCTGCCCGATATCCAGCAGGCCGAAGTACGCCGTCAGCCCGGGCATGCCCAGAATACCGACGGCGGTGGACACCGGCGCAATCGAGGGATCGATCTTGCGCACGCCACGCCCATTGCTGACGGCATACTCCTGCCAGCCAGACTCGCCTTGCACGATATCGCCCGGTGCGAACTTGGGGTTCTTCGATTCAATCACTTCGCCCACCACGCCGCCGACCATCGTGCCGCCGATGGCAACCGGCGGGGCATAACTTTTCACGTCGTTCATCCGCCCGCGCATGTACGGATCGACCGACAGGTAGATCGATTTGACCAGCAACTCGCCATCGGCAAGCGGTGGCACGGGCTCCTCGACCAGCAGAAAATCCGATGGCTTGGGCATGCCGACCGGTCGAGCGTCCAACGTGAATCTGCGGTTCGTGCGGGGCGTCATAACACTGCCTGGCCTGGTTGGAGGGTGTTTCAAAGCCGCAGCGAACTTCGAGATTCGCCGCGCCGAGAGCCATTCTCCCCGGCAGCCGCACGCTTGGCAAACGAGGAAACGCCTGCGGCACCCCGCTGGCACGCATCGGACCGCCAGCCGCATGGTGGCTGGCCACGCGTTAAAGTACAATCGCACCTGCCCGCAATATCCATTCCGAACGTCATTCGTTAGGACCAAACATCATGTGGAAGCAAACGCTGCTGGCGATCGTGGTTGGGTTGGTGGCCGTGCCGGCCCGTGGAGCTGATGACTTTGCTTCGCAGGCGCGAGCCAATTGGCACCAGTGGCGCGGGCCGCTGTCGAGCGGCGTGGCGCCCGAAGCTAATCCGCCGGTGGAATGGGATGAAGCGAAGAACATCAAGTGGAAAGTACCCATCCCCGGCGAGAGCACGGCCACGCCCATCGTGTGGGGCGACAAAGTGTTCATCGCCACCGCGGTCGAAACCGACAAGACGGTCGAGCTGGCCGAAGGAGAGGCCGAGCCCACGGGCCGGTTCAAAATCTCCAAGCCGAACCACTACTACCAATTCGTGGTGATGTGCCTCGATCGCAACACCGGCAAGACGCTGTGGCAGAAAGTGGCCACCGAGGAAGTGCCGCACGAGGGGCATCATCCGGACGGCAGCTTTGCCTCGGCCTCGCCCACCACCGATGGAAAGCAACTGTACGTGTCGTTCGGCTCGCGCGGCGTGTATTGCTATGACATGGACGGCAACGAAAAGTGGAAGCGCGACCTGGGCGACCAGAAGATCATCTTCACGTTTGGCGAAGGCACTTCGCCCGTCATCTATCAAGACCTGGTGATCGTCAACTGGGACCATCAAGGCGGTTTGGCCAACAAGGAAGACGGCTCGTTCATCACGGCCCTGGACGCCAAGACGGGCGAGCCGCGCTGGCGCACCGAGCGCGACGAAACCACCACCTGGGCCACACCGCTATTGGTGGACTATGCCGGCAAGACGCAATTGATCGTCCACGGCTCGAAGCGCGTGCGCAGCTATAACCCGGACAACGGCCAAGAGATTTGGGCCTGCGGCGGTCAAACGCCCAGTGCCATCCCCTGCCCCGTGGCCGATGCCGAAAACGTCTATTGCATGAGCGGCTACATCGGCAACGCCGTGTATGCGATTCCGCTTTCGACCGTCGGCGACATCACGGAAGAGGCCAAGCAGAAGGAACCGACCAAGATCGTGTGGAAGCGCGGCGATCCCGGCGCCCCCTATGTGCCCTCGCCCTTGCTATACGACGATCTGCTGTACTTCATGAGCAGCAACCGAGGCATCGTCACCTGCCTGAACGCCAAGACGGGCGAGCCGGTGTTCGAGCGCCAGCGGCTCGAAGGCATCTCGAACATCTACGCTTCGCCGGTGGGCGCCGCCGACCGCGTGTACTTCACCAGCCGCGATGGCGCCACAGTCGTGGTCAAGAAGGGTACCGCGCTGGACATCCTGGCCACCAACAAGCTGGACGACCAGTTCGACGGCTCGATGGCCGTGGTCGGCAACGCAATCTTCTTGCGCGGCAAGCAGAACCTGTATTGCATCGCGGCGGAGTAGGCATTCCTGGCACGATCGCCGGGGACTCTCCCGATTTTTCGCTGCCGGGGACTGCTGCCAGCCAAAACCAGTACTGCAAGGAGACAATGTGCGGCTCGAACAGATGACCTGGCCCGCGGTCGACGCACTGTCACGCGACACGCCGGTGGTGATTCCCATCGCGGCGCTTGAGCAGCACGGGCACCATCTGCCGGTGTTCACCGACAGCATCCTGGTGGGCGAGATCGCGCGGCGGGCCGAGGAGCAATTGGGCGCGCAGATACTGTTCGCGCCCGTCATGTGGCTGGGCAACTCGCAACACCATTTGGATTTTCCCGGCACGATGTCCGCCTCGCCCCGCGTGTACATCGACCTGCTCGTCGACATGGTCGAGAACTTCATCGCCCACGGCTTCCGGCGGATCGTGCTGGTCAACGGCCATGGCGGCAACAACGTGCCGGGCGACCAGGCCCTGTTCGAAGTGCGACAGAAACATCGCACGCGCGACGATCTGCTGCTGGTGTTTGCCTGCTACTGGGCGCTGGGCGGACAACCGCAATGCCAGGACGCCTCGATCGTGCAATCGGCCATGGGACACGCCTGCGAGTGGGAAACCTCGATGATTCTGGCACTGCAGCCCGAGCTGGTGGGCGACTATCGCAACGCCGAGCCGGTCGATCCGGCCGGTGCGCTCGACCCGGCCCGTCGCGCCTGGATCACCAAGGACCGCACTCTCGTGGGGCACATCGGCAACCCAAGCGTCGCGTCGGCCGCCAAGGGGCAAACGATCCTGGAAGTGTTCACCGCCGACCTGGTGTCGCTGTTGCAGAAGGTCATCGCCCGCGACGGCAGCAAGTGGGATTGATCGAATCGCTTACCAGGAGCGAACTTTTCGCTTCGCGGCCGTGTCGTAGTGACGCGTCGCGCGTGCAGCGTATCTTGAATTCGCAAAGCGATCCCCCAGCAAAGCCGGTGCTGACCGAAGCATGGCACAGAACCGAGTTACCATTCCGCACGTTCCGTATCGGCGGTTAACGGAAATCGAACGTGTGGTGTGCTGCTTCGGCGATTGCACGCTGCCGTGTGAAGAGTGGACGCACGCGGCGCATCTCACCGTTGGCCTGTGGTATGCGCGGCAGTATCCGCCGGAGGAGGCGCTCGATCGCATCCGCTCGGGCATCAAGCGCTACAACGTCGCCTGCGGCGGAGAGAATACAGACTTTTCCGGCTACCACGAAACCATCACGCGGTTCTACATGTGGCTGATCGGCAAGTACCTGGCCAGCATCCCGGACCGATCCGATTGGGTCGCCGTGACCAACGCCCTGGTAGATCACGTGGGCGACCACGCACCCGATCGTTACTACAGCCGCCAACGCCTGATGTCCGTAGCGGCCCGCGCCGACTGGCTGCCGCCCGATTTGCAGCCGCTGGAATAGGCCGACGCATTTTTTGCATTGGCCCGTTGATTCGCTAGGCTATGGGGAGATTCCCACCTCGCCCAGGAGCCATGCCATGCACCGCCGTCTGATTCTCGCCGCAATTGTTTTCGGACTGTTCGCCAATGTCGCTGCCGCCGAACCACCGAAGGCGGGCGACATCGCGCCGGACTTCACGCTCAAGGCGTCCGACGGCAAGGAGTACTCGCTGTCGCAGTTCAAGGGCAAGAAACCGGTCGTGATCGCCTGGTTCCCCAAGGCCTTCACGCGCGGCTGCACCGCCGAGTGCAAGAACATGAAGGAGCGCGGAGACGCGATTCGCGAGTTCGACGTGGCCTACTTCACCGCCAGCGTCGACAACGTCGAAGACAACACCCGCTTCGCCGAGTCGCTGGATCTCGACTTTCCCATCCTCAGCGATCCCACCAAGGAAACGGCCAAAGCTTATGGCGTCGTCCACGACGGACGGCCTCTCGCCCAGCGATGGACGTTCTATATCGGTCCCGACGGCAAGATCCTCGCAGTGGATCAGCAAGTGCAAGCCGCCCAACACGGCGAAGACATCGCCAGAAAGCTGGCCGAGCTGGGTGTCAAGAAAAAGGAGTAGACTGAAAACCGGCACGGCGGGATTGCAACCGTCGCTCACCACGCGGCCCAAGGTGTCACTTGCGCGGTGCCACGGTTGGCGAAGTCCACCCGTGCCTTGCGGCGCGCTGACGATGCTCTGCACTGGTGGCCGTTCGCCGCCAGTGGCAAGTACCCGGCGCAACTTGCACGTCGTCTCGCTTCACGCGGAGCCGTCGGGAATCTTCTTGCGGGCGTTGACCCCCAGCCAGCAGCACGCGCCGACCATCAGCACCGCGGCATAGATGTAAAATGCCGGATCCCATTGATCGCGGCCCTGGTGCCCGCGGGCGGCCATCCAGTCGGCGAAGCGGCCCAAGAACATCGTCGAAACGAACGCCCCCGGCACGCCCAGCGAGTTCATCAGCCCGAAAATCGAACCCAGGTTCTTGCCGCTGATCTCGGTAGTCACGTTCCAGAACGTGGCTTGCTGTGAAATGGCCAAGGCAAACGCCAGCGCGGCCCAGGCGCTGGTCGCAATCGCGGAAGTGCATTGCACGCTGGCTGCCAGCGCCGCGGCCGAGGCGGCCGTGCCGACAAACCCATACACGCGGAAACGGGCCGGATGATACGCCGTCACCCGTGCCAGCCAATCGTTCACGAAGCCGCTGGCCAGCACGCCCACTGCCCCGCCGAACAACACCAGCGAAGCCAGCCAACTGGCCTCGCCGGCGCTCACGCCGCGTGCCTTCTGCAGATAGCTGGGATACCACATCATGTACATGTAGGATGCCGCGGCCGAGCACGTTTGCACCATGCCCAGCAGCCACACGTTGGCGCTTGCACCGATCGCGCGCCAGGGAATCGGCGCGTGGTGCTCGCCGTGCGCGTCCGGCGGCGCACCGGCTGCAATCAACGCGCACTCGGCTTCGTTAACGCTTGGATGCTGGGCCGGATCGTCACGAAACCAGCGATAGAATCCCAATGCCCACACGATGCCGATGGCGCTAAACACCACGAACGTCCAGCGCCAGCCGACTTCGTCGATCAGCCACTGCGCCACGCGCGGCGAAATCGTAGCGCCGATCTGCGCGCTGGTGAGCATCAGGCCCTGGGCCGCGCCGCGCTGCGAGCGCGGAAACCAGCGGGCCAGCACGCGCGCAGCATTCGGATACGCGCCCGCCTCGCCGGCGCCGAACAAAAACCGCACGCTCACCAGCATCGCCAGATTCACCGCCGCGCCGGTCAGTGCCGTAAAAGCCGACCACCAGATGACGATCCGCGCCAACACGCCGCGTGAACCGTAGCGATCACCCCACCGACCGGTCGGCACTTCGAACAGCCCATACGCCAGCACGAAGGCCGACAGGGCATAGCCCATCTGCGTGTTGGACAATCCCAGCTCTTTCTGAATGGCCGGCGCCGCCTGCCCGATGCACACACGATCGAGGTACAACACGAACGACAGCGAGCAGAGAAACGCCAGCACGCCGTAGCGCGCCCGCGTAGGTTGAATCGGCGGCGCTGCGGACGAGTCGTCGGCAGTGGTCGACAATGCATTCAATGCCACGAAGCATCCTATTGCGAGAAGCGCTTGAGCACGTTGGCCGTGATGCGCGACACCGGCTCGTCAACCAACAGCGCGCTGGGCCAGCAGATCGAGCCGACGGAAAACACGCCGCCCCCGCCCGGCGTGGCAAAGCAAACGATCTCGCCGCCGCCGTCGTTGGGATTGAGCCCCTTTGCCAGGCAGGCGGTCCCCACCGGCGTCCGCGGCGACTTCTTGTCGGTTTCATGGCCCGACGCTCCGCCGGGAATGCGCTCGTGCAACGTATTGTGGCCAAAGAAGTCGCCCGTCTGCAGCCCGCTGCCGTCGAAAATCCAATGCTCGCCTTGCAGCACCTGGTAGGGCGCGGCGGTCATCACGCCGGCTTCGGTATAGACCACGCCCAGCAGGTTGGCCTCCGATTCGACGCGCATGCCGAAACGGCTTTCGTAGCGCTCAATATTCGCCTGCAGCTTGCGATTGTCGCCGTTGTGAACGATCATCGTCTCCGGGTCGGGAAACGAAACTTCGCAGTTCAGCCCATTGCCCCCCAAGTACATCAGCCGCCCGCCACGCTCGAACACCCACGACTTCACGGCCAGGTACATCTCGCGCGACCAGTACTCCGGATGCGCGCCGAGCACCAGCACGCGATAGGCATCCAGGTCCAACGCCCCGGCGTGCAACTGCGTTTCGGCGTACACGTCGTAGTCGAAGCCTTCCCGCTCCATCCAAGCCAGTAACCGCCAATCGGCCGGCGCGACGTGGCAGGCCGCTCGTCCTTCGATCGGATCGACCACTTCGGTCGCTTGCGGCACGTGGTTGAGCGGCTCGGGCCGGTCGAACGACAAGGGCGCGTAGCGCTCGGCGTTCCAGGTGCCGAACTCGGGATCGTTGTAGCGGCTCAGCTCCATGCGCGCGTTGACGGTGGGCGTCGGTGGGCACAGATCGGCGTGCAGATAATTGCTGCGGCCGCCGAAGTTGTTGTAAGCGTTCCACGTGATGTTCGACATCAGCACCGCCACCTTCGTGCTGGGCGCGCGCGGCGCCACGACCCACGGAAACGCAAAAAACCGGCCGCTGTCGGTGCGCGTGTGAAAGTAGTACAGCCCGCTGCGATCCGGCGCCGTCACGTGCTGCGCATGCTGGCGGCTGCCATAGCCGACCTTGTTCCAGGCAATGCCGGTCTGCGTGTAGTCGCCATCCGGTGTGACTTGCATCGTGGCCAACGGCCCATGCTCGTCGAACCAGCCGATCTTCGCGACGAGCTGCTTGTGCAGCCCGTAGCGCCACAAATCGATCTTGTAGGGCTCGACCGAGTGGACGCGAAACTCGGCACGCTCGCCGCTGCGCACCCACTTCGGCCAGGCATAGCCCAGCAGCCCGTCGCCCAGCAGCCGGAACTGATAAGGCCGCTCGGGCGTGACCGCCACGCGGACGCGCTTCGAGCCGTAGCCCGGCTTCGCCAGGGTCACCTGGTACAAGCCCGGCTCGACGTCGGCATACACGGCGCCGCTGGCGCGCGAACGAGCTTCGACCGACGTGCCGCCGGCCTCGAACTCCAACTGCACGTCCGCCAGCGCTACGTAACGCTCGTCACTGACATATCCGACCAGCATGGCGGTGAAGTACCTTCAATGGCGCGTGGGCAGACCGGGCGTGCAAACTCGCGCACGGTTCTACCACAGCACAACAACCAACGCCAGCAAGTTGCATCGTTGGAGTCCAGCCTTTAGGCTGCTTGGTTCCGAGATTGAGGCTTCGCCGGTACACGAACAGGCTGAAGTCTGCACTCCAACAATTCCAATCGCGCTCGATCATGAAAATCACGCACGTCGAAACCTATCCTGTCGAAATCCCCATCAAGCGCGAGCGGTGGATGATCAGCTCGCTGGGGCAGCATCGCGTGTCGCGCTATCTGTTGGTGCGGCTGCTGACCGATGCCGGCTTCGAGGGCGCGGGCGAGGCCACGGTCACGGCCCGTTGGAGCGGCGAGACCGTCTGGAGCGCGCAGTCGCTCATCCAGCGCGTGCTGGGACCGGCCGTGGTCGATTGCGATCCGGCAGACGTGGTCGAGATCGACCGGCGCATGGATGCCGCCGCCGCGCACAACTGGTTCGCCAAGAGCGCCCTCGAAATGGCCTGCTGGGACGTTCTCGGCAAGGCCGCAGGTCGGCCGGTCTACGAGTTGCTGGGCGGAGCGTGCCGGCCGCTGGCCGTGCGCAGCCGATACAGCATGGGGGCGTACGAGCCGGAGAAAGCCGCCGCCCGGGCGAAAGAACTCGTTGCGCAGGGCTTCACCACCATCAAAGTCAAAGTCGGGCGCGACCCGGCGGACGACGTCGCACGCGTGCGCGCCGTGCGCGCGGCGATCGGTCCGAACGTCGCGTTGACGGTCGACGCCAATTGCGGCTGGAGTGCCGAGGTGGCAATCCATTGCATCCATGAATTGGCCGATTGCAATCTTTCGCTCGACGAGCAGCCCACGCCCGACGGCGACTACGAGGCAATCGCACGCGTGCGCCGCGAAACGTCCGTGCCCGTGATGGCCGACGACATGTGCTTCCATCTCGTACACGCCCAGGAGTTGATCCGCAACCAGGGCTGCGACGTGATCAGCGTCTATCCCGGCAAGAACGGCGGCATTCGCAAGGCGAAGCAAATCGTCGATTTCTCCGCACGACACGGCATCGCGTGCTCGATCGGCTCGAATCTGGAGCTGGACGTGGCCACGGCGGCCATGGCCCATCTGGTCGTCGCTTGTCCCAACATACAGGTCGAAAAGTATCCCGGCGACATGCTAGGCGCCGACTACCACGAGATTCGCATCGCCACGAACCCGATCCAGATCGAAGGGCCCATCACCACCATCACCGACGCACCGGGATTCGGGGTGGAAGTCGATTGGAACCTGGTGCGCAAATGCCGCTGCGAGTAAGGACGCGTCGCACCGGCATAGTTTCAAGTAGCGTCACCGCCCAGCGCGCCCGGCGCACAGGCCGTCACTCATGCGCCCGACGGCAGCTTCGTGATCCAAGTCGCGCCCGACGTGAGCGGGCCGCCGGAGTCGGAAATCGATCTGACCGAGGTGGAGGAGGTGGCCGGTCGCGGCCCGAAAACGAGCCTATCGTTCCAAGACCAGGTTCGTTTGATCCTGGAGATCGTCGAACCGGACATCGCGGAATGGTGGTCGTCAACCCGGGGTGAATTGCGGTCGCGCAACGCGACGAGTTGGTGGAACTTGAATCTCCGGCTCCGATGGGAACCCATGGCGCCGACGTCATCTCGTACAACTACAAGACCCAGAAAGTCACGTTGTGGGACGACAAGTACCGCTCAAGACCGCAGACAATTAAGCCGTCAAGTACGTTCGAGGCGGACTCGAAGGCGCTTAACCGATCATTGCAAGAAGCGCATGAGGCGATCAGATCATCCAACCTCTCAGCGGCAGACAAGTCAGCAGCATTTCAATGCCTCGAATACAAGACGTACAATACAACGACGCTTCAGTCTGGAAACGCAAGACTTGCAAAACCGTGAGGCGGCCAATGTCATTCAATCCGGCGCGGAATCATGAGCTGTTATGGGAGTTTTCAATCGAGTATGCGCGCAAGTCTCCATACGCGGAAGCGTATCGGCGAAATTGCTTGCATAGCTGCGGGGAGACGATTTTCCTCACTGCCGTAGAATGCCTGCTCTTGGGAGAGTTTACCATCGGTCAAGAATTGATGCGCAAGGCGCGAATTTTTTTCGGGGCAGCAATCGAACACAAGGAAATCCCGCCACGCTATGCTCGCGGTGGAGCTGAATACCTTCGGCTCTGCGACTTTGCGTTGTGCAATTGGCTTCTTCAAAAGCAGCACGATCTCAAGAGCCTCAAGGACGCTATACGCTGGAAGGAGATTTGGTTCGCCGACGCCGGAGAGTCTTGGAAAACAGAGGTTCAACTTTCTCTGCCGAATTACTTGGACGCCGAAGAATACGATGCCCTTTTTGAACGCTTCGAAGCGGCCAAGCTCAAGCCGCCCACGAAGCTCAGTTCCATTCGCGGCCAGGGCTCGATGTCGTACGTTCTGGCACGCCATCGCCTGGGCCTGGAGTACTCCGACAACGAAGTCGAAAAAGCGCTGACGACGTTCTTCCGCCGCAACGTGCGCTCCACATGGCTCGACCGCGGGCACTACACCACGGTCGCCCTGTGGATGAAGATCGCCTACTGGAAACCGGACGACGATCCGATCGCCACGTTGCTCAAGTGCTACGAGTTCATGCCCGAGCTCCAGCCGCCCAAGTATCCATAGGCACGGACCAAAGCAGCGTCCCGAATGCAAGCCCAGTTTTCAGGCCAGCGCTGGCGATGCGCGCGGTTTCTTATCCGCCTGCGGCCCGGAAATAAATTCCGCAAATTCAAAAAAAGCCAGTCGAAATCAGGCCAGCCTTTATGGCATAGTGCGCAGGGCCGGCTTGGATCTGGTCGTACTTTGAAGGAGCACTGGCATTGCTTACAAACCAAGCGGCATATGAGTTGATGGTTCGCTATTTTCACCAATACAGCGATACAAGTGACTCAATCGGCAATGGCACCCATTGACCGACGGGTGATCGAAGCCGACACGAAACGTGATGGCCCTCCCGAATTTGGCGCTATCTGCGGACGACTGTAGCAATACAGATCAACACAAACGATGGCCATCCGAAACTCGCCAGCGCCCACGCCGCAAACTTGATTTGATCGATGACGGAGACGTCTCGCTCTGAGAAAACAGAGCCAACGGCAAATAGGCAAGGGGTCGCGGCAAACGCGGCCGCCACCAACAACAAGAGAGAAAGGACACGCCGCCAGTGACTCATGACGATTCCGCGAACTTATCACAAGAATTGCCGTATTGCACAATCTGATTCTAGCATAACTCAGGCTGACATAGAATTTGCCGACGGCCCTTCATCCGGGACCAAACCTGAGGGCACAAGCTATGGCCCGCATAGTCGCGTTTCACACCGGTCACGCTAGGTGGTTCACACGTAAGGTCAACGCACGATGGGCTTCTCAATGGAAAGGTGCTTGTCAGCGCTGTGCGGCGTTGCCGCCAGGTTAGAGCGAGCACTGGCACGCGTGCTGAAGATCGACTGCTACGAGCTCCACGACGATACTCTGACCAGGCAGTGCGGCCTTTTTCGCGCCGAATCGATTGCAATCGATGACGTTATTCGCTGGTGGGTCGTTCACGAGATGACGTGCGACATCGTGTACATCGAACGAAACAACGGCACCGTCTTGCGTTGGCTGGACAGATACGATGACCTGATCGGAATACTCGAGCGCAAGGTCGCAGCCAAGCGCTCGGACACGCCGTGAACCGCAATACGCCCAAACAATCACAGAGGACTTGAGGAAGTACCACGATGACCCACTACGACGACCAAACAATCGAAAAGAGCCTCGACGAGGCGGTGGCTTTCGTGGTGGCACAGGCGGAGTATCATTGCCCGCCGGAGGATGGACGGGAGGATTGGGATCCGGAGGAGTTTGACGTAACCGAACAACTGTTGCGCGGGACGTGGCCGGTGCGTGTTCCCGTCGTGTATGAGCTGTTCTTCGATGGGGAAGTGATTCAAATGCGCAGTTGCACCTTGGATCCGCCGGCGCCGGAGGGCTGTCCTCGCAGGCTCGTGCCCGCGCTGCTTCCTTGCGACCGTGAGTCGGTAGGCCAATTGCTGGAGCGCTCGGTGCTGGGGCGTTGCGAACAGGGCGAGTCGACCATGGGATCTCTGCTGTTGTTGGCCAATTCACACGCCGAAGCCTTTTTGCGCACCGCGGCGAACTACTTCGCCGGTCTGCTGGGCCCGGGTCGGCCGGATTTGGCGCCGGACAGTCCGCTCGTCGGCTTCGTCGTGCTGCTGGAAGAACACGCCGAGGGCATGCTCGTGCCGTTGATCGAGCAGACGGTCGACATGGACCGCGCGGCCGGCCAGCGGTTACGCCACGCGGCCCTGGAAGTGCTCGACGACCCGCACGTGTGCGAGCGGCTGGGATGGCTGGAAGCCGCGCGGCTGATCGAAGAGCTTGAAGTGCCGTAACGACGGCGCGCAGCGCAATGGATTCCGCGACGCACTTTGGAAAGGTGGCGACAATGAATGACTCGTTTGGCAACTTCGAGCCCGAGCTGACTTGGGACGAATCGTTTTATGACTACGTCGAGCAGATCGAGCAGGGCGTCGAGCCCGTGGCCATTCCGTTTCAAGCAGAGCTGGGATTCGACGGGCGGCGGCCGCGCGTGTTGGGCATGAAGCGGGATCGAGCCGAAACGTCCGCGCCGCCCCATCGGTGCGTGGCCTGCGGCGCCCAGAACTCCTTGCCGGCGTCTGGCCCGCCCGCCGCACGCTTACGCCAGCAACTCTTGCACCACCCTGGCCGGCCGATTGTCGGTGAGCTTTTGCTCCTGGCCGTTGTATTGATAGGCCAGTTGCGCGTGGTCCATGCCGAACAGGTGCAACAGCGTGGCTTGGTAATCGTTGGGACTGACCGGATCGACCGCGGCGCGATGGCCGAACTCATCGGTGGCGCCGTAAGTGACGCCGCCCTTGATGCCGCCGCCGGCCAGCCACATGCTGAAACCTTGGCCGTTGTGATCGCGACCGCACTGCTCGCCTTCACCTTCGGTAACCGGCAACCGTCCGATCTCGCCGCCCCAGTGTACCAGCGTCGTGTCCAATAGCCCGCGGCTCTTGAGATCGCTCACCAGCGCCGCACTGGGTTTGTCGGTGCGGCGGCAAATTGCCGGCAGGGCTCCGCGAATGTTGTTGTGCGTGTCCCACGGCTGCCCGCCCAGGAACAACTGCACGAAGCGCACGCCCCGTTCGACCAGCCGCCGCGCGATCAGGCAGCGTGTGCCGTACTCGGCCGTGGCGTCGTCGTCGATGCCGTATAGCTTCCTGGTCGCTTCGCTTTCACCGGAGACGTCGAGCGCTTCCTTGGCGGCCGACTGCATTCGCGCAGCCAACTCGTAACTGGCGATGCGCGCTTCGAGATCGGCTTCCAGCGGATGGCGCTCCAGGTGGCGGCGGTTCAAGTCGGCCAATAGCTCCAAGTTCTCTCGCTGCCGCTGTCCGCGCAAATGCGGCGGCGGATCGAGATTCAAAATGCGCGGCTCTTGCGGCCGAATGACCGTGCCCTGAAACAACGGCGGCAGCCAGCCGTTCGACCAGTTGCGCACGCCGTCGACCGGATGCCCGCCCGGATCGGTCAGCACGATGTACGACGGCAATTCCTGGCTTTCCGATCCCAGGCCATAAGTGAGCCACGAGCCCAGCGCCGGCCGCCCGGGTTGCGCCTTGCCGGTGTTCATAAACCAGATCGACGGCTCGTGACCGTTGATGTCGGTGTGCATCGAGCGGATCACGGCCACGTCGTCGACGATGCCGGCCAGGTGCGGCAGCAGTTCCGAGACTTCGGTGCCGCATTGGCCGTGCTTTTCGAACTTCCAGGGCGAGCCCAGCAGCTTCTTGCTGGCGCGGTTGGCAAAGCTGTAAACCACTTCGCCCGGATAGTCGCTGCCGTTGCGCTTGGTCAGCTCGGGCTTGGGGTCGAGCAGGTCGACGTGGCTGGGCCCGCCGTGCATGAACAGCGAGATCATGGCGCGAGCGCGCGGTGGCGCGTGCGACGGGCGCGGCGACAGACCGAACACCGCCTTGTCGCGCGGCATGTGCGGCGCAGCCAGCAGGTCGTCCTGCCCCAGCAAGTGGGCCAGCGCCACGCTCCCCATGCCCAGCGCATTCTCGGCCAGAAACTGTCGACGCGTGCGCGGCACCAACGGCATCATCGGATTCGGTCCTCGATTCAAAGGAAACAATGGGGCGGGCGCCTTGCGCTCACCCTGCGACGCCTCGACGACTGTAATCGGCTCGGAGCCAGTCCCAATTTTTTCCGCGGTCAATTCAATCCACGTACAAGAATTCGTTCGTGCTCAACAACACCTGGCACAGATTCACCAGCGCATCGATCTGCGGTTGCGCGGCGCCGGCGTCTGCCGCCGGTGCTTCCGGGCCGGTATCGGCGGCGCTGGCCACCGCCGCTGGCGCTGCCGGGGCATTCTGTGCGGCCATGAAGGCCAGGGCGCGTTCCAATTCCGCCGGCTCGGGCGCGCGGCCGAACGCTAATTGCCAGGCCGTTTCCACCTGGCGCGTGGGATCGCCGGCCGCTTCCTTGCGAATGCGCGCCGCAAAGTAACCCGCTTGCTGCAGCGCAAAGTCGCTGTTCATCAGCATCAACGATTGCGTGGCCACGGTCGAAACCGCGCGGCGCTCGCAATTGGTTTCCATCACCGGCTGATCGAAAGCGTGCAGCATGGCCAGCGGCTGGCTGCGGCGCACCTGCACGTAGATGCTGCGACGGAAGGCCGCGTGACCGGGCGGCGGCTCGCTGCCGGCGGGCACGTCAGGACCGACCACGATCTGCCCCACGCCGTCCTCCTTCACCGCCACCGGCGAACCGAACAATTGCCGATTGAGCGCGCCGGTGGTGGCCAGGATGCGGTCGCGCAGGGCCTCGGCCTCCAGGCGCCGCACGGGCATCCGCGCATAGAGGCGGTCTTCCGGATCGAGCTCCGTAGCGCGCGGATCACGCAACGAGCTTTGCCGATAGGCCGTCGACGTCATGATCAGCTTGTGCATGCGCTTGAGCTTCCAGCCGCCGGCCACCAGATCGCGCGCCAGCCAGTCGAGCAACTGCGGATGCGAGGGCTGTTCGCCCATCGCGCCGAAGTCGGCCGGAGTGTTCACCAGCCCTCGTCCAAAATGGTGCAGCCAAATCCGATTGGCGATAACCCGCGCAGTCAGCGGGTTGGCGTCGCCGGTGATCCACCGGGCCAGGGCCAGACGCCGGCCCGAAGTGGGGCGCTTGGCGTCGTCCGGTTCGATTGCCAGTCGCTCGCCCGGCAGCGAGCAGACGGTCAAACCGCCTGGACCGATTTCCTGCTTCGGCTGCTGCGGGTCGCCCCGATGAAACAAGAGCGTGGCCGGGATGTTCCCCGGCGCCTCGGTCAAGATGGGAATGAAATCCTGAAATGGCTTCTTCGCCTGGATCTCGCCGATTTGCGCGTCGATCTTCTTCAACTCCTCGGCCGCGTGCGGCATGTACTGATAGAGCGTGCCGGGGCTCAAGTTCTTGATCTGCGGCGCCTCGTCCAGCAGTTTTTTCTGCTCGTCGTCGCGGGCATCGGCGGCCGTGTTGTAGGCCGAGCGCAACGGCTCGCGGCGCGGCTCTTCCAGTTTCTCGAGTTCCTTTTCCAGCGCCTCGTTCATGAAGGCGTCGAGCTTCGCCTGGCGTTCGGTGGCGACCTTGCCCGCCTCGGCGTCGACTTCGGCTGCCTTGGCCCGATCGGCATCGGTCCACAGCGAAACGCGGCGCTGTTCCGGCAGCTTCCAATCCTTCCAGTTGTACGCCGGCTCGAACACGGCGCGCAAGCGATAGTAGTCGGCTTGCGGAATCGGATCGTAGCGATGATCGTGGCACTGGGCGCAGCCAACGCTCAGGCCCAGCAACGACGTGGTGACGATCTTGACGGTGTCGGCCATCACCTGGTTGCGGGCCGTATCTTGATCGATGCCACCGGTGGCCGTGCCGTCCGCCGCCATCCGCAAGTAGCCGGTGGCCGCCAGCCGGTCCTGGTCTTCGGGCGAAAGGTTGCTGAGATCGCCGGTGGTCAGCTCGTCGCCAGCCAGTTGCTCGTGGATGAACTGATCGAACGGCTTGTCGGAATTGAAAGCGCGAATCACATAGTCGCGATACTTATAAGCAAACGGGCGTACGGTATCGGCCGCAGTGTAACCATCAGAGTCGGCATAGCCAGCGACGTCCAACCAGAAGCGCCCCCAGCGCTCACCGTAGTGCGGCGATTCGAGCAAGCGGTCGATCGCGCGCTCGTACGCTTGCGGGTCGTTGTCCGCCAGAAAATGGGCCAGTTCTTCGCGCGTGGGCGGCAGCCCCACCAGGTCAAAGTAGGCGCGCGTCAAGAGCGTGGCCTGGGACGCATCGGGCGAGAATTGCAGCTCGTGCCGGCGCAGCTCCTCGGCCACAAACGCGTCGACCGGCGTGCGTACGCGATCGGTCGAAGCGAAGGCCGGAATCGGCACGGCCGCCGGAATGGGTTGGAACGACCAGAAGGCGCGTTCCTCGGGCGTGATCTCCAAGCCTGCGTCGAGCCGCTCGGGCTCGTCGCGCGCTGTCGTTGCGCCGCCGTCGATCCAACGACCGATGGTGGCAACTTCCTCGGGAGAGAGTTTTTTGTCGACCGGCGGCATCTCGCCGCTGGCCACGCGCTGGTGCAGCAGGCTCTCGGCGTGGTCGCCCGGCACGATGGCCGGCCCCGAGTCGCCCCCGGCAGCCATAAAGCGGCGCAAGCGCAGGTCGAGATTGCCCTCGGCCTTTTCTTCGCCGCCGTGGCAGTGGAAGCAATGCGCTTTGAGAATCGGGCGCACGTCCCGTTCGAACGTCACGGAATCGTCGGCCCGGGCCTGGGGGGCGGCAAGTGCAACGATGGCAAAAAGAATCGCGTGGCGCATGGTGTGCGTGGCGCTTGTGGTGGGATAGTGTGGCGGGATCGTGGGGTGGGTGGGAGTGATCCGCGGCGGGTGTGGCCCCATTGTAACCCCGCCACCCCACGAAAGCCAATAGTGCCCGGCCGCCCAAACGCCAGCCGGCAACTCTTCCTCGTAGCTGGATTCGCCCGAACTCAGCCCCCTGCCGATGCAACTTTCCTTCGCGCACGCCGCGCACGCGCGACAAGTTTGCTGGCTTCGATCATCCAGAACACAACCGAACTGAGCCCGACGCACGCCAGCAGCTCGCCCGCGGTCAGCGCGGTGGTCCGAAAAACGTTTTGCAGCGGCGGAGCATAGATCACGGCCATTTGCAGCGCGAACGTGAGCGCCACCGATCCGACCAGGGCGCGGTTCGAGAACACGCCAATGCGAAACAGCGAATCGCGTTCGGAGCGAATCGCCATGGCGTTGCCCATTTGCGAAAGCGTGAGCACGGTGAACACCACCGTTCGCCAATGGGCTTCGGTTTCGCCGGCGGCCCATTCGAAGTAGCCCATGCCCAGCGACACAGCGCCCATCAACAGACCGATCCAGGCAATGTCGCGCCACATGCCGCGACCCATGATGTGCTCGCCGGGCGGATACGGGGGCCGCCGCATGGTGTTGCGTTCGGCACGCTCGACCGCCAGCGCCAGGCCCGGCAATCCATCGGTGACCAGGTTGATCCACAGGATTTGCAGCGGCAGCAAGGGAAGCGGCATGCCCAAAAGCGGACCCAGCACCATCACCCACACCTCACCCGCATTGCTGGTCATCGTGTACTTGACGAACTTGCGAATGTTGTCGTAAACGATTCGCCCCTCTTCGACGGCGTTGACGATCGTGGCGAAATTGTCGTCCAACAGCACCATGTCCGCGGCTTCCTTCGAGACGTCGGTGCCGATTTGTCCCATGGCCACGCCGATGTGCGCCTGCTTCAGCGCCGGCGCATCGTTCACGCCGTCGCCGGTCATGGCCACGATCTGCCCCTTGCTCTGCAGCGCTTGCACGATGTGCAGCTTGTCGCTGGGAGCAACGCGCGCAAACACCGATATCTCGTCGGTCAGCGGCGCCAGATCCGCAGGCGTCATCCGCGCCAACTCCCGGCCGACCAGCACGCGATCGCCGTCGGTGATGCCCAATTGCCGCGCGATGTAAAGCGCCGTAAGCGGATGATCGCCAGTGATCATCAGCGGGCGCACGCCGGCCGTGCGACACCGCGCCACCGCATCGCGCACTTCGGGGCGCGGCGGATCGATCATGGCGATCAGCCCCAACAGGATCAGCTCCGCTTCGATCTGGTCGTTGGAAAGCTCGTCAGTGGGCGCGCTCATCGGCCGGTAGGCCACGCCCAACACCCGCATGCCCGCGGCGGCAAGCTGGTCGTTGGCCGCCAGGATTCGCTTGCGCCGCTGGTCGTCGAGCGGCTCCTGCTCGCCATCGTGTAAAACCGCCAGGCAACTTGCCAACACGGCATCGACGGCGCCCTTCATAAAGGCCACTTGCTCGACGCCGGCAAGCTGCGCCAACACAGTTTCGAGCGGCGACGGCTCCTGCGTGCCGGTCCGCTCCAACCGCACGCGGTGCAGCGTGGTCATCTTCTTGCGCTCGGAATCGAACGGCACCTCGCCGATCCGCTCGAACTGCCGGGCCAGCTCGGGACGTGCGAGTCCCATGTGGGCCGCGGCCACCACCAGCGCCGCCTCCGTCGGCTCTCCCAGCGCGTGCAACGACTCGCCCGGCTCGTCGACCAGCTCGGCGTCGTTGCACAAGCCGGCTGCGGCCAGCAGCAGCAACAGCGGGCCAGCATCGCCGACGTCCGCGTCGGGCTGGCCGTCTTCGTTCAACTCGACGCGCCGTCCCGATACTTCGAGCACGGTGACGGCCATTCGATTTTCAGTGAGCGTCCCGGTCTTGTCCGAACAGATCACGGTGACGGAGCCCAGCGTTTCGACCGCCGGCAGCTTGCGGATCAGCGCATGCCGCTTGAACATGCGGCGGGCGCCCAGCGCCAACGCCACGGTCGCCACGGCCGGCAAGCCCTCGGGCACGATCGCCACCGCCAGGCTCAGTGCCGTCATCGCCATCAGCCGCGGGCTTTCGCCGACCACGATACCCAGCAGGAACACCAGCGCCACGACGACCAACGATACGACGGCCAGCGTGCGGCCCAACTGGGCAAGCCGCGTTTGCAGCGGCGTCGGCTCCTGCTTCACCGTTTGCAGCGAGCGCGCGATCTGCCCCAACTCGGTACTCATGCCGATCTGTACGACGACCGCCATTCCATGGCCGTAGGAGACCAGCGTGCCGCGATAGACCATGTTAATGCGATCGCCCAGCGGCAAATCTTCCGCGGCGATCGGCGCCGTGGTCTTCTCCACCGCTTCGGACTCGCCGGTGAGCGACGCCTCGTTGGCGCGCAAGTTCACGCTTTCGATCACGCGGCAGTCGGCCGGCACCAGGTTGCCGCTTTCGAGCACGATGACGTCGCCGGGAACCAGTTCCTTGGCCGAGACTTCGCCGAGCTTGCCGTCGCGCCGCAGCTTGACGGTGGGGATCGACAATCGCCGCAAGGCGGCCAGCGCTCGTTCGGCCCGAAAATCCTGGTAAAATCCCAGCGCGGCGTTGAGCAGTATGATTGCTAAAATGGCGCCGGCATCGACGTGCTCACCCAGCCAGAACGAAACGACGGCAGCGGCGGCCAATAGCAGCACCATCGCGGAGCTGAGTTGCTCCCACAGGATGCGCAGCGGCCCGCGCCCGCCGATTTCCACCAGTTCGTTGGGGCCGTGTTGCTGCCGGCGCCGTGCCGCTTCGGCGGCGGGCAAGCCCTGCTCGAAATTCGCTTGCAGTTGTCGTTCGACATCCTGCAGGGCAAGAGAGTGCCAGGTCGTCATGAATCGCTCGCCAAGGCAGGGAATGGGAACGGGGAAACGGCTCGCCGCGAGCAAGCAATCGGCGCGGGGGCACGCTTGTTTGCGCACATTGCGATAGAATGGCCGGCACGCTGGCTGATGGTCCACGAACCCTTCGCGAGAGAACCATGACACCCGACACGCGGCCACCGTCGAATCCGCCCAACGCCGGCGCGCCGGCAACGCCGGCGCGGGCGGTCCCCCAGCGGTTGGCGTTTCTGGCCATCGACGAGTCCGACCGCCAGCGACTGCGCGCACTGGCCCCGCAACTGAAGGCGCAGGCCACCCAATTCGTCGAGACCTTTTATCAGCATCTGTTTGCCTTCGAGGAAACGGCTCGCTTCCTGCAGGACCCGGCGCTGGTCGCGCGGCTCAAGCAATTGCAGCAGGCGCATCTGGAATCGATGCTGGCCGCCAACTGGGACGAAGCGTATGCCGAGCGCCGCTTTCGCGTCGGCGACGTGCATGCCCAGGTCGGTATCAACCCCGAGATCTTCCTGGGGGCCTACAATCAGTATTTGCAATTTTCCGTGCGTCATTTGGCGGCCGGTTTCGACGAGTCGGCGCGCGAGTGCGCCGAGCAAGTCCTGTCGCTGCAAAAGGCGGTGTTTCTGGACATCGGGCTGACGCTGGAGGCCTACTTCGCGCAGAGCACCCAAAGTCTACGGCAAGCGCTGGATTTGCTCTACCGCGCCAACAGCGATCTGCGTCAATTCGCGCACTTGACCTCGCACGACTTGAAGACGCCGCTGGCCACGATGGCCAACCTCTGCGACGAGGCCCTGGACGAGTTTCGCGACCAGATGCCGGCCGAGGCGGCCCGCTTGATCGAGGCCGCCCGCAATCGCTCGTTCAGCATGAGCCAGACGATCGACGAGCTGCTGAGCTCGACCATGTCGCTGCACACCGAGCAGGCCTGGACCGCGATCTCGAGCGAGCAGGTCGTCGCCAAGGCAGTGGAACGGCTCGGGCCCTTGTTGGATCAAAAGAACATCGAGCTATCGATCGCCAAGGGCCTGCCCCCGGTTTTGGGAGATCCCGCGCGGCTGGGCGAAGTGTTCTTCAACCTGCTGACCAACGCGGTCAAGTTCATCGACAAGCGAAAAGGCCGCATCGCCATCGATTTTCTCATCCGCGACGACGAGTGCATTTTCGAGGTGCGCGACAACGGCCCCGGCATCCCGGCCGAAGAGCTGGATCGCGTGTTCGTGCCGTTCCGCCGCCTGCCCAGCCACCGCGACATCCCCGGATCGGGCCTGGGGCTCTACTTCACCAAGGCCATGATCGAGCAACAAAACGGCCGCGTGTGGGTCGAGTCCGAACCCGGCGCCGGCAGCTCCTTCTTCGTGCTGCTCAAACTCGCGGAAAAGGTGTCAGGAACCTTTTAGCTCTCCCAGGGCATCCGCCGGCGTAATTCGCGGGCTTCCGGCAGGCATCAAAGGTTCCTGGAACCTTTTCAAGAGGCCGCCAGCACGATTACCAGCGACGCCGCGGCCATCATCAGACCGACTGTGATCACCGAGGACAACAGCAGCGAGACGCTCTTGCCAGCGAACAGATCCTCGTCGACCATCTGCTGCTGCTCGCTGGCGCTAAAGCGGTCCCATACATTGTGCGGCGCGTGTGAGAGATACCAGGACAACTTGGACGCGTGATCGGTCGCGGGCTGGTGGATGGTTGCCATGACAGCGTGAACTCCCCGGTAACGGCTTTCCTTGGATCGGCCGCCCGACGGCGACTCTGCCCGCCCACAGAATGCAGCCGGCGTGCCAAGAACAGGAAACTCCACGCACGCGCCGTTGCGCGGCAGCGCCCAAGTGGCACGGCCGCCTTGCTTTAGTGTCTCACCGCACGGTTTGCCGATGCCGCAAACGGCACGCGGCGTACGCGAGCGGTGAGACACTCCGGCGCGCTGCTGTGCGTGGCGTGCGCGCCGCGCAATAGCACATCGGCAAGCGCTTGCCGATCAATGGGAGCGCCGACGTCCGGCTTAATGAGCGTTGGGAACGACGATTGCTTGCGCCGCCGCAGTCTCGTCGTCCGGCAATTGGATGTGGTATTTCTCCATCAGCCGATACAAGCTGCGGCGATTGACGCCCAGGGCGCGTGCCGTGCGTGCCTTGTTGCCGCGCTCGCGGCGCAGCACCTCGACGATATGCGCCCGCTGCACGTCGGCCAACTGATCGCCGTCGACCGCCGCGATGGCGGGCCGGGCGCGAAAATCGGCAATCGCCACGACGTCTCGCGGAAGATCCTGCACGCGAATGCGCTTGTCGTCCGCCATGATCTGCGCGCGTTCCAGCGCATTGATCAACTGCCGCACGTTGCCGGGCCAGCGATAGGCCTCAATGGCCTGTAACGCGTCGTCGTCGATCGTCCAATCATCTCCCAGAATGTGCCGCACCAACAGCGGAATGTCGCCGTGCCGCTCGCGCAGCGGAGGCAACTGCAGCGACATAACGTTGATCCGGTAGTAGAGATCCTCGCGAAAGCGCCCCTCGGCCACTTCCTTGGCCATGTCTCGATTGCTGGCCGCCAACAGCCGCACGTCGACGCGGCGCTCCTTGAGCGATCCCACGCGGCGCAGCGAACCGTCTTCCAACACGCGCAGCAGCTTTGCTTGCAGTGAACCGGCCAACTCGCCGATCTCGTCGATGAACAGCGTGCCGCCGTCGGCCACCTCGAACAGCCCCTGTTTGGTCGCAACAGCGCCGGTGAACGCCCCCTTCTCGTGCCCGAACAACTCGCTTTCCAACAGCGCCTCGGGCAAGGCCGCACAGTTGATGGTCACCATGGGCTTGGCGGCGCGGCTGCTGGCACGCTGCAACGCTTTGGCCACCAACTCCTTGCCGGTGCCGCTTTCACCCTGGATCAAGATCGACTTGTCGGTCGGTCCGGCGCGCTCGATCAGCCGAAACACTTCCTGCATGGCCGGCGACTCGCCGATGATCTCCACCGGCGCCTCGGCGCGGCGCAGCACCGCCTTGAGTTGGGCGTTCTCCTTGCGCAACTGGCGCCGCTCGTACGCCTTCTCGATCAACACTTCCAACTCGGAAAGCGGAAACGGCTTTTGCAAAAAGTCATACGCTCCCAGCTTCATCGCCTGCACGGCCGACTCGATCGTGCCCTGCCCGGTGAGCATGATGATCTCGCACTCGGGCTGCGTCAGCTTGAGCTGCTCGAGCACCTGCATTCCGGAGAGCCCCGGCATGACCATGTCCAGCATCACCACGTCGAACTCGCGCAAACCGGCCAGTTGCAACGCCTGCTCGCCATGAGCCGCCTCTTGAACCTGGAAGCCGCGGCGGGTGAATCTGCGGGCCACGGATTCACGAAAATCCGGGTCGTCGTCCACGAACAACAAATCGATCTTTTGGGGGTCAACCGCCATCGTCGCAAACCGGGTTAAAAGGGTCGGATCGAACGCACGCAACGCGAGACTGCGTTACTACCAGCAATGGCCGTGCCGGCTTTTGATCCGGATCGGCCCCTGCCCCAAATTGCCGTACCCGAGCACGATTTTGACCCTGCCCGCCCGGCAAACGACGCGCACAGGTGTGCGGAATCAGGTAGAATTATGTGCGATATGGCGCGCTGTTCCAAGGCGCGGTGTGCCACGAAATCGACAAACTCACGCGATGCCATACGCCCGTCGAGGCTGCGATCTGTACTGAGTTTGCCTGCCTGAGGAAGCGGCGGACCAAGCGCGGCAGCCCCATGCGGGGGCCATGCGGCGCGGGGAGGAGGCGGCGCGGAGGAGAACAATCACGGCGTCGGCCGCGTGCGGCCTATCGCCTTTGTGACACGTTGGCACTGGGTTTGCGTAAGCGTCGTGGTGGCTGCGGTCGCGCTAGCGCGGCAGATCGCTAATACCCGCGCTCCCGTGGCGGATTCATCCATGCAGGAAAGGCCAGAACCATGAACTACAAGCGAATTTTGTTTGCGACCGATTTTTCTCCGGCTAGCGACGCAGCGCTCAAGTACGGCACGTCCCTGGCGCGTGACACCGGTGCCACGCTGCTGATTCTGCACGTCGAAGAACTCCCCACGCCCTATGCCGGCGGCGAAATGCTGTTGCCGCAGCCCGACTATCCCAACCCGGAAATCAAGAAAATGCTGGAAGCGGTCGTGCCAACCGACAAGAGCGTTAAATACGAGCACCATCTGGTGCTGGGCGTGCCGGCCGACGATATCGTGCGCGTGGCAAACGAGCAGAGTGCCGATTTGATTGTCATCGGTACGCACGGCCGAACGGGCTTGAAGCGCGTGTTGATGGGCAGCGTGGCCGAGGCGGTGATGCGGAGAGCCACTTGCCCAGTCTTGACGCTCAAGCAATCGGACAAGGCTCTCGAGTAAACACGCCCTGGTCGCGCGGAGCGTTCGGCCAATCTGTTTCATTCTCAAATGTTTTCCGTGCGGAGCGAACCGCGCGGGGCAAGGAGCGATAGCCATGAGGCGGTTATTGATTGTCGCGGTCCTCGGTTTTGCCGTCTGCTCGTGGCTGGCCCCGGGTGGAATGGGCCAACAGCGAAACGACTTGAAGGACTTTATGCGCGTGAAACTGCGCCATTCGCAAAAAGTCATGGAGGGGCTGGTGCTCGAGGATTTCGACGAGATCGCCAAGAATTCCCAGGAGATGAGCCTGCTCAGCTTGGCCGCAACGTGGCAAGTGTTCGAAACGCCCGAGTACGTCGAGTACAGCCGCAAGTTTCGCAACGCGGCCGATGCGCTGACCGAGGCTGCCAGGCAAAAAAACCTCGACCGAGCCACTTTGGCCTTTAACCAGGTGACCACCAAATGCGTCGAATGTCATAAGTACGTGCGCGGCATTCGCATGGCCGACGCGTCCCAATAGCGCCGCAACACGCAGCGGCCTCTCGTGCAAAGACTCTCAGGTCAGCCGTAGCCAGCGAGGCAGTGCGATGAAGGTGATGATTGCCGTGGACGGATCGGCGGGCTCGTTCGAGGCCGTCGAACAGATCGGGCCCTTGCTCTCCGCGGAGAAGGACGAGATCGCCCTTTACTGCTCGCCTCCGCAAGTGCGCTTCAAAACCTCTCAGGCCGACACGGCTGTGCTGAAGCGGGCCCAAGAGGGCGTCGCCGGCGCGGTCTTCGCCGAAACGATGAAACGCCTGCCCGAGACGTTGCGCCCGCGCGTGCAAACCATCACCGGACTACAGGACGCGCGGCACAGCATCGCGCAAAGCGCCGAAGCTTGGGGGGCCAATCTCGTCGGCGTCGGAGCTCGCGGGCTCGGCGCTCTGGAGCGCCTGCTGCTGGGCAGCGTTTCGCGCGCCGT
>JBGSYQ010000439.1:0-3804 GCA_041750795.1 Pirellulales bacterium | reverse complement strand
GGGCGAATGCGGCGCTGGATGCGGCGGCGCATCGAGCAAGCCGTCGTTGCGCGCGGCCACGGCGCGTGGCTCCGAACGGAACCACGCCGAGACGGCCCAGGACGAGCCGACGATCGGCAACGGCCCGAGAATCAAAATCAGCCAGCGTAGTCGCGACACGTTCGCTCGCGCCTCATTGCTCGGCGACACTTGGATCCAGGTGAAACTTCCACCTTAGTCGAGCGAATTGCGATCGACAAGCATTTCGACAACCGCAGCGCGGCGCCGCGCAGGCAAGCCTTTCGCAACCGGCATAGCTTGCCATTGACTGGCGAACGACCGGCATCGGTTCGACGAATCAACCGCCGCCGATCGCCGGCAAGAAATGAATTTCGCTGCTCGGCTGCACCCGCGCCAACAGCCCGCGTGAGGTGACCACGCCGTCGATCGACGCGGCCAGTCCGGGCATGATCGCGTCGTCGACGCTGGCCCGCGCGGCGACACCCGGAAACCGCAAATCGAGAGCGGCGACAATCTCGCCCAGCGTTGCGCCGGCAACCTCGACGTCGGCAATGCCGCCCGAAAGGTCGCGCCATTGCGCGGGAATGAAGACTCGAGCCATGGCTACCAACGACACAAAGATAACTTCGGTGCTTGTGCGTGTGCCACTGGTGGCGCACGCCACCAGTGCAATTCAACAACGGGCCTTGCGGGCAATGGTACCCGGCGACACTGGTAGCTGCCGCCACCAGTGGCAAATGTAAGCGCTTACGGAAGTTATTTGTGAGTCGTTCCTTGGGGCTTTCGCGCCATGGCGGCCCACAGCTTCGGCGGTGACATCGGCAACTCTCGCATCCGCACGCCGGTGGCGCGGTAGATCGCGTTGGCGATGGCGGCCGGTGGCGCCACGATCGGCGTCTCGCCCACCCCGCGCACGCCGTAGGGATGGTCGGGGTTGGGCACCTCGACGATGATCGTGTCGATCATGGGCACGTCCAGCGCCGTGGGCATGCGATAGTCCAGGTAGCTGGCGTTTTGCATGCGCCCGCTGTCGTCGAAGAAATACTCCTCGTTGAGCGCCCAGCCGATGCCTTGCACGGCGCCGCCTTGCATCTGCCCTTCGACATAGCTGGGATGAATGGCCGTGCCGACGTCTTGAATGGCCGTATAGCGCAAGATCGTCACCTTGGCCGTATCGGGGTCGACTTCCACGTCGACGATGTGCGTGCCGAAGCCGTTGGTCGAACCCTCGGGACTGACCGTGGCGCGGCCGACCACGGGCCCGCCGGTGTGCGGCAATTTGGCCGCCAGTTCGGCGAACGTCATGCTCTTGCCATTGGCGCGATACGTGCCGTCGGCACATTCGACCTTCGCGACGTCGCAGTCCCAGAGGATGGCGGCCCGGTCGGCCATTTGTCGCTGGATGTCGAGCCCCACCTGGTGTGCCGCCAGTCCGGTAGCAAAGGTGACGCGGCTGCCGCCGGTGACGTCGGTGTAGCCGACGTGGTCGGTGTCGGCCACGCGCGGATGCACGGCTTCGGCAGTGATGCCCAGCGTTTCGGCCAGTTGCATGGCGATGCTTGCGCGAGTGCCGCCGATGTCGGTCGAGCCCTCGATCAGGCTGACCGTGCCGTCGGCGTTGACGCTGGCGGTGGCGCTCGACTTGAGCCCGATGTTGAACCAGTAGCCGCTGGCGATGCCGCGCCCGCGATGGGGATCCTCAAGCGGAGTCTTCCAATGGTCGCTGGCCTTGGCGGCCTGAAGCGTTTCGACGAAGCCGATCCGCGGGTAGGTGGGCCCGTCGACGCGCCGCGAGCCTTCCTTGACCGCGTTCTGCAAACGGAGCTCCAGCGGATCGATATTCAGCTTTTCGGCCAACTCGTCGATCACGCATTCGCAGGCAAACGCCGCTTGCGTGGCGCCCGGCGCGCGATAGGCCTGCGTTTTGGGTTTGTTGTCCAATACGTCGTAACCGTCGACCCGCGCATTGGGAATCTCGTAACAACTGAACACGCACATGCAGCCCGGGCCGATCATGCCGCCGGGAAACGCGCCGGCGTCGTAGGCCAGCCAGGCTTCGCCCGCCACGAGTTTTCCGTCCTTGGTGGCGGCCAGCTTCACGCGCATGGCCGAGCCGGGCGTCGGCCCGGTGCCTTCGAATACTTCGTCGCGGTTCATCACCATCTTCACCGGCCGGCCGCACTTGCGACTGAGCATGGCGGCCACCGGTTCGAGATAGACGGCGATCTTGCCGCCGAATCCCCCGCCGATCTCGCACGGCACCACCGTCACCTGCGACACGGGAATCTGCAGCAACTCGGCCGTCTGCTGGCGCGCGGTGAACGAACCCTGCGTCGACGTCCAGACGGTCAAATGGCCGTCCTCGTTCCACAGCGCCGTGGCCACGTGCGGTTCGATATAGCCTTGGTGGACGCTGGCGGTTTTGAACTCGCGCTGGACCACGACGTCGGCCTTGGCGAAGGCGTCGTCCACCCGGCCCGTTTCGAAGTGGATGTGCGTGGCGACGTTGCTGGGCTTGTCGGACTTCTTGCCCATCGAGTTGGTGTACACGTCGTCGTGCAACAGCGGCGCGTCGTCGCGCATCGCCTGCACTACGTCGGTGACGGCGGGCAGCGGCTCGTAGTCGACCTTGATCAGCTTGAGAGCTTCGTCGGCCACGTGCGAGCTGGTGGCCGCCACGGCCGCCACGGCATGCCCTTTGTAAAGCGCCTTGCCGTGGGCCAGCACGTTGGCGCTCAGATGCGCCAGGTTGACCGATCCTTCGCCCAAGTTGGCGATCTTGTCTTTGAGGTTGGGAAAGTCGGCCGCGGTGGTCACGGCCATCACGCCCGGCAGCTTCTCGGCCGCCGAAGTGTCGATGGCTTTGATCTTTGCATGGGCGTGCGGGCTGCGCAGGATGCGGCCGAACACCGTGCCGTTTAAGCGCACGTCGGCGCCGTAGATGGCCCGGCCGGTGACTTTGTCCGCGCCGTCGTGCCGAATCGGACGCGTGCCGATCACTTTGTATTTCTTGCGCTGGGAGGGCGAGGAGCTCATGGGAGCACTCCGGAGGATTGGCGGTCGTTATTTCGCGCGTGCGGCCGCGGCAGTGGCGGGGCTGCCGTTGGCGCGTGCGGCGGTGGTGGTCGCGGTGCCGCCAGTCGCCATCCGTTTTGCCGAATCCTGCACGGCCCGCACGATCTTGTCGTAGCCCGTGCAGCGGCACAGATTGCCTGACAACTGAAAGCGAATCTCATGCTCGCTGGGATTCGGATTGCGATCCAACAGCGCCTTGGCGGTCATGATGAAGCCGGGGGTGCAGATGCCGCACTGGAGCGCGGCGTCTTCCAGGAAGCACTGTTGGATGGGGTGCAACTGCGCATCGTGCGCCACGCCCTCGATCGTGGTGATGCGGGCGCCGTCGACTTCCACGCCCAGCACCAGGCAGCTATCGACCGGCAAGCCGTCGAGCAGGACGGTGCAGGCGCCGCAATTGCCGTTGTTGCAGCCTTCCTTGGCGCCGGTGAGCTGCAAGACGTCGCGCAACACCTCGAGCAGGCTTTGCCGCGCTTCGCAAAGAAACTCGACCGGCTGCCCGTTCACCGTGGCGGCGACGTGTGTTTTTTTGGCCATAGGGTGTGTTACCGAGATTGAACGTTGGTTGGCTGGCTCGGGTCGTGATTCGAGTCGTGATTCTAATGGATGGCGGGCTGCTTGCCGTTGGCGCGATCGACGGCGATGGCCAGCGTGCGCTGGGTCAGCACGCCGGCCAGGTGGCGGCGATATTCGTGCGTGCCGCGTTTGTCGCTGATCGGTCGGGCGGCC
>JBGSYQ010000438.1:0-2539 GCA_041750795.1 Pirellulales bacterium | reverse complement strand
CGTGCTGGCTGTGGGTGGCCCGCGGTTCGAGCCCGCCGCGGATGGTACCGGCAGCGCCGTCGAGCGATTCTGCGCAGCGACCAAGCGCAGCGACCCGATCGCGCGATTTCCGCTGATCGTCATTGTAGACGACGCTGATTTCGCGGCCCGGTCGCTCGATAACATCCTGTGGGTCACGTTCACGCGCAGCAATCCGGCGGTCGACGTCTACGGCGTCGAGTCGTTTGTGCGGCAGAAACACTGGGGTTGCCACGGTCCGCTGGTGATCGACGCGCGGACCAAGCCGCACCACGCGCCGCCGCTGGTGGAAGATGTTGAAGTGACACGGCGCGTCGACCGGTTGGGCGCAGCGGGCGGGCCCTTAGCGGGAATCCTTTGATGCCAGACATGTTCGCGCACGATACGTATGTCACCAGCGCCGGGCGCTGGGCCTTTATGCTCTTGGCGTTTGCGCTGGGGGGAACGCTGGGCAGCTTCATGAATGTGGTGGTCTATCGCTTGCCGCGACGGATGAGCTTGAGCCTTCCCAACTCGCACTGCCCGGCTTGCGGCAAGCCAATACGCTGGCACGACAACGTGCCTATTTTTGGCTGGTTTTGGCTGCGAGGCCATTGTCGTGACTGCCGCGCGCCAATCTCGCCCCGCTATCCACTGGTCGAGGCGCTCGTGGCCGCGGTCAGCACGGCGCTGGCCTGGGCCGAGTTGTTCGTGCCGATTCCGCCGCCGGCAGGCGACATGCAGCCGGCGTTTGCCTTGAATCTCGGACCGTACCCGTTTCATCTGCTGCTTCTTTGCACGCTTATCACTGCAGCGCTCATGGAGTATGACGGTCATCGCCCGCCGCCGCGCATGTTGTCGCTGGCGCTGGCCGTCGGCCTGGCGGTCGGGGGCATGTGGCCTGAGCTGCGCTTGCACGCCGCGCTGGGCGCAGCGCATCTCACCGGAGTGCTGGATGGGTTGCTGGGCGGATTGGCGGCCTTGATCCTGGCGTTGTTGGCCTGGCCTGCTTGGGTGGCGCGCGCGGACCGCGCGCAGATCGCCAGCGGCGTGACTGCCGCGGTCGTGCTGGTGCTGGTTGGCGTCTACTTGGGACTGCGCGAGCTGGCCGTCGTGGCGACGATCGCCATGCTGCTGTTTTTCTTGAGCCGGTTATTTGGTCGAGTTTGGCCGTGGTGCGCGCGATTCGGCTGGGCCGGCTGCCTGGCGGTCGCTACGCTGGGTACCATCGTCGCATTGCGGACCGCGGTCGGGCTGGAAGCGCGCTTGTTGGAGTACGATGCCGCAACCACGCTCGTCGCCGCGGGCTTCGTGGTGGCAGTGTCGGCCGTCGCCGCGCGGTTCGCCGGTTCCGCGGGCCGTCAAACAGCCTCTTAGCGAGAACCATTGCATGGCATCGCTCACCTTTCACGGCGCCGCCGAGACGGTCACCGGCTCGAAGTACTTGCTCGAAGTCGGGCGGACCAAGGTGCTGTTCGACTGCGGCCTGTTTCAAGGGCTCAAGGAGCTGCGGCTGCGCAATTGGGAGCGGCTGCCGTTTAATCCCGGGCACGTCGGCGCCGTGGTGTTGACGCACGCTCACATCGATCACATCGGTTACCTGCCGCGCTTCGTAAAAGACGGATTTCGCGGACCCGTATATGCGACACCGGCCACGGAGGCGTTGGCGGAACTGTTGCTGTTGGACGCGGCGCACAACCAGGAGGAAGAAGCGGACTATGCCAACCGCAAGGGCTACTCGAAGCACAAGCCGGCCTTGCCGCTGTACGACGCCCACGACGTCAAGCGGGCGATGAGCCGCTTCCGCACCGTGCATCGCGAGGAGTGGTTCGAGCCGGCCAAGCGGATCCGCATGCGCTATCATGACACCGGTCACTTGCTGGGCTCGTCGATGATTGAAACCACGGTGGATGCCGGCGACGAGCCGCTGCGAGTGGTTTTTTCCGGCGACGTTGGCCGCTACGGCGCACCGCTCTACCACGACCCCGTGTCCCCGCCGCCGTGCGATTACCTGGTGTGCGAAAGCACCTACGGCGATCGCGATCATCCGGACGAGAACGTGCTGGATCAATTGCAGAAAGTCGTGCTCAATGCCGTCGACCGCGGCGGCGTGATGCTGGTGGCCTCGTTCGCCGTGGGCCGCGCTCAGCAATTGATCTACCTGTTGCAAGTGCTGATGGAACACGGTCGAATCCCCTCGATTCCTATCGCGCTCGACAGCCCGATGGCCGCGGCCGGCATGGAGATCTATCGCTACTACGCTTCGGAGCACGATCTTTCGGAGGGACTGGAGATCCGCGACGATTTTCAGTTCAGCCTCGACCGCGTGCAACTGACGACCAACGTGCAGGCTTCCAAGGCCCTCAACCAATGGAAAGGCCCGGGCGTGATCATTTCCTCGTCGGGCATGATGGTCGGCGGGCGCATTTTGCACCACTTGCGCACGCGACTGCCCGATGCGCGAAACACGATCGTGTTGGGCGGATTCATGGCCGCCGGCACGCGCGGCCGCGCCTTGCAGGAAGGCGCGCGCACCATTCGC
>JBGSYQ010000437.1:0-3361 GCA_041750795.1 Pirellulales bacterium | reverse complement strand
CGTCCGCAGCAATCTCTGCCGGCACGTCGCCCGACGGCGCCGCGGCCGATTCCCCCCGGTCCGACAGCAATGTCACGCGGCCGCTGGACGCGCCAAGCGTGGGCCAGTTGGACAGCTCGCTCACCAGCGGCTGACACGGCTGCGACGAAACGGCCCGCGGTTCGAGCAACGCAGGAGCCGAGTTTGACGCCGGCTGCGCACGAAATTGTTCGGCGGCGGCAAGCGCCGTTCCGCACGATACCAACAGGCTTGCGCAGGCGATTAAAGCCGTACGATCCATCGCTCTTCCGTGACTGACGTCCGTCGCTGCACGCCGACTCCGTGTCGGGCGCGGTAAGTTACTTCTGCGATCGACCTGCCACAGCCGGCCTCCGAAGCAAAATCGGCCCCAACGTACCGCAATGGCGCAGCGCCCCCGGAAGAGTCGTCAAAGTGCGTGCGAGCCGACCCTTGCGCGTCGTTACTCTCGGAACTAACGGCACTTACAGACATTCCTGAGCCGGCGGCAAGGCCCGCACATTCGGCACTTGAGCATCGCGCCGGCTGGTTCCGCGCTAAGCGGGCGCCCGACGTGTCGAATGGTTCGGGCTTATTCCCCAGCGGGAAGCGAATCGCGCGCGAGCAGCCGTTCGAGGTGCAACTCTACGCAACCGGCCAAAACGCCGGTGTTGTAGCCCCCTTCCAACACGCTGACGATCCGGCCACCGGCATACTCTTCCGCCACGTCCAACGCGGCGTTGGTCAATGGTTCGAAGTCCTCAGTCTCCAGGCCCAACGATCCAACGGGATCGTCGCGATGCGCGTCAAAGCCGGCGCTGACGATCACCAGTTCGGGGCGAACTTTGTTGGCCAGCTTTTCCAGCGCCCCGGCGAATTGATCCAAGTATGCCCGTCGCGGCGTGCCGAACTCCACCGGCACGTTCCGCTTCGTGCCCAGGGCGTCGCCCGTGCCGGTCTCGTCGGCTCGGCCGGTGCCGGGATAGAACGGCCAGCGGTGGATCGACAGGAATCCGACCTGCGGATCCTCCCAAAAAGTGGCCTGCGTACCGTTGCCGTGGTGGACGTCCCAATCGACGATCAGCACACGATTCACGTCGAATTCTCGAATCGCCAGTCGTGCTCCCACGGCAACGTTGCCGAACAGGCAAAAACCCATCGGCGCGTCGCGCAGCGCGTGATGCCCCGGGGGCCGCACCAGGCACAAGGCTTTTCGCTCCTGGCCGGCGATGACCCGGCCGACCGCGTCACACACGGCGCCGGCTGCCAACCGTGCGGCATCGTACGATCGGGGGCTGCAAACCGTATCTTCCTCGATCCGTCCGCCGCCGGCCCGCGTGAATGCCTCAAGCCGTGCGATGTAATCCGGCGCGTGGACCGCGGCCAGTTGTGCCAGCGTGGCCGGCTCCCAAGTCGGCCGCCGGCAGCGCTGGTCCAGTCCGGTGCGCTCCAGTTGTCGCACGATCTGCACCAGGCGTTCGGCACGCTCAGGGTGCTGGCCCGTCTGGTGCTCCAAGAACAGCGGATCGTAGTATAAGAGCGTCACGAGAATCTCAAATTAAGGGCCCCAACCCCGGCAATTGCACAATGCGTCGCCTGACGTAGCTGGCACTACTGGCAAGTTCCGACAGTACCGGTCGTGGCGACTGTGCCGGAGGCGGGACGACCTGGATCCGGCCGCATCCGTGCCTCGCTCGCGCTGCAAGCACGTCGAATCCAAACAACTTGACAGATTCTACCGGGTGGTGGTACCCTAAGGATTGGAATTCGCTAGAACCCCAAATGCCCATTGAGCTTGCGTACCGTTGAGCTTGCGTACAGTGACGACTTGCGATTTGAGTTGACTTGTACGCCGTGGGCCGGAAGTCTCTCGCTCCGATTCCGGGGCCGCAACAAGGGTGAACAGAGTGAAGGCCTTTAAGTTTCGTTCCGGTCGCCTGCTGCGCGTTGCGATTCTGGCGACGTTCATCGGCGGGCTTGTGCATGCGCTGCCGACGCGATGCCTGGCGCAAGGCGATATCCTGCGGAACGAAAAAGCGAACATCAACCGCATCCTGCGCGGCGGAAACCCGACCGGCGCCGACGCGGCGCTGTTCGATCAGTATTTCGGCCTGTTCTTCCGCCAGTTCATCGACAACAAAGCGGGACCGGAAACACTGCACACTGCGCGGAAGGATTTGCAGATCTTTCTGCGGATGGGCAAGACTGGGCCGGCCTACGACAAGCTGATCGGCATGGCGACCAAGGGGCTGAGACAAGTGGCCGGCAGCGCGAACTTTACTCCCGCCGCCCGGGTCAACGCCGTGCTCACGTTGGGCAGCCTCAACGAGAGTGAGCCCGGCGGAAAGCCGCTGGCCAGCGAACTGGCGGTGCTCAAATTCATCGTAGAGTCGCAGGATTTCAGCCGCTTTCCCGACTCGACGAAAATCGCCGCGATGGTCGGCCTCGAACGCTACGCGCGCGAAGGCGCGATCCCGCCCGCTCAGCAGGCGGCCATCACCGAGTTGATGCTGGCGACCCTCGGGCAGGAGGCGCCGCCCGATCATCGCACGGCCGAAGGACACACTTGGATGCGCCGCAGCGCCGCGCAGGTGCTGGGCGCGATGGGCCATCCCGGACCGAACAACAGCGTGGTTGCCGCCTTCGAAAAGATCATTGCCGATCCCGGCGCCCGGGCCTCGTTCCGCTGCGAGATGGCCCAGTGTCTCGGCAAGCTCAAGTATCCCAAAGATGCCCAGATCGACTACCCGGCACTGGCCAACCTGCTGGGCCATCAGACGGTGGAAATCTGCCAGGGCGAGCTCGAAGCAGCCAAGAACAGCGGACGCACGCCATCGCGGAGCATGATCGTGTACGCGCTGGCCAGCACGTTGCAAGGCCTGGAAGGTCCGACCGGACGCACCGGACTGGTGGCGGCCTCGACGGGCACGCCCGCCCAGCCGCTCATCGCCGAGTTGCGCAAGCGAATCAAGGACGCGTCCGATCTCATGCAAGACGAGGATGAAGTCGCCAGTGCGCAGATAGCAGCCAAAGTAAACGAGCTCCTCAGCGAAATGCAGGCGGCACTGCCGCCCAAGCCGCAGCCCAAGCAGGATGCCGTCGCAACGGCCGACGGCGCCGCGGTCGAACCGGCGCCACCGGCAGTAGCCAACTAGTGCTACGAAGCTCATCGGATTTCGGGCGTTCGCCCACGTCATTCACATCTGATTCCACCACTTCCTGGCAAAAGGATTTGCCCGATGAAGGCATTGTCTCATGGCCGCACGCTGGCGGCCGGTCGTTCGCTCGTGACAGGTTCATTGATCTGCGCCGCGCTGGCCGGGTGCCGAACGGCGCCCACGAACCCCTTCGCGCCGCAGGCGCC
>JBGSYQ010000436.1:0-11461 GCA_041750795.1 Pirellulales bacterium | reverse complement strand
CGCGTTGGCCGCGGCCACTCGGCGGTTGGCCAACCGCTCGGGCGCGGTGCGTCTGGCGGCGGGCGAAGGCGGTCGATTCGTCGTGCTGGCGCTGGGCAAGCTGGGCGGCGTCGAGCTGAACTACTCCAGCGACATCGACCTGCTGTTCCTGTACGACTCCCCGCGCGGCGCCGACCTGAACCAGCAGCACCATCTGGCAGAGTACTACAATCGCCTGGTCCGCGACGTGGTGAAGCTGATGGCCGAGGCCACCGATTTGGGCGCGGCCTATCGGGTCGACCTGCGCTTGCGCCCCAGCGGCAAGGCCGGGCCGATGGCCACCAGCTACGACGCGGCGTTACACTACTACGACACGATGGGCCGCACCTGGGAGCGCCAGGCGATGGTCAAAGCGCGGCCGATCGCCGGCGACCTGGAGTTGGGAAAAGAGTTTCTCGCGCAGCTCGAGCCGTGGATCTATCGCCGCTACTTGAGCCGCGCGGACATCACCGGCATCAAGGCGCTGAAGCGCCGCATCGAGCAGCGCACGCACGCCGAAGGCGCCGCCGCGCAGCACGTCAAGACGGGCCACGGCGGCATTCGCGACATCGAGTTCGTGATCCAGTTCCTGCAACTGCTCAACGGCGGCGATCTGCCCGACTTGCGCACCGGCAACACGCTGGAGGCGATCACGCAACTGGAAAACTGCGGCTGCCTGACCGATCAGGAGCGTGCCATCCTGGAGGACAACTACGCCTTTCTGCGCAAGATCGAGCACCGCTTGCAGATCATGTTCGACCTGCAGACCCACTTGTTGCCGACCGATCCGCACGAGCTGCGGCGAGTGGCCATCCGGCTGGGATATGCCGACACGACGCAGCAATCGGCGCTGGCGGCCTTCGAGGCCGATTACAAGAACAAGACCGAGCTGAACCGCAAGATTCTCGACCACTTGCTGCACGACGCGTTCAGCGACGACGCGCAAACCGCGCCGGAGAGCGACCTGGTGCTCGATCCCGAGCCCTCGACGGAGCAAATTGCTGAAGTGCTGGGCAAGTATCACTTTCAGGACGTGCAGCAGGCCTATGCGAACCTGATGGAACTGTCGACCGAGAAAATTCGCTTTTTATCGACGCGCCGCTGCCGGCACTTTCTGGCCGCCATCGCGGCGCAATTGCTGCAAGCGATCTCCGAAACGCCCGACCCCGATTTCACGCTCGTGAATCTGAGCAAGGTGAGCGAATCGCTCGGAGGCAAAGGCGTGCTGTGGGAACTGTTCAGCTTCAACCCGCCCACGCTGCACCTGTACGTCGAGCTGTGCTCGTCGAGCCAGTATCTGTCCGGCATCTTGACCAGCAACCCGGGCATGCTCGACGAGTTGCTCGACAGCCTGTTGTTGGACAAGTTGCCCAGCATGCAGGTGCTGGACGACACGCTGGCCGATTTGTGCCGCGGCGCGCAGGACAAGGAGCCGGCGCTGCACAGCTTCAAAAACGCCCAGCAATTGCGCGTGGGCGTGCGCGACATCCTGGGCAAGGAACGCATCGAAGCCACCACCGGCGCACTTTCGGACATTGCGCAGTCGTGCCTCAAGCAGATCACGAGCGACGAGTACGAGCGGCTGGCGGCCAAGCTGGGCGTGCCCACGATCGGCGAGGGGGACGAGGCGGGGCGGACGTGCGAATTTGCCATCGTGGCCATGGGCAAGTTCGGCGGCCGCGAGTTGAACTATTACAGCGACCTGGACCTGATCTTCCTGTTCGAGGACGACGGCACGACCGTACACAACCGCCGCACGCGCCGCGACGAATCGACCACCAACCAGCACTTCTTCAGCGAGCTGGGCCAGCGCATCATCAAGGTCGCGGGGCAGTTGGGGCCTTATGGCCGACTGTACGAGATCGACCCGCGCCTGCGTCCCACCGGGCGCAGCGGCATGCTGGCCACGTCGCTGACCGAGTTCGTGCGCTATTTCGATTCGGGCGAAGGCCAGCTCTGGGAGCGCCAGGCGCTGTGCAAGGCGCGCGTGGTGTTCGGCTCCGAGCGGAGCGCCGCACTGGTGGGGCAGGCGACGCGCGACGCGTCCTTCTCGCTGCCGTGGCGGCCCGAGGACACGCAAGCCATCTGGCAGATGCGCGGCCGGCTGGACGAAAAATCGTCGCCCGGCAACTTGAAGCGCGGGCCGGGCGGACTGGTCGATATCGAGTTCCTGGTGCAGATGCTGCAATTGAAGCACGGCGCGCAACTGCCGCAGGTCGCGCTGCCCGCCACGCTCGACGCGCTGCAATCGCTGCGCGCCGAGGGTGTGCTCAAACCGGCCGACGCCGATTTCTTCATCAAGAGCTATCGCTTTTTGCGCACGGTGCAAGCCCGCATGCGGCTGATGAGCACCACGGCCCGCGACACCCTGCCGGAAGAGCCGCGCGAGCTGGCCAAGCTGGCCGGCCTGCTGGGGTATGAAACGGGCGAGTCGCTGCTGGCCGACTGCCGCCAGACCACGGCCGAAGTCCGCCGCCGCTGCGAGCGGCTGTTCGAAGTGGTGCCGGTGTAGCGGGCAAACGCGCTTGCGCTTGTTTACTCTCGCACGGCCGGGGCGTATGCTGGCCGGTCGATGCCGTATGAAACTGGGTCGTTGATGCGCGAGGTGCCGTGATGCTGCTGCCGCGATGGGTCTCTTGGTGTGCGTTGGTTTCCTGGCTCGTGGTGGCGGGTGTCGCCTCGGCACAGCAGCGTCTCAGCGCGCCGGCGCCCAAGCCCGCGTCCAGCTATGACGCCTCGCGCGTGGGCAACAGCGATCCGGACCGCATCGTCGTGCCGACCAACCAGGTGCTCTCGCCGCTGGGCAAGCAAATTGCCTACGACGGCCGACCGGTCGATCTGGCGCTCAGTCCCGATGGGCGGCGGCTGGCGGTGCTCGATCGCGCGGCCGTATTGCTCATCGATCCCGAGTCGGGTGAGATCGTGTCGCGCGCCGTGCATCGCGGCGGCAGCTATGCGGGCATCGTCTTTACGCCCGACGGCAAACGGCTGCTGGCTTCGAGCATTCGCGGCACGATCGGCGTGTTCGAGCTGGATGCCGCCGGGCAACTGCAAGCTGTTGCGCCAATCGCGCTGGCCGGTCAGGCGGGTGACGATCCCGAAGGCATCCTGCCGGTGGGTCTGGCCACCAGCGCCGACGGCAAGACCCTGTGGGCCGCGCTCAATCTGCGCAACGCGCTGGGCGAAATCGATCTGGCCAGCGGCAAGCTGCGCCGCGAGATCGCCGTGGGCAATGCGCCCTTTGGCGTGGTGCTGGTGGGCGAGAAGGCTTATGTGTCCAACTGGGCCGGGCGGATGCCCGCGGCCGACTCCGTCACCGGACCGGCCGGCCGAGGCGCGGCGGTGCGCGTCGATTCGGTGCGATACATCGCCAACGACGGCTCGGTGTCGATCGTCGACCTGGCCGCCGGCAAGGAGATCAAGCAGGTCGTGGTGGGTCTGCACCCGGCGGCCCTGATCGCGACGCCCGACGGCAAGCACGTGCTGGTGGCCAACGCCAACAGCGACACCGTGTCGGTGATCGATGCCCAGACCGAGGCCGTGATCGAGACGATCTCGACGCGGCCGGCCGCCGAACTGTTGTTCGGCAGCGCGCCCAACGCCCTGGCCACCAGCGCCGACGGCAAGACGCTGTACGTGGCCAACGGTACGAACAACGCCGTGGCGGTGGTCGCACTGTCCCCGCCCCACAGCAGCTTGCTGGGTTGCTTTCCCACCGGCTGGTATCCGGGGGCGCTGGTGGTCGATACGCCGCGCGACGCGATCTACGTGGCCAACGTGAAAGGCGTCGGCTCGCGCAGCACCAGTTGGCAGGGGGAGCGCAAGATCGACGACAAGCCGGTCTACGGCTACAACACGCACGATCAACTCGGCACCATCTCGCTGGTCGAGCGCGCCAGCCTGGCCGACCTGGCGGCGCACACGGAAAAAGTGCTCACCAATAACCGGCTTTCGGAAACGGTCAACGCCCTGGCGCCGCCGCGGCCCGACGCCAGGCCGCAGGCCCTGCCGGTGCGCCACGGAGAGCCGTCGCTGATCGAGCACGTGCTGTACATCATCAAAGAGAACCGCACGTACGACCAGGTATTGGGCGACGTCGAGCGCGGCGAAGGCAATGCCGAGCTGTGCATCTTCGGCCGCGAGGTGACCCCCAACCACCACAAGCTGGTGGACGAGTTCGTGCTGTTGGACAACTTCTATTGCAGCGGCATCCTCAGCGCCGACGGGCACCAGTGGGCGACCGAAGCGTACGTGACCGACTATCTCGAGCGCGCCTTCGGCGGCTGGCCGCGAAGCTATCCCTACGACGGCGGCGACGCGATGGCGTATGCCTCCAGCGGTTTTTTGTGGGACAACGCGCTGGCGCATAAGAAAACGCTGCGCGTCTACGGCGAGTTCGTGCGCGCCACCGTCCGCTGGAAAGACCCCGCACGCAAAGAGCGGCCCACGTTTACGGATTGCTACCGCGACTTTCTCGATCAAACGGGCAAGATCGAAATCCGCGGCCAGGCGACCGTCGCGTCGCTCGATCCGTACATCTGCCCCACGACGATCGGCTTTCCCAGCAACGTGCCCGACGTCTATCGGGCCGATCAGTTCATCCGCGAGCTGAAGCAGTTCGAGGCCGCCGGCAACATGCCGAACCTGATGATCATGCTGTTGCCCAACGACCACACGGCGGGCACGCGGCCGGACATGCCCACGCCACAGGCCGCCGTGGCCGACAACGACCTGGCGCTGGGGCGCGTGGTCGAAGCGGTCACGCACAGCAAGTTCTGGCCCAAGACCGCCATCTTCGTTGTGCAGGACGATCCGCAAGCCGGCTTCGATCACATCGACGGGCATCGCACGGTGGCCATGGTCATCAGCCCCTATACGCCGCGGCACGTGGTCGACAGCACCAACTACAACCAGACCAGCATGATCCGCACGATGGAGTTGATTCTGGGCCTGCCGCCGATGAACCAGTTCGACGCGTCGGCCTCGGCCATGACCACCTGCTTCGACGCCGAGGCGAACCTGGCGCCCTACGACGCCGTGCCCAACATCATTCCGCTCGACCAGTTGAATCCCGATCCGGAGGCGATTCGCGACCCGCGTCAATTGCACTGGGCGCAAGTGTCGCTCACGCTTCCCTTGGACGACGTCGACGAGGCCGACGAAGATACGTTGAACCGCATTCTCTGGCACGCCACGCGCGGGCGTGACGATACGTATCCGGCCTGGGCCGTGCTGAGCGATGAGGCGCAGGACGAAGAGCGGCAGCGCGAGGCCGAGGAAGAGAGAGAACGCGAGCGGAGCGAAAAGCGATGACCAAGACGCGCACCGTGGGCATCCTGATCTTCGACGAAGTGGAGGTGCTGGACTTCTGCGGGCCGTTCGAAGTGTTTGCCGTCACCGGGCGGCAAGTGTCGCCGGGGGCCTTCGACGTGTTCACCGTTGGGCCCACGCGCGATGCGATCGCGGCGCGCAATGGTTTGAGCGTCAACCCGCGGTATGCGCTGGCCGACGCGCCGCCGATCGATCTGCTGCTCGTTCCCGGCGGTTATGGCACGCGGCCGCTGATGCACGACAAGCCGCTGATTACCTGGATCCAACAACGGGCCTCCGCGGCCGAACTGGTGCTGTCGGTGTGTACCGGCGCGCTGCTGCTGGCCAAGGCCGGCTTGCTCGAGGGACTGTCGGCCACCACGCACCACGCGGCCATCGACTTGCTCTGCGAGGTGGCCCCGGATACGAACGTCCGCAACGACGTGCGGCTGGTCGACAACGGCCGCGTGATCACGTCCGCCGGAGTGGCCGCCGGCATCGACATGTCGTTTCACGTCGTGGCCCGCCTGCTGGGCGAAGACGTGGCGCGCCAGGCGGCCGAGTATATCGAGTATCCCTGGCAGCCGGCGTGAGGTTGGGGGTTATTGGATTCTCGGTTTTTGGAGGAATTCCAGACTCCGATTGAACTCCTCGCTTGGCAGTCGTTGCACTACAATTTGCGGCCATGACGGACGTGCAAACTACTGCGCCGGTGATGCCTGCGAAGCTGCGGGGTACGTATGACGTGTCGCCGCAGGGGATGTGCATTCGCTATCGCCCGCGGTTCGGGGCCGTCGGCTTTCTGATCGTGTGGCTGATGGGCTGGACCGCGGGCTGCGTGTTGTTGGCGCACCAGGTGTTCGTCAAGCAAGAGTGGATGACGATCGTCTTTGCCATTCCGTTCTGGAGCGCGTGGTTGTTCGTTTTTGCGCTGGTCGTGGGAGCGCTCACGCGGCGGCAGCGGCTGGAGGTCGATGCGCTGGGGCTGCGCTACGTCGATCGCGCGGTCGTCACGTTGAACAACCGCCACATCCCGCGCGACGAGTTTCGCAAGTTCGTGGTCGCGCGGCGCAAGTCGAAGTCGAAAGACAATCATGCCAAGTCCGGCCTGGAAGTGCGCACCACGGGCAAGCCGTTGTTCATGTTTCAGGAAATGCCCGACGCTGAGCTGCGCTGGCTGTCGTATCAATTGTCGCAACTGATCGAAGCGCAGGCCGACGACGAGTCGGCCGACGCTGGGCAGTCTCGCGGCGACGCGCTGGGGCCGCGGCCGCAAACGCTGGCGATGAGCGAGCAGGAAGTCGAGCCTCCCAGCGATGCATCCTGGGAACTGACGCGAGACTTTCAATCGCTGCGCTTCGTCGAGCGCGGGCGTTGGAGCTGGTCGGGCGTGCTGGGCTTGTTGTTCGTCAATTGCTTCTGGAACGGCATCGTCAGCGTGTTCGTGGGGGTGTTGTGGGGTTTCATGCCCGGCCAGCAGCCGCAGGGCCTCGAGTGGCTGATGCTGTTTCTGTTCCTGATTCCGTTCGAGGCGATCGGCCTGGTGTTGATCGCGGCGCTGTTGTTCGCCCTGCTCGAGCCGGTGCGACGGCGGACGTGGCAATTCGAGCCGGGCTTGATTACCTATCGTCAGACGTGGCTGGGCGTTGGCCCGCGCTGGGCGTATCCGTTCGAGGCCTTGGCGCGCATCGACCTGGGGCGACGGCGCGGCCTGTTGTCGCGGTTCGGCGTCCACGAGACGGCCGACGAAGCGCGCCACAGCGACGCGCCCTGCGCCATGGTGCTGGTCAAGCCCGACAACACCGAACTGTGTGCCATCGACGGCCTGACCGAGGGCGATGCTCGCTGGATGGCCGACGTGGTGATGCGCGAGTGGCCGGAGTGGTTTCGGTGAAAGCGCTCCCAGCGCCGACTCAGCCGCTCTTGTTCTTCGCCAGCGCCGCTTTCGGATCGGCGGGCACGGTTATCTTGGCCGTTTTTTTGCGGTCTTCTTCGCGCTGCCTTGGTTGCCGGCCGCGTTCAGTTTGGCGGCTTTCTTGACCAGTCGTTTGAGAACGGCCGGTTTGGGCAGATCCGCAATCGCGGTGAATCGTCCGAAGTGTCCGGTTGGTCCGTCCGAGGCGCCGGACTTCCGCACGTCGTCAGCCATGGCACTGCTCCAGAAGCCGATGGCGCAGTGCTGCTTGAACGCGGCCATGTGGCAGACGTTTCCATGATACATGAAGAACGGCATGCCCCACTTGATTGTCTCTTCGATCTCGGGGCAGGCCTCGTGAACGATGGCGCGCACGTGCCGCAAGATGGGTTGCGCGAAGTCGCGCGACTTGGCGATGTAGGCATCGACTCTGGGATCTTTCTTGGCCATGCTTGTGCCTTTCACACCTGCGTCGAGCGCAACCGATACTTTGACACTACCGCGCAACACCTATAGACCGGCCGTGGTCTCAAATCCACCGCCGCACGCGTGCTCGGTATTGAGTGTATTGTTCGCCGAACGTCTCTTGCAGCATGGACTCTTCCACCGGGATCACGTTGCGGGCAACCAGCGCGACGAACAGGGGCACGACCAGCCACGGCGTCAGGCTGCCCAGCGCGATGGCAAGGCCGATCAGGATGCTCGTCATGCCCAGGTAGATCGGATTGCGGCTGATGCGGAACGGACCGCCGGTTAACAGATCGCTGGAAACGTCGCCGGGTTTGATCGTCGTGCCGTGCTGGTGGAAGAGCCGCGCCACCCAGAAGACGAGGCCCAGCCCGGCGACAATGGGCGCCAGTCCCGCCCAGCGCCACGGCCCTTCAAGCACCTGTCGCCCCGGCAGCCAGACGCCGAGCGCCACCATCGCCAGGATGGCGGCCAAGAGATAAACCGGCGGCATGATGCGAGGACGTTTCATGGGTGATTCATGGCGATCGTATCGCGTTTCACACCTGCGTCGAACCCAGCAAATTCCCGCCCAGCGTGGGGTGGATGGTGCAAAGCGTCTCGATTTCGATTTGTTGCCCTCGATAGTGCGAGCCGCGGAAGTGCGGCGGCTTTACCTCTCGCCGATTCACATCCGAAAGCACTGCGAGTAACATTCCGAGAATTGCCAACACCAGTCCCGCCGATACGTGAACATAGTGTTGCTCCCGCCGCAGTATTGAAATCAGGGTTGAGATGAGTGCCAATACGAAAAAACAAAAAACGAGTAGCACGAAGCCGGCTGCTTGTGAAGTTGATTGCCCGGGAGGCATGTTCAACGCCAGAAATGCGGTTCCCAGTGAGGCGCAGCCCAGCACCACGGTCGCATAAGCAAAGAGTCTTCGTAGAGACTTGGTGCGCTTCGGCTCTAGGGTGCCCGTGTCGGGAATGAACAAAGGGAGATCGTTTTGTGTGCCAATGACCGCGCGCTGTAACGGCGCAGCCGTCCAGCGGATAAACGCTTCGCGCGTTGCCGTGTCGGAAATGGCTTCCGCCGACTCGGCGATAGCGAGCTGCGCTCGTTGGAAGAAGGTGCGCGCGCGATCGATTGCCCCTCGCAATACCAATCGCTCAGTCGTTGCGGCCAGCAACTCCGCGGTTGTGACATCGGAGATAAAAGTCTCGTATGCACTCAAAAGCCGCAAACAGCGTTCTTCTGGATCGCTCGTGTCGTCCGCGTTGAACCTCAGGACATCCAGAGCACAAAGCCAATCACGGCGAGCCGCGTCCTCCGCATGACCGGTCAGTTGGTCAAGCGCTGCAAGAATGTCATGACCCTGGACGAGCTTCCATTCGAGGTGTAGGCAATCGATATGGAATAGAGCGTCAACGTCATTTCCGAACAACTCCCGAGCTGTTGCAAGGCGATTTTCCGCATCATCGGAATTGGAGTCGACACTCAATGCCGACCATGCGAGCGCATACGTCGCTTTGCCAGTTGGCAGTCGGGCCAAACTATCGACATCGATTTGCGACAATCTGGCTCTTGTCGCTTCGGAATTGCCTAAGCTTGTCTCAAGCATACATGCGTAGACTTGAAAGAGATTTGCACCCGGACGACATCCTGCCTGCTCTAGCAGGTCGGCAAACCCATTCATTGTTTGCAAGGCGGCACCGACCGACCCGATGCTTACCTGACGACCACGAATTAGCAGCTTGCCAAGCAGCTTCGCATCGTTGTCGCAGTGTATTCGGCCGATGGTTAATGGAAATGGGATTATGGATGTGACGGCGAGAATGGCCGAAACGGCGATCCAGGCCAGTAGCAGATCTGAGTTTATCCCCCATTCCCACAATGCCAGTCCAGCCACCAGGCCAACTACGGTGATCAGCGGACCTCCCAAGATAAACAAGAATTCCGATATGGGCTGACATCCTAGTGCGTTGGGGCATGCGATCGTAAAGCCCATGTTTAACGGAAGCCCGAGATAGAACCGCTGCTTTCCAAGAGGCATGCGGAAGAAAACACGGCTGGCGCCTATTCCCCAAGCGAATACCCGCCTTCCTACCAGTTGTGCCGCCAGCACGTGGCCCAATTCGTGCAGTAGTACTGCGCAAAGATTCGCTGGATAAAACGCCAATAAGAATACGATCCACGATTGCGGCCAGAATGACTCCATGGCAACTTGCTACGACTCCAATCTGCGCGGTTGATTCACGAATGCGTTTTGGGGCTTCGTCTCACACCTGCGTCGAACCCAGCAAATTCCCGCCCAGCGTGGGGTGGCCGATGCGCTTGTCGCCTACCACGTTGATCAGTGCGGGCTTGCCGCTGGCCAGCGCGCGGCGCAGGGCGGGGACGATCTGGTCGGGCTGCTCGACGTGCTCGCCGTGGCAGCCAAGCTCCTGGGCGATCTTGTCGTAGCGGATGCCGGGGAGCATGTCGAACGGATCGGTGCGCCCCTTGAGCAGCGGCATCTGCTCGAAGCTGGGGCCCCAGGAACTATTGTTCCACAGTAGGGCCACGATCGGAATGTTGTACTTGGCGGCCGTTTCCAAATCCCAGCCGCCGATGCCCAGCCCGCCGTCGCCGATGACGGTGACCACTTGCTTGCCCGGCCGGGCCAGTTGCGCGCCGATGGCCATGCCGATGCCGTGCCCCACCGGCGCCAGCGGCCCGGCATCGACGATCTGGCCCGGGAAGCGCACCGTCCACCAGTGACTGATGTAGCCGGAGAGTGTGAAGCTGTCGACCACGATGGTGGCGTCCTTGTCGAGCACGCTGACCAGGTCGCCGATCAGGCGATCGGGATGGATGGGCAACTCGCCTTTCACCTGCTCGGCCCGGTCGTGGACCATCTTGCGGAAGGTTTCGCGCGCCGTGGCCACTTCGCCCAGCCAGGTACTGTTCTTGTCGGCCGGAAAATCCTGCCGGCGTGCTTTGACCGCGTCGATCAGTTGACGCAGCACGAGCTTGGGGTCGCCCACGATGGCCACCTCGGCCGGCACCTGCCAGCCGATGCGCGCCGGCGTCGCGTCCACCTGCACATAAGTGGCCTTGTCGGTCCAGGTGGGCGGCTGGCCGAACTTCTCGCCGCTCCAAAAGCGAAAGCCGACGGCAATCACCACGTCGGCGCGGCCGGTGAACGGCTTTTTCCAGGCGCCTTGCACGGCCAGCGGTTGATCTTCGGCCAAGGCTCCGTGCCCCGCGCGGCGCGTGTAGACCGGCGTGCGCGTCAGCTCGGCCAATTCGGCCAGCTCAACGGCCGCGTCCGACCAGAACACGCCATCGCCGCCGACCAAGAGCGGTCGCTCGCTGCCCGCCAGCAATTCCACCGTGCGGTCGATCGCGCGCGGATCGCCTTGCGAGCGAAGCTGATCGGGCTCATACACCTTGGCGCCGGGCACCTGGTCGGTCTCTTCGTCCTGGTGGTAGAGGATGTTGGTGGGGATGTCGAGCACGGAGACGCCTTGCGGCGGCGCCATGGCCATGCGAAAGGCCTGCCGCACGTCGAACGAGATGCGATACCAATCGAGCACGCGATGGCTGAACTTGCTGAACGAGCGGCAAACGTCGGCGCCGTAGGCTTCCTGAAACGAGCCGAGCCCGTCTTCGCCCACGGGGTGCTGCCCGGCCAGGCAGACCACCGCGCTGCCGGTCAGTCCCGCGACGCACAGGCCGGTGACCGCGTTGGTCAGCCCGCAGCCGGCGGAGACGCAGCAGACGCCGGG
>JBGSYQ010000435.1:0-9810 GCA_041750795.1 Pirellulales bacterium | reverse complement strand
CAGGGAGCTCCCTGCACAAACGCATCAAACGCGCGGGGAAGAGCCATCGCAACCTCCTTGGCACATCAACCGTCCTCTCAAAGCCAACGAGGTTTATAATAGACTCAACGACCACCCCCATGCATGTTGAAAGGGGTGGCCGCGGCCTGACCTACCTGGCTACCGCCCTGTCGTCAGGCGGGGCTTTTTCATGCGCCACTGCTAGAATGCCGGAATGAGCGAGAACTCGCCTAAACGCCGCTGGTTTCAATTCAGCCTTAGAGAATTGATCGTATTGACCTCGCTCGCGGCCATCGTTTGCTGGCAGGCAGCAACGTGGCCTGTCGGGCATCCAAGCGCACCGACTCCGCCGACAGGGCATGGGTGGCCGTTGGTGCCGCTGCAAATCCCCCGACCGCCCACCGCCTCAGAAATCGCCCTACGCGCAATCGTCGGCATTCTGGTTCTCGGGCTTTTGTGGATCATCGTGCGGGAGATTTCGATTCGCGCGCGGCAACTGCGATCAGCAACACACTAACCACCCAGTACCGGATTTTCGATTTTGGATTTTGGAGGATTGGCCACAGAGGGCACCGAGGACACAGAGTGAGATTTTGGATCAGGAAACTAGCGCTCGCTCCGTCATCTTCCTCCAGCCTCCAGCCTCCAGTCTCCAGCCGCTGCGACGAAGCGGGAATCGAACCGCAGGGGACGCAGAGGGGGAGAGATTGAGATTGATTGTGCGGCGGGGTGCGGCGGGCGGCGTGCGTGGCTGCTGGGGATGTGCTAAGTTGCCTTGGTCGCGTTCGAACGCGGCGCTGTGCTTGCATCTTTTGAGGATTTCTTTGCCATGGCCGATCCTGATTATGTTTCTGACGCGACCATTGACCGTCATCGTCAGGCGTTGATGAAGCACTTTGCCGAGTTCCCGTTTGCCCGGCTGATCGGCATGGAGCTGATCGAGATCGATCCGGGCCGGGCGTTGCTGCGGATGGGCTATCGCACGGACCTCTGCCAGCCGGCGGGCATCCTGCACGGCGGGATGATCGCGTCGCTGGTCGACACGTCGATCGCGCAGAGCATGCTGTTGACGCCGCAATATATGGAAGCCCACGAGCGCGGCGCCCGCATCGTGTCGGTCGATCTGCGGATCAAGTACCTCCGCCCGGTGAGCGAAGGCACCATCACCTGCGAAGCCCGCACCCCCAGAGTCGGCCGCACCATCAGCCACGCCACGGCCGTCGTCCACGACGCCAACGGCAAGGAAGTTGCCACCGGCGATTCGATTTACATGATCGTGGAGGGGGAGCGGTTGAAGAAGCGGTGAGGAGTTGAAGTGTAGCCATATCCGCGCCGTCAGGGACGACCGAAAAATAATTTCCTGATTCTGTTCCCCCTCACCCTGGCCACTCCCACAAGGGGCGAGGGGAGTTGCGGAGAAGTTATTTTTCGGACGATCCTCAGGGCAGTTTCCGGCGCAACAAAGCAGCGCGCAACCCCGTCTTCATCAAACTGATGAAGACGGCGATGAGGAAAAACAGCGCGCCCCAGGCGAGTTCGTTCAGGCCGGCGACGCGGTCGTGCAGGTAGCTGTAGGCGTGCGCGGCGTATTCCGCGCAACCGACGGATGCGGCCGCGGCGGCGGCGGCGTAGGTCCAGAGGTCCAGCTTGAGGTGACTGTAGAGGACCAATAGCACCGACATCGCCAAGGGATAGAGCATCCGCGCCCACTCGGGCAAGTCGCCCAGGAACGCCGGGCCCAGCAGCGCCGGACGGCCCAGCGCGGCCACGCCCGCCAATAGCACCGCCAGCGCAATGGCCGCCCGCCGCGCAACCAGTCCTGTCCGATCGGCATACCAGTAGCCGGCGGCCAGCAAGATCGCCAGCAACAGATGAACGGGCAGGATGCCGTGCCAGGCGGTAAACCACGTTCCCCGGGCTGCGGCCGTCGCGGCAGCCAACACCAGGCACCAACCGCTGACGACGTCGCCAGAGCGACGACGACGCCATCCCATCGCGATTTGCGCAGCGCCGGCGATCGCCAGCGGCACGTCGCCAACGTTCGTCCACTCGAATCGCGCCGGAACCAGCGCCACGACCACCAGCGTGGCGATCAGTGGATATTGGGCTGCCGCCACCGATCGCACAGCCGCCAGCGCGTAGAACCCGGCCACCAGCCACAACGTCACCACCAGCGGCGTCCCGCCGAACGCTTGCTGGAACTGCGCCAGAAAGTTCTGAAACACCGGGTCGGATGCGCGCCCGACGGTGGCCATCAGCAGCAGCACGATGGGCAGCGACAAGGCAACGTTCACCACGCGGCCCGAACGGACTACCAGCCCGGCTTCGAGCAGCAAGACGATCGCCGCCAGCCCGAGCGGCACGAGAAAGTAGGGCGCAAAAATGCTGTTGGCGGCGCCGACAAAATGTAGCGACACGCAAAGGTAGTAGGCCCGCAGCGAAACGCAAAAGCCCAGCGTGCCCAACAGCACCCACGGAAACCACGGCCAACGCCAGGGGCTGCCATTGTCGGCCACGTACGCCGGTCCGCGCCGCACCGCGGGGAGCAAGCCCAGGAAGACGATGGCAGCGACCGACGAAAAACCAAACAACTGCCACGCCAGCACCGGATCGTGCGGCGTTTGCAGGCGCGGCTCGAGGAGCAGCGGATAGAAATACAATAGTGCCAACAACAGGTGAAACGGCACGCGGAACAACAAGCCCAAGCGCAATCGCACCGATCGCAACAACGATTCGCTCACCGTGGCAGCGAACACCCAGCCGAACACGTAGTAACGCGCAGCCCGCTCGGGCGTGTCGGCCAAGATGCCGTCGAACGTGACCGAAATGCCCAGGAACATCAGCACGATCAGCAGCAGCAAGCTGCGCGCGTCGTCCCACACGCGGCCGAACCGAATGACGAGATAGGCCGTCACTGCGAGCAGCAGCGTGTAGCCCATCAAGCTCAGCGTCAGTGCCCCGGCGTCGATCGACCCACTGCTGACGGGGAACGAGGCCCGCAGGCCGGAGAACACCAGCCACGCGCTGGCGACATAGAACGGATTGTGCGTGTAGACAAACCGTCCGAGGCCGACGATCCAATCGGCCACGATCGCTGAATCCGCGTTTTGTTGACTTATCGCGCCCGGAGCAGGTTCGACAAGGGGCGCATCGGCAGCCGGATCGCTCATCGATCACCTCCGCTAAGCTGCGGCCCGTCGCGCCATTGCGTAGCAACAGTTGTTATTGCGTAGCAACCGTTATTGCGCAGCAACGGCCCGACCCACGGCCGTGTCGTACGAGGAGACCACTCTGTTCCAAGGAGTTCGAGAACCGAAAAGACGTGCGGAATTCACGCAGTGGCGAAGTCCATGCGCATTGTGCGCTTGTCACGACAGTTTTGCAACAGTTTGATAGAGTTGCCCCCGCGCGATTTGGAACACTTGTCGCAACGATTGTTAAACGAGCGCAGCTCGGGCAACCGCCGCCCGGCTGATCCGGACTGGCCGAAGTGCTGATGGTTTTGTATCTGTTTCGCCGTAGGCTCTGGCCCAGCAATTGCGCTAATGTGGCTTCTAACCGTACTCGCGCGAGGCAGGTTCCGCAGATGTTGCCCGAGGGAGGCAAGCTAACCGTCGTTCTTCCAGATGGGACGGCAATGTCATTTATAGGTAACGCCCGATGAACACAACCTTCCAAGATCTCGAAGACGAACGCAACGAGCGGAACGGCTTGCAACTTCGTGATCGGCTAAGCGTCGTCGAACTGCTCGATGATCTTCGATCGCGTCCGCCATTTATGTGTCAGTTTACAGGCGACAACGGCTATGACCTGACGGTGGGCATTGCCCGCGATTTTGGCTGCATTCAGCATGCCGCCAACGATGGAACGCCGCCGTTCTTGATGGCCGTGCAAAGTGCCGGCCCGCAATCCGCGCCTGGCGAAATGGAGTTTGCGGTCGGCGGTACGGCAACTCCCATCGATGGGCGGTACCGGCTCACAATGGAAATGCTGAAGGAGGTCGTGGCGGAGTTCGTCGCAACGGGCAGGAAAAGTGACCGCGTCGATTGGGAAGAGTTTTAAGGGTATGCGGCTGGCACGCTTACGATAGCCGCGCAATGCTCGCCCAAAGAATGGCGTCAATCGCGCACTTTTGGCAGAGTCCATACTCTTACGAACCCGAGTGCATCCCCACTTGCCAATTTGCCGTCGTCCGCCGCGAAAGAGAGCGTCTGAACGACCGCGTCATGTCCCGCGTATACGTGCCTGCGAGATCCCCGATCTAGCTCCCAGATTTCGATTGGGTAAGGAGCCTCGGCGCCTGCAGAGAGTGCATTTCGGCGCGCGATCGCCACTATTCTGCCGTCGTGACTGACTGTCAACGCAGACATCGCCACAAACTCTGTCTTGGCCTGCGGTGTTGGAATCAAGTTCGTGGATTTTCCCGTTTTGAGGTCGACCGTTTCGAAAAGTGATTCGCCAACAACAATCACACGCGACGAACGGACAAGGGCCTGCACGTGGCTGATTGGGATAGCGAATTGAAGCGGGGAAATGATGTCTTTCCCGTCTTCTGCAAGCTGTCGAAATCGCCCCCCGGGTTCCACGACGATGATGGACCATGCACTTTCACTATCCGGAAATGCCACATTGTCGATCTCTCGGTCAAGCGTGATCGTACGAGGCGCCTCATCGCCAATCTTCGAACAGTCGTAGATGCGGAGGAGCGATTTGTGGTCGTAAACCACAAGTTGTTCTTCGTTGTCCGAGAAAGCGATAGCATGTTGCGCGGTGACGTTGGACAAGGGAACCACACTCGAACTCGCCGGGGCGAACAGCGCGACCCGCTGTTGCGGACTGTAATCGGCGCAAACGATCAGTCTTCCAGTACGGCTCATGAAGAGCGGGCTAATACCGAACGGAATTGCTTGAACCTGGTCGAGATGGAGCGTCGCGGAATCATAGTCTTTGATCTCCTGCTGGAAATCCATTGCCAATGTTCTGAGTGATGCGCCAGTTTCGCTGAACGCAACTTGTCGCAAGCCCTTCCATGACCCCAAGAACCCAGAATCTTGTTCGCCGGCCGTGTGTATTTCTTGCGACCAGGCACGAAACTTATCGTAGATCGATCGGTGTTTCCACATGGCTTCGTTCGCGGTTCCAACCAGCAATCGGAAGCGACTGGCCGCGGCCGCATGGTCGGCGCGCAGGACCGCAATGATCGCAGCGCAATTATTCCCATGCGTGCTCTCCGGGTACTCGCGCAGCATCAGTTGCGCGGCCTGTTCCATTACAGCCAAATCGAAGCCTTCGGCGACAAGACTTTCCGGATTCTCCTCCGCCAGAAACGCCTCCGCGATCAGCCCGTAGCAGAGCAGGCCATCAGCAGGGCGAAGCGTCGCTCTCGCCCGGTCGGCCAATTTGGCGACGCTGCCCCGTTGGCCGCCCCATTTAGGCAAGAGTGCAGAGACAGCCTGAGTATGCAGGAAAACAAACTGCGGACTATCGCGAAGTCCTGTCGACCAAGCTTCAAGAATCTCGTCTTGAGGCGTGCCGAGCCCCATCCCGACTCGAATCTGAGTAGCACAAAGCGCGGCCGAGGGTATGTCCGGATCTGCAAGCTTCGTCAACAGTTCGTCTGTCTTCGCGAGCTGCTCGTGAAACGCTCGGAAGCTTGCCGGACTTGTCTCGGCGGCGCTCCGAGACCCTCGCAAGTACCACGCATAGTTGGAAGTCGCTTCGGCAAGCATGATCTTGGCGGCGCGTGATTCCGGCTTCGTATCCAACCATTCCTGCAGAACTGCCAAATGTGCCTCCCAGGCCGCATCGGTATCCTCGGCCGGCCTGCGCAGCGTAAAGACGAATACCATCGCGGACGACCAGCGCGAGCGATCCAATTGGTTGTCGGCAAGCGCTTCATTTGCAAACTTGTCAATCGCGTCAAAATTCCTCTGCACTAATAATTCGCGCGCCTTTTGGCTCGCCTCACGATTCCGAACGGCCAACGACTTCCCTGGGCCCGGCATTTCGTAGAAGCGAACTTTGCCGTCGGCGAACGCTGTCGCTGCCAGTTTACCATCGGCCGTCATGGCAACTTGAACAGAAGATTCCATCTCCTCTCCATTACTTCCGGCAATGCCGCCTGACGGAAGTCCGTAGTAATCGAATGCATCGCCACCGAGGTAGCAACACACCTGATTGGAATCTTGCAATAGAAAGCAGTTTTTCACCGAACCACGTCGTACTACCGCACCGCCAACTCGCTGATAGGGCGCAACGTTAGCAGCTCCCGTCGTTTGCGTGACGATGAATTCGACGACCCGGTCAGAACACAAAGCCATCAGGCAATTACCATTCCATGCCGGCACAATTCGCACGGGACTGCTTGAAGTATGTTCAATGGAGGCAATGCTGTTCAGTCCAGGAAGTCCATAGACACCGATTTTCCTCGCATCCCCGTCCGCCACATACATTTCGTGACAGTCGTTTGCAAATGCGATTGCCGATACATGACCGTGCGCATTGTCTACGACACCCTCCGCCAACGTCTGACCTGTCGCCAAATTCCAGACCTTGACGGAGCCAGCTTCATCGCCTACTGCCAATAGTTGGGGATCCGTGGCGAGCGCAAAGGCGCTAATTGGCGATTGGGAATGCTCCAAGTCCCGCACCATCGCTCCGTCCGCCAATTGACGAACTCGCAAGCATTGCCCACCGTCGTGGAACGTGACCACGTGCTTGCCATCGACGGTTATCTCCATGGCAACCAGCTCTGATGATTCGTCCATTTTCCAGTGCTGCCGGCTATCGCCCGTCTTGGGATCAATTACGTGACAACTTCCGTCGGTCAAAGCCACAACCGCTGCCTCTCCAGCAAAATCAAACTTCATACACGCGACGCGCTCGCCTGTACCTGTCCAAACGGGCCCCTCCACCGCTTTCAGCATATCGTCGGGGGTCCATTCCATTTGCTTCGGCTGGGGAATTTCGATGGGATGAGGATCCCAAAGCGGACCCTCGCTGATCTTCACAGCTACGGCTCGATTTCCGGCGCCGCCTGAATTCGAATCACCACAACTCGTAAGACTCAACATGGCACACATCGCCAAGACTACGTTGAGTAAGCGAGCGAATCGACCTGCGAAGATTGGAGCGCGCATGGCTAGTTCTGCAATGTTAGACGTGAATTCCCACTGACTATTCCAGCAACTCCGGGTACAGCAGCTTCTGGATTGCCGGCTCGTTCATGTTGTCGGGCGTGGCCAGGGTTTCGCTGGTGGCGATTTTGGGTTCGACTTTTTCGCCGCGGATGTGGGCGGCCATGGTCTGCACGGCCTGGCTGGCCATGCCCACCGGATCTTGCAGGACGATGCCGTGCATCTTGCCGGTCGCCAGTGCGGTGACCAGCTCGGGGCCGGGATCGAAGCCGATGAACTTCACCTTGCCGGCCAGGCCTTGCTCTTCCAACGCGCGCAACACGCCGGTGGCCACGTGCTGCGTGGGGGCGAAGATGCCGTCGACCTGCTCGCCAAAGCTGAGCAGCAGTTGCTGGGCCTTGACCAGTGCCTTGTCGGCCGTGTCGCCGGCGTATTGATCGGACGAGAGGATTTCGATCTCGGGAAACTCCTTGGCCAGCGCGTCGAGGCAACCTTGCTCGCGCAGCTCGGTGCTCTGGCTGCCCACGATGTAACGCAGCACGATCACGCGGCCCTTGCCGCCGAGCAGCGTGCCGAGGTGACGGCCGGCCGTTTGCCCGCCGTGGTAGTTGTCGGTGGCGACGAAGCTGACGATGCCGATCCCCTGCGTATCGTCCAACCCGCTGTCGAAAATCAACACCGGCACGCCGCCGGCCTGGGCCTCGTCGACGGCGGGCACCAGCGCCTGCGAATCGAGCGGCGCCAGGCAGATGCCGGCCACGCCCTGGGCCGCGAAGTCCTGCACCAGGTTGATCTGCATTTCGCGGTCGCTCTCGGTGATGGGCCCCTTCCAGATGATTTCGACGTCGGCCTCCTTCGCCCCCTGCGCCGCGCCGGCATGCACCGACTTCCAAAACTCGTGCGACGTGGCCTTGGGAATGACGGCAATCACCGGCTTGCCGGAGGACGAACGCGCAGCGTCGCCGCCGCTGCCGCCATTACAACCAGCCACCATCAGCAACAAGACAATCGTGAGTCGGGCCATGTTATCGATCCGCAGATTACGCAGATTTCTCAGATGAAGGGGAGAGCGGTGGAAGATGAAAGTGAAGGACAACGGCACGAAGTCACGTCGAAGAATTGATATGGAGGGAACTGGCTATCATGTCTTCGGCGCTTCATGGTTTGTTGTTCTGAAACGTCGTCGAACTTTTCGTCGTGTCGTCGTGGTTACATCCCCGTCGTCACCACGCACTGGCAAGATGCCAGTGCCACCCGCCAATTCTCACACTGACCACTGACCCCTACTCCCGATCCCCGATCCCCTACTCCCTACCCCAACACTCCTGGCACGATTTCGCCGTGCACGTCGGTCAGGCGGTGGTGGCGGCCTTGGAACTTGAACGTGAGCCTGGTGTGGTCGATGCCCAGCTGGTGCAGGATCGTGGCGTGCAGATCGTGAACGTGTACGGGGTTCTCGAAGATGTTGTACGAGTGGTCGTCGGTCTGGCCGTAGGTGGTGCCGGCCTTGATGCCGGCGCCGGCCAGCCAGACGGTGAAGCAGCGGGGATGATGATCGCGGCCGTAGTCGTCGGCCGTCAGCGGTCCCTGGCAATAGACCGTGCGTCCGAACTCGCCGCCCCACACCACCAGCGTGTCTTCCAGCAGACCGCGCTGCCTGAGATCGGCAATCAAGGCGCCGGTGCCCTGGTCGGTGTCGCGGCATTGCAGCGCGATTTGCTTGGGCAGGTTGACGTGCTGGTCCCAGCCGCGATGGAACAGTTGCACGAAGCGCACGCCGCGCTCGCACAGCCGCCGCGCCAGCAGGCAATTGGCCGCGAACGTGCCCGGCGTGCGCGACTCGGGCCCGTACATCTCGAACACGTGCTCGGGCTCGTCGGAGACGTCGGTCAGTTCGGGCACCGAGGTCTGCATGCGATAGGCCAGCTCATACTGGGCGATGCGCGTGGCGATTTCCGGATCGTGTACGGCGGACAGCTTCAGTTGATTCAGCTCGCCCAACTCGTCGAGCATCTGCCGCCGCGCCGCGGCGTCCAGCCCGGGCGGGTTCGACAGATTGAGCACCGGATCGCCGATGGAGCGGAACTTCACGCCCTGAAACTTCGAGGGCAGAAAGCCGCTGCCCCACAGGCGATCGTACAGCGGCTGGTCGCCCGGATTGCCGGTGCCCTGCGAGATCATGGCGACGAACGCCGGCAGGTCCTGGTTCTCGCTGCCCAAGCCATACGAGAGCCAGGCGCCAATGCTGGGACGACCGGCCAGTTGCGCGCCGGTTTGAAAGAACGTGATGGCCGGATCGTGGTTGATGGCCTCGGTGTGCATCGATTTGATGAAGCACAGCTCGTCGGCCACGCGTGCCGTGTGCGGCAACAGTTCGCTGAGCCACGCGCCGCTTTGCCCGTGCTGGGCGAAGGCGAATTTCGAAGGCGCGATCGGGAAACTCTCTTGCGTGGAGGTCATCGACGTAAGACGCTGGCCGCGGCGCACCGAGTCGGGCAGCTCCGCGCCGCGCGCGTCGTCGAGTGCGGGCTTGTAGTCGAACAGGTCCATCTGCGACGGCGCGCCGGACTGGAACAAGTAGATCACGCGCTTGGCCTTGGGCGCGAAGTGCGGCAAGTCGGCCAACCCGCCGCCGGCGCTGGGGCCGCTGGAGGTTGCCGCGCGTGCATCGCCG
>JBGSYQ010000434.1:0-3945 GCA_041750795.1 Pirellulales bacterium | reverse complement strand
GGCACTAAGCGCGCGGGCCCGCTGCGCCGACGGCGAGCCGGCGGCGCTGGCCGCTACGTTGGCGATCGGGTCGGTAGTCATGCTTGTTCTCGGCAAAAGGAGGTGATGCTTGGCGGTCACGCGTGCCGCTTATCGCCGAGCGCCCAAGGGGGCCGGGCTTTGGCGATTGAAAGTACCGCCTGGCGGAACCTGGTAGTCGGCTCGCAGCCGTTCGAGCGCCTCGTTGGCAATGGGCAATGCTTCCGTCCAGGCCTGCGGCGCTTCCAGCGTGCCATCGACGTGAATCTTCAGCAGTTGTTGGCTGGCCTCGCTGAACATGCCCGAGATCAGCGGAATCGCGCCGCGCCCAACGGTGGTGTGCAATTCGAGCTTGATGGGATTGGTTTGCCCGTCGAGGGTCAATTCGCCGTGGCCCCCCAGGTCGAGCGCGTCGCCGCGCAGGTCGACTTGCTTCAGCAATACGTGCGGGCCGTTGACTTGAAAGGCGATGTGACTTTCGGTGAATGCCGTGGGGCCCGGGGCCTTGGCGCGCATGATGGACAACAGCGACACCACCAGTGGCAGCTCGTAAATGTCGGCGTCGGTCAAATGGACGTCGCCACGGCCGAACAACGTGTGCTGCCCGCGGCTCCCTTGCAGGTCGACATTGGCCAGGATCTTTCCGCGCAGCGCTTGATGGCTCGTCAGGTTCTCGACGGCGAACTGCCCCAGATCGGCGCCCGATAGCGTGGCGATCAACCGATACTGCGGGACCGTTCCCAGTCGGACGTGGCAATCGGCGGCCGCTACTCCGCCGAACAACTTGCCAGTGACTCGGCCGCGCGGCTGCCCCTGGGGCGGTGCAAAGGGAAGCGTGCCCAGGTAGACGTTTTGATTGTCGAACCAGATGGGTCCCAGGACCTCGGTGAGCTGGAAGTTTCGGTACATCACACTATCCAGATCGAGCTGGCCCGAGCTGGTATAGCGGGTGCCGTCCGACGAGCCTCGCAGGTGTATGGCGCCGGACACGTTGTTGATTTGCGGGCCGGCCTGCAAGCTGGCTTGATGGAGATACAAGGCGACGTCCCAAACGGACTGCAGCGGAGCCGAGTCGCCGATCTTGGAAAACTCCAGCATGCCTTTCAGATTGATCGGCCCTGTGGGGCGCAGCTCGGCGACCGCCTGTCGCAACGCGGCTGGCAAGGCGGCCACCAACTCACGATCGCCGCCGTCCAAGCGTATCCGGTCGACCGATAGTCGATCGAGGTGCAAGCGCCACGCCTCGTCGGGCCGCATGTCGCACCAACCGTCGGCGCGCATCTCGGTGGCGTGGTGGCGGCCGCGCACGTCGGTCAACGTGACCTGGCCGTCGCGATAGTGAACCAGCCCGCCCAGCCGCTCGATCCGATAGGGAAACGCCACCGGTGCGATCGACGTGCCGATCGAGCTGCCGTCGTCGAACGTGCCGGCGCCGGCTTCCAGGTCCGCCGTGGTTGTCGGAGCGACTGTCGTCGCAACCTGCGATGCCCTGCCCGTCAAGGCGCGCCCCGGCAACCGGCCGCCCTGTGGCACCATGCGCAAGTCGATCGATGGCCGGCCGACGCGCGAGTCGTAGTGGACGTCGGCCTGCAGGTCGATCTTGCCGCGCGGGCGCAAGGCCGACCATATCTGCTGCTGCTGCGGCGGCAGCGCGTCGCGCAGCTCTTCCTCCAAGGGAACGTTCTCGCCGTCGATCTGAAGCGTCAGCCGATCCGCATCGGGAGCAGAATGCAGCGTGCCGGACACCGTGACGATCCCCGTGTTGTTGACGCCGACCAGCGGACGCTGCGGTTCGGTCGTCCACTGTCCGTCCTGCATGTCGACTTCGCCCTGCAGGTTGTACAGCGGGTAGGGCAACTTATCGTAGGTGACCGTGCAGCGGTTGAGCGATACGTGCAGGTGCTGGTGAATGAGCGGCCGCGGCAGGGGATCGTTGGCCTCGCGCCACAATCGCGTGCGAAAATCGAAGGTGCCGCGTGGATTGAGCGAACGAATGGCGTCGCGCGACTTGGGCTTCAAGATCGCGGCAAACAGCTTCTCGTCGAACTGGATCTTTTCTCCCCAGATCTTGATCTCGCCCGTGTACTCGGGTCCGGGATTCTGGAAGCTTCCCATGAGAGTCACCGGCTGAGCGCCGACAAAGGCGACCAGGTTCACGTCGAGCACTTTGTCTTTGAGCGTCAGAGTTCCCTGGCCCCGTTCCAGCCGATATGGGAATTTGTAGCAGCTAAACGACACGTTGTTGTTGCGGCTGGTCAGCTTGAGCGTTGGCCGCCACTGCTGCCCGTCGTAGGACAGCGTGCATTCGACGTCGACGTCCCCTTCCGGATCGTAGTTGGTCCAATGCTTGCGGTACTCCTTGGACAATGTGTCGCGCCAGCGGCGATCGAGCCGCACCTGCCGGCCGCTGGCGCGCAGAACGCAGGGCTTGCCCGCACCGTAGCCGTGCTGATCGAATTGCGAGATGGTCCAGGTGGTTGGTCCGTGATGCGCGGAAACATCGCGAATGCGAAAGCCGTTGTTGTCGCAGTGGATCTTGCCCGCAAGGTCGGTGAGAGGGTAGGGGAGCAAGGGGTCGTCGACACGGCCGCCTTTGACGGTGCCATTGACTTCGAACTGCGGCAGCGGCTCGACGCCGTCGTGCGTGGCCCGAAAGCTCAGACTGGCCGGCGCGTGTACGCTCTTGAGCAACTCCAGGGAGCCATCGATCGGCCCCGGCAGCGCATCGCGCAGCTCGCGCGAGATCTGCAGCCCGTCGATGCTGCCGCTCATCGTCCACTTCGACGTCGCCGGATCGAGCGTGCCGGTGAACTCCGCGCGCTGCAAGTGATCGCCCAGGAAGTAACCGTTCATCGACAGCGGACCCGACGAGCCGTCGGCCGGGCGCAGCGACACGTGTACGTCGCGCAGCGTGAAGGTGCTGGACGGATTCTTGAGCGGGTCGAACACTTCGACGATGCCGCCGTCGATCGTCACCTGCGGCAGCGGGCTGCCAGCCAGTGAAACCGGGCGCAGTTTCTCAAGGCTAAAGCGCCCGTCGGGCCGGCGCGTGGCCCGCAATACCGGGCGTACGAGTTTGATGCCGGTGATCCGCGGCTCGCCGGTGGCCAGTTCCTTTAGATCGGTGCGACAGTTGAGGAAAACGGCGTCCAGATAGGCCAGCTCCGGTTGCGGCCCCTGCACGTTGGGCTCGATCAGCGAAACGCCGCGCACTTCGATGCCGTCGTTGGCCAGCCGCGCGCTTTGCACGTGGATTTCCAGGTGCGGAAACCGTTGGGCGATCTTGGCCTCCACCCGGCTGCGAATCTCCTCCTCGACACGATAGAACACGTGCCGATAGTAGAACGGGCTGGCCGCCAGCGCAGCCACGAACGCCAGGGCCGCGCCCCACTTGAATGCGAACCAGCAAAAATTAACCAGGCGGCAAATGGTTCAGTACGTCCTTCCAAGGGTCGTGACAGCAGCACGCACGGATTGCTCAAGGGCTGGCCGGCGCCGCGGAATCGTCGCCGGCCGATTGGCCGCGCCAGACGCCAATGAATCCGGCGGCCAGCACCACCAGCGCCAGCATGGCCGGCTCGCGATAGCGAATCGAACTGACGAACACCATGTGCAACAGTGACAGATAAACTGCCGGCAGCCAGGCCAGCACGTAGGGCCAACCTCTGCGGGAAAATCGCCATGCCCCCGCCAACCCGCACGCCAACAAGGGCACATACGTCGACACGATCACCAGCCTGACGGGCCAACTCCGCAGCGACGGCTCGTTCGGCCACAAGTTCCACATCCGCGCAAACTTGATCGCGGCCAACTCGGCGACTCGTGCCGGGTTGGCCCGCGCCCATGCGACCGCGGAGTCGCGCATCCGCTGGTCCAGCCGATACTCGAACGAGCCGCCCTCGGCGGGTGGCGACGCGCGATCGGCGC
>JBGSYQ010000433.1:0-10601 GCA_041750795.1 Pirellulales bacterium | reverse complement strand
ATCTGCTTCTCGGCGGCCGCCTTGGCATCGGCTGCCGCTTTGGCGGCGGCGGCCAGTTCGCCCACGACTTTGTCGACGGCCGCTTTGCGTTCGGTCGCCGCCGTTACGGCCTCGGGATTGCGCGCGTAGTTAACTTGCGTTGCGCCGACGATCGCGAACGAATACGTCCCTTCCGGAATGTTGCCCGGCAGCGCGATCTCCAACTTGCCCTCGGCCGTCTTGTCGTCGAGCGTGACGTTTACCGGCTTGACGTTGGTGGGCAGCGGCTCGGGCTGCAACACAACGGCGGCCTTAAAGTCGCCCTGTCGCGCCACCTTGATCGGCACCTGCACTGTGCCCGCTTTGGACATTTCGAGCACCAGCTCCTTGCCCGCATCGACCACGAAGGGCGCGACCTCTTGGGCACTAACGGCCACCGCCAGATTGCGCGCCAAACGCGAGCGATGCGAAAGCACGTTGAACTGCCCGCCCCACACCATCGTGGCGGCGCGTGCCGGGCGCACGACGTCGGCGCCGTTGATCGTGGCTTTGCCGGCGATCGAGATCAGGCTCATCGATTCCGGCGCGTCGGCCGCCGCGACCAGCACGAGCGAGCCGGTGTCCTGACCCGGGCCGACTACGATGGGGTTGGCTGTCACACCGGGCGGCAAATCGCTGGCCGAAACCTGCACTTCGCCGTCGAATCCCTCGCGGCGAAACACGATGACGTCGATCAACTCACTGCCGCCTTTGCGCAACAAGGGACTCCACACCGTGGCCTGGTTCTGATTCGGATCGGCGCTGAACGGCAGCAGCTTGGGACTGGCCACGACGCGAAAGTCGGGCGTGGCCGGGCGAATCGCCAGCCGGTACACCAGCCGCGGATCGGGCCGCGTGTACGAAGCCTGGTTGCGCACCAGGATGCGATACGTGCCGTCGGCAGGCGGCGCGAAGCGAAACGCCGGATCGTCGGTCTTCATTTCGTAGAAGTACAAGTTTCCCTGCCGGCCGCGCGGATTTTCCAGATAGCCGTCGACGGTCAGGACTTCCTTCACCTGCTCCTCGCCCTTGTCGTTTTTGGTCACCTGCTGCACGACGACGTAGGGATCGGTGGGCAACCCAAACCGCTCGGAAAACACTTCGATCCACAGCGGCTCCGACTGTTTGGCCTCGAAGGTGAACCAGTCGCGATCCTTGAGCGGATCGAACTGGCCGACCACTTCGCAGGGAGTGGCGAGCGCGTGCGCTTCGCCGGGCTCGTTGTTCGGTTCCTGCTCGACGATGATCGGCGCGCCAGCGAAGCCGACCGGCACCGCGTTGCTGGGCCCCTGCGGCGTGTCCAGTCGATAGGCGATCGCGTCCATGCCGGACTCGACCGGCTCGACCGTGGCGCCCAACTCCAGTTGCCGTGCGCCGTCGTCGGCCGGCAGCGCGATTTGGACTTCCAGCGATTCGAGCTTCGTGCCGTCGGCGGCCACCACGTCGGTGGGCTTTCCACCCGGCAAGTTGCGGCCGTAGAGCGTGTACGATTCGTTCGAGCCAGGCAGACCGGCCGGCGGAAATACGTATTCGAGATGCGGTCTCGAGCTGACCGTCAATCGATAGATGTACTCGCCGTTGCCCGCGTAAAGAAAGTCGTGCAGCTCGACATAGTAATCGCCATCTTCGGGCGCGGTGAAGTCGATGAGCGGGTCGCGGCGGTTGGCGTCGCGATTGCGAGCCAGTTCCTTGCCGTCAGCGTCGTACAGCACCAGCGTGGCGTCGATGCGAGAATCAATGCGATAGGCCCAGCAGTCGACGATCAGCCGTTGGCCCTTGGACGCGGTGAACTTGAAGTAGTCCTCGTCGTTGGCGCCGTTGGAAATGCCATTCATCACGGCGTCGATGGGCAACTCGGTGGCTTGTTCGCGCGTGTTGTTGGGTTCTTTCTCGATTAACTCGTCCTGCGCGCCGACGACCAGCGCCCGCGGGTTCGATACGCCGTACTTGCCGATGGCGCGCACGTCGACGATGCCCAGCCTGGCCTCCGGAGCGATGGTGACGGTGAACTGTCCCGGCACGCCTTGTGGGCCGGTTTGTCCCAGCCCCGGCGGCGCGGTCTTTTGCTCGGCGGTGATCGCCGGATCGGAGAAGTGCAATTTCGACACGCCCTCCAGGTCGGCGCCGGCAATGGTCAGGTCGAAGGTGGTGCCCTGCTTGCCTCCGGCCGGAAAAATCGAAAACAACCGGGCCACCGGCAGCGATTGGGCGCAAAGCGTCGCGCACAATAGCGGGCTTGCCGCCAGCGCCAGCGCGATCAGCCGAACCACCGGCACGAGAGCGAATTTCCGCGGGTTTGCCAGGGAATTTTGCATCGAAGGACCACCTGCAATTAGTAGGACGCGATCAAGACCGCCACGGGCGCTGCGCCGGCGACGCGCTCGGTTGGCCGGAAACAGGAGTTTCAACAGGGTGGGATCAGGGCGGGAGTGTGGACCGCGACCTTCCAGGCATGCGATCCGGACAACGCACGTGCAAATCGGCCCGGAAAGCGCCTTGCCGCAGCGAGACCGATTATGGCGCGGAAAGCCCTCGAATGCAAGGAGTTTTATGCGTCGAACGGAGCGCCACCATGTGCCGTAAGCCCCTTGTGCCACAGTGATTTATCCTTGTGCGGCTGGCCGCTGGTCCGCTACACTCGCGGCCTTACCCAAACTCGTCATGCCGCCACGCGGCGCGGCGCGTTTTCCTCATCGTCTTTGCAACCCGCCAAGTGAGCCCCATGAGCCGTCGTTCCAAGGTCGTGATCACGGATTTCGTCGCCGGACCTCTCGAAACCGAACGCCGCGTGCTGGGCGAGATCGCCGACATTGTGGCGCTGGACGCTTCGAGCGAGGACGAGATTGCCGACCGGATCGAAGACGCCGACGCCATCATGATGTATCACACGGTGAGCATCACGGCCCAGACGATCCATCGGCTGAAGCACTGCAAACTGATCGTCCGCTGCGGCGTGGGCTACGACAACGTCGATTGGCGGCTGGCCCGGCAGCGCGGCATCGACGTGGCCAACGTGCCCGACTATGGCACCGAGGAAGTGGCCGACTCGGCGATCGGCATGACGCTGGCGCTGGCACGCGGGATTTCGCTGTTCAACTCTCGCTTGCGCGACCACAAGGAAGAATGGATCTATAAGCTGGCGATGCCCATCCGTCGTCTGCGCGGGCGCGTGTTCGGGATTATCGGACTGGGTCGGATCGGCACGGCTTCGGCATTGCGTGCCAAAGCGCTGGGGATGGACGTGATGTTCTACGATCCGTACGTGCCCGACGGGCGCGACAAGTCGCTGGGCGTGCGCCGCGTGGAAACGGTCGACGAGCTGTTCGCCAAATCGCACGTGCTCAGCCCGCACTGCCCGCTGACCGACGAGACCTATCACATCGTCGACGCGGCCGCGATCGCCCGGATGCCCCAGGGATCGCTTCTCATCAACACCTCGCGCGGCGGCGTGGTCGACACGCGACCGATACCCGAGGCGCTGGCCAGCGGGCAATTGTCCGGCGCCGGCATCGACGTGCTGGAAATCGAGCCGCCGCCGGAGGACGACCCGCTGCTGGTGGCCTGGCGCGATCCGAACCACGTGGCGCATCACCGGCTGATCGTCACCCCGCACGCCGCGTTCTATTGCGAGGAAGGCATGCTGGAAATGCGTGCCAAGGGAAGCGAGTCGTGCCGCCGCGCGCTGTTGGGCTTGCCGCTGCGGAACATTGTCAATTAGCACATGCCGCGGTTCAGCCACCGGCTTCGCCGGTGGATTCGATTCCGAGTTGCCGTGTCTTGGTGCTCGCTGCGCTGTTGGCCAACGCTGCATCCGGCAATTGCTCTTTTACCGTCACGCCGCTGGCCTGCTGGGCGCGCATCTGGGCGGCCAGCGCCAAGATGCGCTCGGCCGCCATTGGCGGTGCGACGCCGCGCGCGTGAATGTTCGAAATCAGGTTGCGCTGGGCGTCGGTATGTCCCGGCCGCGGGCGAAACGCCAGGTAAGCGGACAGGCTCACGGCGGTGGCCAGCCCCGGGCGCTCGCCGATCAACAGCACGACCACTTGCGGATCCAGCGCCACGCCGATGTCGTTCAACACACCCACGCGACAATGTCGCACGACGAACAGCTGGCCAAACGTCCAGCCCCGTGCCATCGCGCCGGCCTCCAATAGCGGCAGCAGCGCCGGCGCCTGCTCGACGACGGCCGCGGCTGAAAGTCCGTCGCCAATTGCCACCTGCAGGTCGGCACCTTGGGCACACCGTTCGGCCAGCATCGCCATGCCGGCGGGGCTCAACTTGCGTCCCAGCTCGGGTTGCTGAAGGTATTCGGCCTTGTCGCGTGCCGTCGTTGCGATCTCAAACAGCCGATAGCGCGCGACCAGATCGGCAGCGAAGTCGCGTGCCAGATCCAACTCGGCGTGTACCGCATCGACGGCCGCGGCATGATCGCGGCGCAACTCGAGTTGCGTCGCCGTACGATAGGCCGGGCCAGCACGACCCACGATCAACCGCGCCGGCGTCCTTGCGCGCAATGCCGCCAGCGCTGCCGAAAGTTTTCCCGCGCCCGCTGGCGCGGCCGGAGAGGCAGGTTGCTCGGGCGGCTGGGGTGCTGATTGTGCCACGTTAATCCACCGTTTGTGGTTCTTTCAGCACGGCCTGGACGTCGGCCAGCAGGGGATGGCCGGTGGCGTCGCCTAGCGCCAGTTGGCCGCGTTGGAAGATGCCGCGCGATTCGAGCCAGGCCAGAAATTCGGGCGCCGGCGTCAGGCCGAATAACCGGCGCATTGCCGCGCCGTCGTGAAAGCTGGTCGATTGATAGCTGAGCATGACGTCGTCGGCGCAGGGCACCCCCATGAAGTAGTTGCAACCGGCGGCCGAGAGCAGCAGCAGCAGATTGTCGGCAGAGTTCTGGTCGGCCTGCGCGTGATTCGTATAGCAGACGTCGCAACCCATCGGCAGCCCGAGCAGCTTGCCCATGAAGTGATCCTCCAAGCCGGCACGCGTAATCTGTCGCTCGTCGTAGAGGTACTCGGGGCCGATAAAGCCGACGACGGTGTTGACCAGGAACGGATCGAACGTGCGTGCCACGCCGTAAGCGCGTGCTTCGAGCGTGAGCTGGTCGACGCCGTGATGCGCCTCGGCCGAAAGCGCGCTGCCTTGGCCGGTCTCGAAGTACATCAGGTTGTCGCCGACCCAGTCGACACCGCGCTGGCGATGATGTTCGAGGACGCGCTGGCGCCCCTCGCGCAACGTGGCCAGGCTGATGCCGAAGCTGGCGTTGGCCGCCTGGGTGCCGGCCACCGATTGAAACAACAGGTCCACCGGCGCGCCCCGCTCCAAGGCCGCCAACTGCGTGGTGATGTGCGCCAGGCAGCAGTGCTGGGTGGGCGCGCCTGAGACAGCGATCAATCGGTCCAATCCGTGCAAGATGGCCGCTACGGTCTCGACCGACTCGATGGCCGGGTTGACGCCGATCACCGCGTCGCCGCAGCCATACAACAATCCTTCGACCGTCGTGAGCAGAATTCCGCCCAGGTCGTCGGCCGGATGGTTCGGCTGCAGGCGAATGCCCAGTACGCCGCGCTGGCCGATCGTGTTGCGGCAGCGCGTGACGTTGCGGATCTTGCTGGCCACCAGCACCAGGTCCTTGTTGCTCATCAGCTTGGCCGTGGCCGCGGCCATCTCGGGCGTGATGGCCCAAGCCAGGGCGCGCACGGTCGTTTCGTCCGTCGCGTCGTCGAGCAACAGCTCGCGGAACTCGCCGACCGTCAGGCCGGCGAGCCGGGTGAAACCCTTCTTGTCGTGCGTTTCGAGGATCAACCGGCTCACTTCGTCGGCGGCCGGGTCGATGATCGGCTGGTCGACGATCTCACTCAGCCGCACGTCGGCCAACGCCCACTTGGCGGCCACGCGCTCGCGCTCGGTGGCGGCGGCGATTCCGGCCAAGGCATCGCCCGACTTTTCCTCGTTGGCCTTGGCCAACAACTCGCGCAAATCGGCGAACGTGAAGCGCTCGCCGCGAATCGTGCTGTGAAACGGCATGACAGTTTCCTTGATGCACGTGATTCTAGCCCGGCGACGCCACCCGCGACATCCCGCCGCGACCACGAGCGAATCGTCCTGGCACGGGCTTGCAATTCGTAGCCGCATCGCAGCAAATAGGAGCCATGGCGGCATCCCCTGCGAGCGAATTCGAATTTGACTACCTGGTCATCGGCTCCGGCTTTGGCGGCAGCGTGTCGGCACTGCGCCTGGCGGAAAAGGGTTACCGCGTGGCGGTGCTCGAACGGGGCAAACGCTGGCGGACCGAGGACTTTCCGAAGACGAATTGGAATCTGCGCAAGTATTTGTGGGCGCCGCTGGTGCGCTGCTTCGGCATCCAGGCCATCACGCTGTTGCGCGACGTGATGATCCTGCACGGTTGCGGCGTGGGCGGCGGCAGCCTGGTGTATGCCAACACGCTGCTGGTGCCGCCCGACCGCGTATTTGCCGATCCGAAGTGGAGCTCTCTGGGTCGCTGGAAAGAGAATCTCGCGCCGCACTATGCCGCCGCGCAGCGGATGTTGGGCGTCATCACGGCGCCCTGTCCCACGGAGAGCGACCACCTGCTGCGCGAGATCGCCGACGAGATGGGGCGCGGACACACTTATCGCCCGACGGAGGTAGGCGTGTACTTCGGCGCACCGGGGCAGACGGTGCCCGATCCATATTTCGGCGGGCAAGGCCCCGAGCGCGCCGGGTGCATCGAGTGCGGCGGATGCATGGTTGGCTGTCGCCACAACGCCAAGAACACGCTCGACAAGAATTACCTGTACTTTGCCGAGAAGCTGGGCGTGCGGATCTTTCCCGAGACGCAGGTGCAGGACGTTTGCGAACTGCCCGGCGGTGGCTATGAAGTGTCCACTCGCAAGATCACCGACTGGATATTCAAGCGGCGCCGCACGTTTCGCGTGCGCGGCGTGGTATTTTCCGGCGGCGTGCTCGGAACCGTGCCATTGCTGCTCCAATGCAAGGAGCGCGGCTCGCTGGCACGTCTGTCCGACGCCTTGGGCACCTACGTTCGCACCAACAGCGAAGCGCTGGTCGGCAGCACCTCGCGGCGCGGCGACGTCGATTATTCTCGCGGCATCGCCATCGCCTCGGGCTTCTGGCCCACCGACGACACGCACATCGAGATGGTCCGCTACGGCCGCGGTCAGGACTTCATGTCGCTGTTGTGTACGGTGCTGGTGGGCGGCGGACCGCCCTGGCCGCGGCCGCTGCGCTTTCTGGGCGAGATCGTCCGCCATCCGCTGCGCTTTCTGCGGCTGTGCAATCCGTTCGGCTGGGCGCGGCGGACCGGCATCCTGCTGGTGATGCAGTTGCTGCCCAGCTACATGAGCTTGCGCTGGCGGCGGCGCTGGTTCTGGCCGTTTGCCAAGGGGCTCGATTCCGAATGGCAATCGAGCGAGAAGGTGCCCAAGTACTTTCCCATTGCCAACCAAACGGCGCAGCGGCTGGCCGATAAAATGCACGGCGATCCGACCAGTGGCGTGGCCGAGGTGCTGTTCAACACCACCTCGACGGCCCACATTCTGGGCGGCTGCCCGATGGGGGCCGACGCCTCGCAGGGAGTGATCGACAGCTTGGGTCGGGTCTACGGTTATGATAACCTGTATGTCGCCGACGGCTCGATCGTGCCGGTCAACTTGAGCGTCAATCCGAGCCTGACCATCTGCGCGTTGGCCGAGTGGGTGATGAGCCACGTGCCGGCCGCCCAGTCCGACGTCGTTTCCGAATCGCGAGGTGTCGCATGTCCGCCGTAGCCATTGAACAATCGCCCGCCACGCACGATCGCATCGACCGATGCGTGTCCGAACTGAACGCGTCCAAGAGCACGTTGACGAAGCTCGGCCTGTCCGAGCGCATCGCGCTGCTGGAAGATTGCCTCGAGCGCGTGGTCAAGCTGGCGCCCGAGTGGGTCGACGCGGCCTGCGACGCCAAGGGCCTGCCGCGGGGCAATCCGCTGCGGGCCGAAGAGATCACTGCCGGCCCGGTGGCCACGGCGCGGCACTTGCAACTGCTGATTCACAATTTCAATTCGGTCGCGGCGACCGGCCGCATCGAATTGCCCGCGCCGCCGAAGCAGGGTTCCGACGGCGCGCTGCGCGTGCAGGTAATGCCGGTCAAGGGCTTGTTCGACGCGCTGGTCTTCGCCGGCTTTCGCGCCGAAGCATGGCTTTCGCCCGAAGTAACTCGCGCCGACCTGGACCAGTTGGGCAGCCATCTGAAGCATCCGCAGCCGGCGCGCTGCGTGCTCGTGCTGGGCGCCGGCAACGTCTCCAGCATTCCGGCCACGGACACCATCTCGAAAGTGTTTCAGGAAGGGCACGTGGTGCTGCTGAAGATGAACCCGGTCAACGAGTACCTGGGTCCGATCTTCGAGCGGCTGTTTGCGCGGCTGATCGAGGCCGGCTTCGTCCGCGTCATTTACGGCGGCGCCGACGTGGGCAAGGCCGCCGTCGAGCACTCGCACGTCGACGAAGTCCACATTACCGGCTCGATCCACTCCCACGACGCCATCGTCTGGGGGCCGGCCGGCGCCGAGCGCGAGCGTCGCAAGCGCGAAAATGATCCGGTGCTCAAGAAACCGATCACCAGCGAATTGGGCAACGTCAGCCCTTGGATCATCGTGCCGGGGCCCTATACCGACAAGCAATTGCGCTTCCAGGCCGAGAATGTGGCCTCATCGATCATCAACAACGCTTCGTTCAACTGCGTGGCCACGAAGATGATCGTGACCTGGAAGCACTGGCCGCAGCGGAAGCAGTTTCTGGACCTGGTGGAAAGCGTGCTGGCGCAGGTGCCGCCGCGCAAAGCCTATTATCCCGGCGCGCGCGATCGCTACGAGAAATTTACCGACAAGCCGGCGCCCGCGTCCGGCGAAACGTTGCCTTGGACGCTGATTCGCGACGCCGATCCCAAGCCTGGTTCGCAGTTGTTCTGCGAGGAGTCGTTCGTCTGCGTCTGCGCGGAGACCGGGCTGGACGCCGCCGATGAGCGCGCGTTTCTCAAGCGGGCCGTCGATTTCGCCAACGACGAATTGTGGGGCACGCTCAGCGCGGCGGTGACGGTGCATCCCAGTTTCTATAGCGATCCGGCCGGCGCCGCGGCACTCGACGCCGCGTTGGCCGGTTTGCGGCACGGCGCCATTGGCGTGAACTACTGGCCGGCGTTGGTGTATGCCATGATGAGCCCGCCCTGGGGCGGCTATCCCAGCGGCACGTTGGCCGACGCGCAAAGCGGCATCGGCTCGGTCCACAACACGTTCATGCTCAGCGGCGTGCAGAAGACCGTGCTGGAAGGTCCGCTCACGCAAACGCCCAAGCCGCTCTGGTTTCCCACCCACCGCCGCCCCGAACCGCTCGCCTGGAAGGTGCTTGGGCTGTACCACAAGCCGTCGATCTGGAAACTGCCGGGGCTATTGCTGGCGGCACTGCGGGGGTGACGGTGACACTGCGGGGGTGACGGTGACATTGTCGGTCGACCCTTACTCCACCAGCAGCGCGTGCTCCGCCATTCGGGCCAGGCTGGCGTTGAGCTCTTGTTGAATGAACGCTTCGGCTCGCTCGGGGGGAACGTTCTGGCCTTCTTCCCATAGCGCGATCTTCCCGCTGGCGGCCGACGCTGCCAGGTGCGCGACCAACTGGGAGAGGTCGCGCGTGCCGTCGAGCTGGGCCAGCACGTAGCGATCGAGCGGGTCGAGGCGCACGGGCAAATGCCGGCGACTGGTGACCACGTCGGAGCGCGCCGCTTGCAGGCGCGTCAACGCGCTGACGCGGGGACGCTCGCTCGGCGCGGGCGCGAAGGGCTGCGGTTCGCCGTGTACTTGCAATAACCCGCCCACGCAACATTGCAGCAGCCGCTCTTCCAATCGCTGTTCTTCCTGCACCGGCAGCGGCAGACCGGCGGACGCCGCACGATCGCGGACGTAGCCCACCAGCGCCGAAAACTCGATGCGCCGTGGCCACTGCTCTGCCAGGTGGGAGATTGCGGCCTTGACCGTGGGCGCGGGCGTGGTGACGCTGTGTCCCTGGCGCGAAACGAACGTGATGGCGTCGCTGGAATCGATCAAGACCGGCTGGTCTTTGGTTTCGATGCGCCCTTCGAGATACAAGCCGCGCAGCCGCCATGCTCCGAGCGCAAAGTCCAGCGGCACGCCTGCTCGACATAACACCGACTGCCGGTGAGCCGTGTTGTGCATGACGTCGCGCATCCGCTCCTTTTCGGCCGGATCGTCGGTCAGGTCTTCCAGCCGGCGCTCGTCGTCGGCCGACAGGAAGTCGGTCACGCGGATACCCACGCCGGCATCGCCCAGCACCTGCAACTCGTGGCGTCCGGCGCGCGCCTCGAACTCGGGATAGTACACGGCATGGCTGGGGCCTTGCAGGTAATTGCGGATCAACGCTCCGTCGGGCTGTCGCAGGATCGACTCGACCGTGGCTACCAGGTACGAGCCGTAGCCGTCGTCGTCAGCGGGCAGCGTGGCGCGGGCAAACTCGAGCAATCCGCGGCCGGCCGCCAGTTGCTGCGCGGCCGTCGTTGCGCCACGCGCCGCGAAG
>JBGSYQ010000432.1:0-19605 GCA_041750795.1 Pirellulales bacterium | reverse complement strand
CAGCCGCTCGGCCGCGCCGACGCGCGAACGACTGACACCGGTGAGCATGCCCGCGCCGCGGGCCGCGGCAGCCAGCGGTGGTCCTGTCAGTCCCGACGACTTGATCCACAGCAGTGTGCGGCTGAAGGTCGAAGATCCGACCGGCTCCTCTTACGGCTCCGGCACGCTCATCGATACGCGGCACGGCGACGCGCTGATTCTGACCTGCGGCCACATCTTTCGAGACTCGCAAGGCAAGGGCACCATCCTCGTCGACCTGTGCGGCGCAGCAGCGCCGCAGAAACTGCCCGGCCGATTGGTGTCGTTCGACCTGGAGAACGATATCGCGCTGGTGAGCATTCGTCCCGGCGTGCCGGTCCGGGTGGCGCCGGTGGCGCCCCAGGGGCACGTGGTCGCGCGAGGCGTGAAAGTGATTACGGTCGGTTGCAATCACGGCGGACCGGCCACGGCGATTCCCAGTCACATCGCGTCGATCAACAAGTTCGTCGGTCCGCCCGAGAACCTGCAAGTGGCCGGCGCACCGGTCGAAGGACGCAGCGGCGGCGGGTTGTTTACGACCGACGGCCTGGTGATCGGCGTGTGCAACGCGGCCGACCCGGCCGACAACGAAGGCTTGTACGCGGCGCTTTCGTCCATCCACCAACAGCTCGACCAGGTTGGCCTGACGGCCATTTACGCGCCGCGCCCGGCGCCGAGTAGCCTGGCGAGCGGCAATCCCATGCCGGCGATGGCCAGCTCCATGCCCGAGCCCGTCATGGTGGCCGGCGGCGCATCGCTGCCGGGTCCGACCGGGGCGGAGTCGGCCGCCAACGACGGCGCGGAAGTGATTTGCGTCGTCCGCCCGCTCAATAACCCGCAAGCGGCCACCGAGATCATCCGCATCGACCGCGCGTCGCCGGCCTTCCTGCAACAACTGGCCACCGATCGCCAGGCGCAGGCAGCCCGGCATTTGACCTCGCTCGACGTGCCGTCGAAACGTGCCCCATCACTTGCGCCGGCGCCGCAAGCATTGCCCAATGCGGGCGTGCGCTGGTCGAGCTCTGAGCAGCCGCCCACCAAGAGCGTGCTGCGTTAATTCGATTGTCGGCGTCGGTGCTACCTCAATCGGCGGTTGCCGAAGCGGCGCGTGCCTGTTAGTTTCGTCAGTGCGCAACTTCGAGGGCACGATGAAACTGTTCTGCATCCGTCACGGCGAAACGGTCTACAATCTCGAGGGGCGCATCCAGGGTCAGGCCGACAGCCACCTGTCGCCGCTGGGGAGGCGCCAGTGTGAGGCCGTGGCCGACGCTTTGGCCGAGCAAGCCATCGACGTGATCGTGGCCAGCCCCTTGGCGCGGGCCGTCGAATCGGCGCGTATCCTGGCCGACAAGCTGCGGCTGGAGGTCGTCACCGATCCGCGACTGATGGAAATCAACGCCGGCATCTTCCAGGGGCACACCTGGCCGGAAATCAATGATCGCTTTCCCGAAGTGGCTGCCGAATGGCGCAAGGCGGACCCCGATTTTCGCATTCCGGGCGGCGAATCGCGGCGCGACGTCATGCTGCGAGCCGGCGCGGCGCTCGAAGCCATTCGCCAGAGCGACGGGAACACGGTCGCCGTGATGGCGCACGGAGGATCGCTCTCAGCCGGCCTGAAAGTGCTCTTAGGTATTCCCGCCGAGCGCAATCCGTTTACGTTCTCCAACGGTTCGATCAGCACGCTCACCTGGGAAAGCGAGATCAAAGTACACACGCTCAACGAGACCAGCCACCTTCACGATCTGATGAGCGGCGACGGAGATTTGTGACAGGCGGGAGGCGGGAGGACGAAGAAAGTCTTGCGGCGCGGTCTCGCGCGCCGTACGTATGCCACGGCGCCGGCCATGTCGTTACGACAATCGACGCGCAGCGCGCACCATATCGGACTGCCATCTTCCTCCAGCCTCCCGCCTGCTCCCTCCAGCCTGTCCCCTATTCCTTCACCTCGAAGATCACTTCGATCTCGGTGGGAATGTTGCCGGGCAGGGAACCCATGCCGACGGCGCTGCGGGCGCCGACGCCGTGGTCGGGGCCCCAGACGTCGCGGAACAGTTCGCTGCAGCCGTTGATCACTTGGGGCTGCGCGGTGAAGTCGGGCGTGCAATTGACCATGCCCAACAACTTGACCACGCGTACCACGCGATCCAGGCTGCCGAAGTGCGACTTGAGCGTGGCGAGAATGGCCAAGCCTGTTTGCCGCGCCGCGGTCTGGCCGCCGTGCAGATCGGTATCGGCGCCGACGCGTCCCATCATCATCGTGCCGTCCGCCTTCAGCGGGCCATGTCCCGAAACGTACGCCATGTTGCCGGCCACCACCACGGGCTTATAAACTCCGGCCGGTTTCGGCGCGGGGGGAAGTTCCAGACCCAATTCGGCCACTCGCTTGTCAGCACTCATCAACAAGACTCCTTATCCCTGGATCGATTCGAAACAAACGAACGTTTACCTGGCCGGCGAATCGATCCGCCGACCGGCCAAAGTAATGTCGTCAAAGTTGCCTAAATCGTCGAATGCGCCGATGCCGATCTGGCCCCAGGCAAACGTCGAATCGGTCGCCGTCATCACCGGCTCTTGCATGTCGTCGAAGTACACGGCGATCGCACCGTCGCCGGCGTTGCGCGTGATCTTGACCTGGTGCCAGGCGTCGTCCCAGGCCGTGCCGGGCGTGGTCCTGGTCGAAATCTTCACGCGCGGGGCGTCGTTGACGATGAAGACCTGGTTGGCGTGATCGTCGGTCTTTTTTCCGAAGTGAACGTAATAAAAGTGCGCCGGATCCTGATAGCCGAACACCAGCACCAGGCTGCGATGATTGTAGTCCTTGACCGTGCTTTGCAGCCGCGCCTCCAGCACGAAATCGCCCACCACCAGGTCTTCCAGTATCGCGATGTTGACCGGGCTGCGATGCGGCGGCTGATACTTGCTCTGCTCGAACAGGCTGTACACGCGCCCTGCCGGCGTTTCGAGCACCTTCCACGAGTTCGGATCGAACGGTCGCCAGCGCGCTGCGCCCTGCTCGAAGTCTTCGCGCAACAGCACTGGCAATTCCTCGGCCGCGGTTGGCAACGCGAACCCGACGAACCCGGCGGCAGCCGACGCCGTCATCACGCAAATCCACTTCGTCATGGTGTGCGACTCCTGCTGGCTCAAGGCTATTCGATGATCTTCGATAACGGATACTCGACGATGCCGCGCGCGCCGGCGGCCTTTAGCCGGGGAATAATGTGTCGCACGATCGACTCGTCGAGAATCGTGTTCACGTCCACCCACTGCTCATCCGACAGGCTCGAGACGGTCGGCTGCTGCAACGCGGGCAACAGCGACAACACCTGCTGTAAGCTGCCGCGCGGTACGTTCATCATCAGCCCCACTTTGCCTTCGGCGGCCATCGCGCCGCGCAACATCAGCACGATGTCGTCGATCTTCTTCTGCTTCCACGTGTCGGTGTAGGCGGCCTTGTTGGCGATGAACCGCGGCGTGCTGGTGAGCACTTCGTCTAGGATGCGCAACTGGTTGGCCCGCAACGAGCTGCCAGTCTCGGTCACTTCCACGATCGCATCTGCCAGCTTCGGCGGTTTGACTTCGGTGGCGCCCCAACTGAATTCGACCTTGGCCTTTACGCCGTGCGAGGCCAGGTAGCGCTCGGTCATGCCCACTGCTTCGGTCGCGATGCGTTTGCCCTGCAAGTCCTGCACGCTGTGAAACGGCGAACTCTCGGGTACGCACAGCACCCAGCGCACCGGCCGCCGGCTGACCTTCGAGAAGATCAGTTCGGCCACCTCGACCACGTCGGCGCCGTTTTCCATGATCCAGTCATAGCCGGTCAAGCCGGCGTCGAGCACGCCGTCCTCCACGTAGCGGGCCATCTCCTGCGCTCGAATCAACATGCACTCGATGTCGTCGTCGTCGATCGTGGGAAAATAGCTGCGTGAGTTGAACGTGATCTTATATCCCGCACGGCGAAACAGCTCGGCCGTGGCTTCCTGCAGGCTGCCGGCCGGGACTCCGAGTTTCAAGCGATTGCTGGTGGACATGGTTTTGCGATGGCCGCCGAGGCGACCGTTGAACGTTACTTCTTCTTGTAGACCACGGCCGGATCGAACACCCGCTGGCCGATCACCTGGTATCCTTCGGGCGTCACCTGGCGGAAGAAGCAACTGGCGTAACCTTCGTGGCACGCCGCGCCGCCGATCTGGTTGACCTTGAGCAGAATGGTGTCGGCGTCGCAGTCGACATAGATGGCCTGCACCTCTTGCACGTTGCCGCTCTCTTCGCCTTTGCGCCACAGCTTGTTGCGGCTGCGGCTGAAATAGATGGCGCGTCCGGTGCGCAGCGTCTCGTCGTAGCTTTCCTGGTTCATATAAGCCAGCATCAGCACCTGGCCGGTGGCGGCGTCTTGAGCGATGGCCGGCAACAGCCCGTCACCCTTGGCGAAATCGGGGGAATCGGCGGGAGGATTCACGGCTCGCTGGCTCCTGAAGGGGGTTCGACACGCGGGGCAATTCGTTGGCAGTGGATCAACCAGCATAAACAGCCCCGCCGCGGCAAGCTAGTGGTGGGAAACCAGTTGAATGCGGTTCGTGGCTCGATCTTCGCTGCGTGCAGCCGACGAACGCGGAGGCCGCGCCGCGGGCCGGCGTGCAGGTAGAGATGCCGCCGGGTTTTGTCTAGATTGGTTGGCATGCGCCTCACGGCACCCCACCACTGATTACCCACCAAGCACCGCGCGAGACACAAGGCATGAACGCCTCGCACCCATTGACGAACGTCCGGCACTGGCGACTGGCACTGGCACTAGGCCTGCTGTTGTCGTGGCCCGGCACGTGCGCGGCCGACGACGATCGCTTTGAGCCGGTGCGCGCGAGAATTGCCAAGGCGCTGGTCGACCATGGCATCCCCTCGATCAGCGTGGCGGTGGCACACCAGGGCCAAATCGTTTGGGAGCAAGGCTTCGGCTGGGCCGACCGCGAGCATCGAGTTCCGGCCAACGAACACACGCTCTATTCGCTGGCCTCGATCTCCAAGCCAATCACCGCCACCGGGCTGATGGTGCTGGTCGAGCAGAAAAAGCTCGACCTCGACAAGCCGGCCAACGAGTATCTGGGCGTTGCCAAGCTGCGCGCGCGATGCGGCGACGCCGACGGCGCCACGCTGCGTCGCGTGGCCAATCACACCGCGGGGCTGCCGCTGCACTATCAATTCTTTTACGCCGACGAGGCGTATCGACCGCCCACGCGCGACGAAACAATCCGCCGCTTCGGCAACCTGATGACCGAGCCCGGCGAACACTATCAGTACAGCAACCTGGGCTACGGCGTGCTGGATTATGTGATCGAGCGCACCAGCGGCCAGTCGTATGCCGACTTCATGCGCGAACAAGTGTTTCTGCCGCTCGGCCTGACGCACATGTCCGTCGACATCGGAGCCGGCCTCGAACCGCACCAGGCGATTCGCTATACGCCGGATGGGCGCCGCATCCCGTTCTACGAGTTCGATCATCCCGGCGCATCGGCCGTCTACGCAAGCGCGCACGACCTGGCACGCTTCGCCATGTTCCATCTGAAGGAACACTTGCCCGATCAGCGCGCGATTCTGACAGACAACGCCATCGATGAAATGCAACGCCCCAGCACGTCGAGCGGTGCCGGCTCGAGCTACGGCATCGGCTGGGGTTCGGGCATCCGCGATCACGGATACCGGGTTGTGCAACACACGGGCGGCATGCCCGGTGTCTCCACGTTGTGCTCGTTGTATCCGACCGAGCGATTGGCGATCGTCGTGCTCAGCAACGGCCGCAACCCGGTGGGGAATTACCTCAGCGAGATGATCCTGAAGATCATGCTGCCGAATCAAGGGCCCGACAAGCGGCCGAAGTCGCATGCCGAGGGCGACGATAACCACCCGGCGCCGCTTTCGTCGGAGCTGTCGGGCATGTGGCGCGGAATGCTGGTGACCTATCGCAGCGAAATTCCACTAGTGCTCGAAGTGAAAGACGCCAGCGACGTACACGTGAAGCTGGGTGACCAGTTGGAGACGCTGCTCTCGGGCGCCCGCTTGCGCGACGGCTGGTTGCGCGGCCGTTTTGCCGGAAAGCTGGACACCGACGACGATCGCGGCCGCGACTATCACCTGCACTTGGAGGCCAGACTCCGCGGCGACACCCTCAGCGGCCCGATCACGGCCACCACTTTGCCCGACGCGTGGGGCTCTTCGGCCGTCTCGCACTGGGTGGAGCTGACGCGCGAAACGACGCCGAACGACGCGCAGGTCAAGGCCGACGAAGCGCAGTAGTGCATGTTGAATCTCTGCCGATCGTCTGGAACCGTGGCGACCGACCTGCGGGATGTTCGGCTAAAATACGTGCGGTAAATCAATCCCTCGCCTCGGCGAACCTGACATGTTGCGCACCATCGCACTTGTACACGCATTGCTGTTCGCTGGGGTGTTGTCCGGACATGCGTTCGAGCCATCTTCGACGGACAATGGCCCGAAGTTCGAGCGAATCAACAGCAAGCACTTGCCAAACGCTTATCGCCTGACGGACAACGTTATCTCTGGTGGACAGCCGCAGGGCGAGGCGGCGTTTGCGGAATTGCGGGCGCTGGGGGTGAAAACGATTATCAGCGTCGACGGCGCGCGGCCCGACGTGGCGACGGCCAAGAAACTCGGCCTGCGGTACGTGCATCTGCCGCACGGCTACGACGGCATTCCGGCCGAGCGGCTACAAGAGTTGGCCAAGGCGGTGCGCGATCTGCCGGGGCCGATCTACATTCATTGCCATCACGGCAAGCATCGCAGCCCGGCCGCCGCGGCGGCAGCGTGTGTCAGCATCGGCACGCTCACTTCCGCGCAAGCGCACGACGCTCTCAAGACCGCCGGCACCAGCCCCGACTATCGCGGGCTGTACGACAGCGTGCGCGCGGCGCAGCCGCTGGCGCCGAGCATGCTGGACGCACTGACGGTCGAATTTCACGAAACCGCGGAGATTCCGCCGCTGGCCGATGCCATGGTGGCCATCGAACACCACTACGACCATTTGCAGTCGATCTCCGCGGCCGACTGGAAGACCCCGCCGGAACATCCCGATCTCGATCCTCCTCACGAGGCACTTTTGCTTGCGGAGCAATTCACCGAGCTGTTGCGCACCGATGCCGTGCAGATCCAGCCGCAAGAGTTCGCCAGGCTGATGCGCGACGGCGAGCGAGCCGCCTATGCGTTGGAACAGGCGCTCCGCGACCATCCGGGCGACACCGCAAAACGCCGAAGCGCCTTCGCAAAAGTCTCGGCCAATTGCCAGAAGTGCCACCAGCAGATCCGCGACGTGCCGCTGGGCAGGAGACTTGACTGAGAACGCGCACATTCGACCGACCGTGCTTCGGATGATGGCGTTTTGTACGACCATTCTCCGGAAGAACCGCCTCGCGGCGTCATGCACGACTTCCGCGATTCTCCCCAGCGCGTTGTGTGATCTGGCGGCATGCCGGACACTACCAGAGTATGGAAGGAACGTTATGGACTTGACCGCCCTGATCGATGCGTACCGCGGCCCGCTAGTCGGGCTGATCCGCTCGTGGGGCGCTCCCTGGACCGACGCGACCGAGATCGCGCAGGATAGCTTGGCCGAAGCATGGCTGCGGCGCGAGACGTGCCGCGGCGACTGGCGCGACGCGGACGTCTTCGGACGCTGGCTGCGCGGCGTGGCACTGAATCAGTATCGCAATTGGTCGCGCAGTCAGCGGCGGCGTCAGTCGCGCGTCATCTCGTTGCCTTCCGACGTGTTGGACGGCGTTCCCATTCCATCGCCGGTCGATGCCGAGGAGCATTTGGCTGCCCTGCGCGACGCCATCGAACGATTGCCGGCCAAGCAGCGGCAAGTGATTCTGATGCACTATCTGGAAGAGACCAGCGTCAAGGACGTTGCGGTACTACTGTCGGTGACCCCCAAGACGGTCGAGGGTCGGCTGTATCAAGCGCGACGCACGCTGCACCGCTGGTTGAAAGAAACGTCCTCCACGCACTTTCGGACACTGTTGCTATGTCTGTAAACCTGATTGAAGAGCAGAAGCTGCGCGCCGCGTTGCGTCCGTTTCGTGTCGGGCGGGCTGCGTTCGAGCGAGCCGTGCGCCAACGAATCGAGAAACGTCGCACCGACCGGGACAACGATCCGCTGACGGGCCTTCCCTCGTGGCTGCGCACGGCCGCCGCATTGCTACCGCTGCCGGCAACCGCAAACGCCGCCGCGCCCGGCGGGGCCACCGGCATCGGCTCGAAACTGCTGGGCACGTTGCTGTTGCCGGCGGTCAGCTTGTTCGTGCTCTTGGGTGCGGGCTTGCTGAGTGCCGCTAAAGTGCGCCAAATCGGGCGGCGGAACACAGCGGGATCGGTCGATGCCCAAGAACTTCCCGAGGCCGTGCGCGCCTGGTGGCACGCTCATCGTTGGGGCACTTTGACGGTGTTTGCGATCTCACTGGGGTTGGCGGCGATCGGCGCGACGTGGTTGCTATACGTCTTCTATCTCGTCTCTTTGGGCATATTGGTCTACGTCATCGCCGGCTTGTCGAAGGCCGGTTTGGGCAATCGGTCTGTCGTTGCCAGTTCCTGTTTCATCGGGCTGATGTTTCTGGGAAATTTGGCTATCTTCTCCGGTATTGGTGAAAATGAGATTCACTTTCTCGATCAACATCTAGTTGCCGCTGTGTTCTATGCCGGCGTGCTGTTGCTGCTCCCCTTCGCGGCATTCAATGAGTTGAGCGCGTTGAGAATCCGTTGGGCAAACGGTGGCACGTTGCCCAGGTTTTTGCGCGTCATTCTCACATTGCCGCTTGTCGCGATCTTGTTGGGTTTGACCGCGTGGTTTGTTGGACCGATCCTTCGACCCATCACTCCCCAGCGCATCAAGACCTATGTCGAGTCCTTTGATGCGGCGCCGTTTCGAAGTGCCAGTTGGCGCCAATGGGAAATTCCCGCGCGCTGGGCCATTGACGAAGGATTGCAGCCCAATCTTGCCCGCCCTCGGTGCCTCTTCGAACTGGAACTTTCGGGTGAGCAGAATGGTTTTGTCTTAGGCAGCGCATTTCGCACCGGACTGATCGAGCCGACCGATCTTGGGAAACTGCGCGACTTTGCATCGCGCCGGGAATCTCACTTTTCCGCGCAACGGCTCGACTTGGCGCCACAACAGCTCACAAGCTTGGCACAGACCGGCTGGGCAATCCGCGCAGCGGTAATGTCCGGTGATCTGACCCAGCCTGAGCGCGACTACCTGGCGCACCGCCTCCATGCCACATTTGAAGCGCTGACTACCGAAAGTGGCGACGCACTGGAATTGGCGCTACGCATCACGCAATTGCTGACGGTGATCGACCGCCCCGTCGCGCCCGCCGAATACCGCCAGCGCGTGCACGAACTGATGCGCGAATTACAAAGTCTCCAGGGCGGCGGATTTCAACTGGCCGGCGGATTCAAGCGATACGCGGTTTCACGGACGGCCGATTTGGAGACCACCGCCTACGCCGTGGAATTGATGGAAATCTATGGCGTGCCCGACGGATTGGATCTCAACTGGGTGCGCTCGTTCCTGAAGCCAAGGTCGAGAAGATTCGACAGCGACCGCAAAACGATCGCCGCCGTATCGCGCGATCGATTGGAAAGACTGCCGGGCGTCACGCCGCCAGGCTGGTTGGAAGTCCTGTACTACGAACGCAGTCTGCTGGCCGCGGGAGTGCTGGTCGGGCTCTGTCTGACAGCCGTCCTGGTCTCGCCGCGCCCCTCGCAGGGCAAACAGCTCACCCCATCATCCGATGATGAACCCGCCGGCCCAAAGACTGTTTGATCGGCCGCCAGAGTGCTATGATTGGGCATCTCATCCTTGGAGCACTCTCTTGGCGGATCCAACTCTCGACGTCCTGGTCGTCACTGCCGCGTCGATCGGCATGATTCACACGGCAACCGGGCCCGATCACTACCTGCCCTTTATCGCGCTGTCAAAAGCCGGCAACTGGTCGTTGCGCAAGACCATGCTGATCACCACGGCGTGCGGCATCGGCCACGTGGGCAGTTCGGTGCTGCTCGGGCTGGTGGGCGTGGCGATCGGCGCCGCGGTGGCGGGTTTGATCAATATCGAAGAGTTTCGCGGCGGCGTAGCCGGCTGGCTGCTGCTGGGTTTTGGCCTGGCTTATATGGTGTGGGGCTTGCGCCGCGCATGGCGCAACCGGCCGCATGCGCACGTTCACGCGCACGCCGACGGCACGGTCCATTACCACACGCACACGCATGACTCGGCGCATGCCCACGTGCATGCAAACGCAAAAAAGAGCGGCCTGGTCGCGCCCTGGGTCGTTTTCCTGATCTTCGTGTTCGGTCCCAGCGAGCCGCTGATTCCACTGTTGATGTATCCGGCGGCTGAAGCCAGCATGGCCGGCTCGATGCTGGTGGCCATCGTGTTCGGAGTCACCACGCTGGCGACGATGCTCGCAATGGTGACGATCGGCTACCTGGGACTGGTGCCGTTTTCGCACGGAGCCATCGATCGCTACGGCCATGCGGCCTGCGGCGGCGCGATCGCCCTGTGCGGCGCGGCGGTCGTCTTCGGCCTCTAACAGTGACAAGCGGCCCCCAGTTCGGCCGCGGCGCCGATCGCGCTCGAAACCTGCGTTCGTCTGCGAAGGTAACTATCGGTGGCGCGCTGGCCATCGGCCGCCGCCGCGTGCTACGCTTACGGACGTAACTGGGCGATTCTTCCTCGTGCTTGGGGGCACAACAATGCGATGTTCGGCTCGCTTGACTTTATCGATGTTACTGGCACTTTCGCTGGCCGTCTGTACCAATGTCGCCCCGCTGCGGGCCGCGCCTCCTGAGGGCGTTGCGGACGTAGCCGCCGCAGCAACCGAGAAGGCACAGGACAGCGAAAAGAAGGGACCGCGCACGCTCGGCATCGTGTTGTACCCGCGGTTCGAGTTGCTGGATGTCTACGGTCCGGCGGAAATGTTCGGCAATCTGATTGGCAAGGTGCGGATTGTGATGGTCGCCGAAAAGGCCGGCCCGGTGGCGTCGACCCAAGGTCCGAAAGTCCAAGCCGACTATAGCTTCGAAGACTGCCCGCCGCTGGACCTGATCATGGTGCCCGGCGGATTCGGCACGATGAGCGAGCTGAAGAACGAAGCCCTGCTCTCCTGGCTGAAGACGCGCGCCGAACAGGCTGAAATCGTCATGTCCGTGTGCAGTGGGTCGGCTTTGCTGGCCAAAGCGGGACTGTTGGACGGCCGGCGCGCCACGTCGAACAAGCGCTACTTCAAATTTGCCCAGGATCAGGGCCCCAACGTCGAGTGGATTTACCGCGCGCGCTGGGTTGACGACGGCAACCGCGTGACCTCTTCAGGGGTGTCGGCCGGCATCGACATGGCGCTGCACGTGATCGAGCGGCTCTACGGCACGAAAATCGCCGAAGACATGGCCGATGCCACCGAGTACCAATGGCATCGCGACGCCGACAACGATCCGTTCGCCGACGGCAGCGAGTAACCGCGCCGCACCATCGGCGGCCTGACACGCCCCCGGCCCCCCGAGTTGGGGTATCGCAACTCAAAAATGCTGCCGAAAAACCTGACACAACCGTTGACCCACCGTGTCAGGCTGCCAATACTAGTCAAGTACGGCAACTTGGCGGGGCCTTTGCTCCACCGCATGTTCGTCCGTCTTGCGATCTTGCTAATGATCACTTCTTAAGAGTCCGCATGCCGAAACGGGGCATCCCCGTTGTTCCGCGCGGGTTCTTCTCTCCACACGTTCGAAGCCACGCGGCTTCGATTCGCTTTCTTAGCGAGACCACGCCGGTCCGTTTGGTCGCCATTTCGGCGGTGACCACCGGCAGGAGTCGCGCAATTCACTTTTTTCGCGAGACCGTTGATGCCATTCGCACGCCGCTCCATGCTGTTCGCCCTGCTGGGGTTGATCTGGTGCTGCGGCGTTGCGCGCATCGAGGCCGCGCCGATTTTCGAGCCGAACAACACCAAAGCCACGGCCACGATCCTCGATCCGGGAACCTTCGCTGTGACCGACAGCCTGAGCGCGAACTCGGGCCGCCCCGATACGCTATTGGGCCACATGAACGCGGCCTTCAATACGCTTTACGCCACGAACGACAACGGCAGCCCGCTGGGCAACGGTTTCGCCAGCCAACTGGTGGATGTGCCGCTGGATCACAACGGCGCCGCCTATTTTGCCGTGACCGGCGCCGGCGACACGAGCTTTATCGGAGCGCATGCACAGTCGGGGCAGTTCTACGTGCAGTTCGATTTGTACGACTCGAGCCAGAACTTCTTCAAGACGCTGCCGCTGGAATACGAAAGCGTGGACCCGGGCATGATCGACTTCATCTGGATCGACCCGCCGTCCGTCTTCGAGCCTGAGCGCGTCGGCGGCACGGTGACCGTCACAATCCAAAACATCGTCGGCCCCGGCAGTGGAGATTCGCTCGACTTCTTCTGGTTTTCTGGCTTGGAGCCCAATCAGCAGTTTACGGCCATGCTGTCGGCCGACTTCGACGCGCAACTGGGCCTGTTCGGTGGCTTTGGCAACGCGCTGCTCGACTCGAGCGATGCCGCCACGCCCACCATCACCGGATTTGCCGATGGATTGGGACGAGCGTTGCTGGGCGTCACCGGTAAAGGCGACACGAGCTTCGGCGGCGTACACGCCGAAGAAGGCGACTACACGCTCTCGCTGGTGCCGTTCGTGGTGCCAGAGCCGGCCAGCATTTCGCTATTGGCGCTGGGCGCCGTTCTCATCGGGCTAAGCCAGCGGCAGCGCCGCAAGCGGTGATAGGCCGTGTGCCGGAATCGCCGCTGCACTACCGGGCGATGATACGCCCCATTCGTCAGCGCCCGTTGGACATTCTCACCTACCGCACTTCGGTGGCCGCTGCCGGTGTCACTTCGCTGGCCGGTAACAGGCTTTGAATGGGGGGCGAAGGGGGAAGTTGGCGCACTAGTGGCGGCGGCTCGGGAGCCAGAGAAGGTGTGGCCGGCGGGGACGACGCTGCCCCCAGCGCCGCCGAGCCCGCGGTCGTTACGGCCGTGTGCAGCTTTGCCACAGGGGAGTCGAAGCTGGACGCAGGGGCGGGCGGCGGTTGTACCTCCGTGGCCTGCGTCGATGCCGGCGGCGTGTCCGCAGGCTGCTCTTGGTCGCGCGATCCGAGGATGTAGTTCATCACCGGAAAATCGCCGGTCAACACGCGCTTGCGCGCCAGGTCGGCCGCGCCGCTCCACGCTTCGCCGTTGGCCAGCATGGCGCCGTTGTAGTCCAGCAGCGTGCCTTTTTCGAAGTGTACGTTCTTAAGCGCCAACGCGTAGTCGATTCTCGCCCGGTGATAGCTGGTTTCGGCATCGGCCAGGCGCAGCCGCGCATCGAGCACCAGTTCGAGCGAGACCTTGCCACCCAACTCGAAGAAGGCGTCGTAGGCGCGTCGATACTGATCCTGCGCTGCGCCCAAGCGGTTGAATGCCACTTGCGCGACGTCGTAGGAGCGGTCGACGTCGGCAATCGCGCAGCTCAGGTCGTGAATGGCCTGCCGCTCCTGCTCCTCCAGAATTGCGCGCTCGCGGGCGATGCGAAACTGCGCATTGCGTACGGCGGCGTACTCTTTGCGAAATCCCAGCGGCATGTTGTATTGAAAGCCGAGCTCCCATTCCTGGAACTGTCCGCTGGTCAAACTCGCAAAGGCATTGTCGTAGGGCATGGCCGGATCCCACGGTCCGATCAAGTCGTGGCCATAGCCGCGCCAACGATAGAGGCCAACGATATCCAACCGTGGCAACAAGAAGTTGCGGCTGGCGATCAGCTCCGTCTCGTAACGTTCCACCTCAGACCGTTGCCGGCGGATTTCGGGCCGGCGGCTCAATGCCTCGTCGGCCGCGCTGTGCCAATCGTAGACGACCTTGGCCGAGGGGGGCTCGTCGATCGGGCGGATCAGCTTGCCGTCGTTGATCGGCATGGCCATCCACATCCGCAAGCGGCGCTCGGCAGCCTGCACGCCGCCGACTCCTCGAAACGTGCCGCCGCTCGAGCCGTTGTAAGTGTGCGTGCGATCAACGTTGCGCCCGCCCAGCGCGTCGAGCACGTCTTCCTGAAAGCGATAGTACTGCTCCAGCGCCTGCACTTCCTGCAACTTGCTGTAGCCGCGTCCTTCCTGCACGTTGGCCTGAATGATCCGCCAGGTTCGCAAGCTGGCGTCGCGGGCCGCGATCTTGGCGTCCAGATCGCGATAGGCGTAGTACAGGTCCCAATAGGCGTTCTCCACGTTGCTCACATAGTCGCGCAGTGCCGTCTCGAACCAGGCGGTGCTGACGTCGTTGTTGATGCGCGCGATCACGACGCCGTTGACCTGCCCCGGCGTGGCGCGCGGCCCGGCGATGCGATTGAACTGGACACCGGCCCCTTGCAGCAAAGGCTGGCGGAACTCGGTTTCGTAGTTGACGTTGTAGTAGCTGCGGAAGACGTTGGCCAAGGCGTTGTTATTGTCGTAGTCGATGTGTTGGCGCACGGCGAATGCGGCACCCGTGGCGGTCTGCTTCGATAGCTCGGTGACGAAATTATCCAGGTCCTGTTTGAATAAAAACGTGCCACCGCCCAGAAAGAGGTTATTGAACGCCCGGTCGTTGTGGTATGCCCGCAGGCTGGTGGTCAATTGAGCGTCGAATTCCGAAAGTGCCCCTTCCATGCCGAAGCGGGGATCGCTGGCTTGAATGGCCGGGTCGTGAATCGTTTGGGCAAGTTGTGGACGGCGCAGCACGCTGCCGCCCAGATCGCGCAGCACTTTGGAGTTTTCCAAACCGAGATGAACGGCCTCGGTCAGCGAAAGCTCCCAAGGCGGAGGCGGCGCGGTCTCGTCGACGGTCAGCGGCCCCTGCGTCGCCAGCGGAGCCTCACCGTTGACGTACTCGTCGCCCACCCTCAGCGGCGAGGTCGCCACCGTGCGATAGAAATCCTGCTCGGGGTCGATCTCGCAGGGCGGACGCAGCACCATGCAGCCGGTTACAAAGACCGACGCCGCCGCCAGCGAAAGTGAGAGACCCAGTTTAGCCATCGGATTGGACAACTTGTGGCCGACTGAAATCGCGAACGCAAGCACACCCGCACGCCGGGCCATTAACCCCTGCCTTGCTTGCGAGTACTTGCTATCACCAAGACTTCAACTGTTCGAAACGTCGCCATCTGCCAGCAGTACTGACGCCAGTGGCGCGCAGTTGCCGCTCGGTTGCCCCCCTCTTCGCACTAATAGATCGGCAACAACCGAGACCAACCCACCGGAATTCTCACTACAACCGGCAAGATTTTCCCAGTTGACGACCCTTGCCACCCGGCCGACAAGACTACCCAGGCGATCGGTTTTCCGCAGCTTATCGACTATACTCGAATTCCATGGGCTCCCACTCTGTACCGGTCGATTCCGACCCCGCCAATCCTGACTGGCAGCAGATCGAAGACGCCCTCGACCAGTTGGCCGAGGCCGCGCGGTCGGCGCGTTCGTCTGACGATTTCTATCGCTTGCTGCTGGAGCGGATCGTGCCGGCCAGCGGCCTTTCCGGCGCAGCCGTTTGGACGGCGCCACGCGCCGGCGAGCTGCGTCTGGCGCAGCAGCTCGAAGTGGACATGGCCTTTCGGTCGGTGCCACTTGCACAACGCCAGCAACTCGTGGAGCAGGTGTTGCAAAGCGGCCAACCGTGCGTGGCCGCGGCGGGTGGCGAAGCGAGCGACGGATGGGTTGCCTTGCACCCGTTTCGCAGCGGCTCGCAGATACTCGGCGCGATCGAGCTGGTTCAGTGCCGTGCCGCATCGCCGTCACGCCGCGCCGGCCAGACGCGGCTGTTGGCGGCCCTGGTCGAATTGGCCGAAGACTCTCATCGTCATTGCGAATTGCGCCGGTTGCGCGAAAGCGAGCTCGCCCGAGCCGAGTACGACCGTTTTGCGCTGGGCGTGCATCGTAGCCTGGTGACCAGCGAGGCGGCGTTCGCCATTGCAAACGACGGTCGGCGCGTTGCCGGGTGCGACCGCGCCAGCGTGCTTATTCGGCGCGGCAAGTCTTACCGCACGTCGGCCATCAGCGGAGTCGATCTGCTCGACCGGCGCGCGCAGCAGGTGCGCGCACTCGAGCAACTGACGGCGCGCGCGATGGCCGTCGGCGAACCGCTGTGGTACAGCGACAGCGCGGTCGATTTGCCCGAAGAGGTCGAGCGGCCGTTGCAAACATATCTCGACGCGAGCCATGCCCGCGTGTTGGCCATCCTGCCGCTGTATGGCTCCCCATCGCAGCCCGACGATCCGCTTGGTCCGCCGATCGGCGCGCTGGTGGCCGAGCAGTTTCAAGTGTCGCCGCACGACGAGGCCCTGCGCGATCGTCTGACCGCCGTGGCCGTGCATGCCGGCGTGGCGCTTGGCAACGCGCAAGTGTACTCGCACCAACCGCTGGCGCGCGTGGGCCGGATGCTGGCGCGATTGGGGTGGTTAACCGAAGCGCGGCAGTTGCCCAAGACCGCGCTCGTCTTGGCGGCGGTGGCGGCGGCGATCGCCGCGCTGGCGGTAATTCCCGCGGACTTCGACGTCGAGGCCAAGGGCGAGCTGCAACCCAAGCTGCGCCGCGAGGTGTTCGCCTCCGACGATGGCATCGTCAGCGAACTGTTGCTCGACCACGGACGCAGCGTCAAGGCCGGCGAGCCGCTGGTCGTGCTGCGCAAGCCCGAGCTCGATCTGGAACTGCGCCGCGTGGCCGTCGAGATTCAAACGGTCGACAAGAAGCTGTCGGCCGTGCAGGCCGAACGGCTGAACAACGCGCGTGCGGCGCCGGACGATCGCCGCGACGCCCACCAGCGCACCGCCGACGAAGAAGAGTTGAAAGAGCAGCTCAAGGGTCTCAACGATCAGCGCGAGTTGCTCACGCAGCAGCGCGATGCATTGGTGATTCGCAGCCCGATCGCGGGCGAAACGCTCACGTGGAACGTACACGAGTTGCTCGCGGCGCGCCCGGTCGAACGTGGGCAGGCGCTGGTAACCGTGGCGGATCTGGAGGGGCCCTGGGTCGTCGAGTTGCGCGTGCCCGACCATCGCACCGGCCACGTGCTGGCCGCGCGCGCCGAGTCGCAACCCGAATTGGACGTGGCGTTCGCGCTGTCTGCCGAGCCGGGTGTGGAATACAAAGGTAAGCTGACCGACGTCGCGCTGTCGACCGAAGTCGACGACGTTGACGGTCCGACCGTATTGGCCACCGTCACTTTCGATCGTGACGCCGTGGCCGGATTGCGGCCGGGCGCCACGGTATTGGCGCGCATTCATTGCGGACGCCGCGCCGTGGGATACGTCTGGCTGCACGATCTCTACGAATTCGTTCAAACTCATTGGTGGTGGTAATAGCCATGCGACGCAAGACTGCTCCGCTCCTGGCGGCGCTCGTGCTTTGGACCTCTGCGGTTCAAGCGGAAGACATTCAGGTCTCGGCCGTGCTGGTGAAGCTGCTCGACCAGGTGGAAGTGCCGGCGCGCGAGTCCGGTGCGCTTGCCAGCGTCAGTGCGCGCGAAGGCGAAATGGTCTCGGCCGGCGCCGCCGTGGCGCAAATCGAGGACGCCGATGCGCAGTTCGACAAGCGACGTGCTCAGATGGAACTGCTGGCCGCCAACAAGGAAGCCGACAACGACGTCAAAGTGCGCTTCGCCCGCAAATCGCACGAAGTGGCCGATGCGGAGTTGCGCCGCGCCATCGATTCCGAGCGTCGCTTTGCCCAAAGTGTTTCTCAATCGGAGCTCGACCGCCTGCGCCTGACCATGCAAAAGACCGAATTGGAAATCGAGCAGGCGCAGCTCGAGCTGGAGCTGGCCCAGGCCGCTCGCGAGCTGAAGCAAATCGACGTGGAGCATGCCGACCACGTCATTCACGAGCGGAGGATCACCGCTCCGCTTTCCGGTTTCGTGGCGGAAGTGATGCGTCACCAGGGGGAATGGGTGCAGCCCGGCCAGACCATCCTCCGTATTCTGCGGCTCGATCGGTTGCGCGCCGAAGGGCTCGTCAGCGGCGACCAGGTGCGCGGTGACTTGAAGGGCCGCGCGGTCACGCTGACGGTCGACGTCGACGGGCGGCCGACCGAATTCGCCGGCACGGTCACCTTCGTCAGCCCCGAAATCGACCCCGTCAACGGCCAGGTGCGCATCTGGGCCGAAGTGGACAATCCCGACCTCACGTTGCGTCCCGGGCTGCATGGCTCGATGGTCATCTTGCAAGCGGCATCCGAGTAACTCTCATTCAAGCTGGTGCAACGATGGCGTCGGCGTTGGGATTCGAATCTGCCGAACAGCGCGTGCTGGGACTGCGAGCCCGGCGCGACCTCGAATCGCGCGCGCAGCGCTTCGGCAACCAGCGCTATTGGGCGGTCAAGGATCCCGTTGCGCTCAAGTACTATCATTTGCGCGACGAGGAGTACGCGGTGCTGACGTTGCTCGATGGCCACACCAGCCTCGACGAAGTGCGGCGCCAGTTCGACCGCGCGTATGCGCCGCGCCAACTCTCGCTCGACGAGCTGCACGGTTTTGTCGCCACCTTACACCGCTATGGCCTGCTGCTGGCCGACTCGCCCGGCCAAGGCGAGCAATTGCTCTCGCGCCAACAGGAGCAGCACCGACGACGACGCTACGAAGCGCTGATGGGCGTGCTGGCGATCCGTTTTCCCGGCATCAATCCGACGCGCTTGTTGGACGTCATTTATCCCAAGTTCGCCTGGCTTTTTTCGCCGGCGTGCGTCGTCGCGAGCCTGTTGCTGGGGATGGCCGCCATCACTCTGGTGGCCGTCCAGTTCGATCGCTTCGTGGCGCGGCTGCCCGAAGTACACGCGATCGTTGCCGCGTCGAACCTGCCGTGGCTGATCCTGGCGCTGGTGGTTGTGAAGATCCTGCACGAGTTGGGGCACGCGTTGGCCTGCCGCCATTTCGGCGGCGAGTGCCACGAGCTGGGGTTGATGCTGCTGGTGTTCACGCCCTGCCTGTACTGCAATGTCTCCGACACGTGGATGTTTCCCAGCAAGTGGCGGCGCATCGCCGTGGCCGCGGCCGGCATGTACGTCGAGCTGATCCTGGCGTCCGTCTGCACCTTCTTGTGGTGGTTTAGCGCCCCGGGCGTGTTCAACTCGCTGTGTTTGAACACCGTTCTTATCTGCTCGCTGGGCACCGTGGTCCTCAACGGCAATCCGCTATTGCGTTACGACGGCTACTACATTCTGGCCGATCTGGTCGAAGTACCCAATTTGCGGCTGCTAGCCTCGGCCGTTGCACGGCGGCGCTTTGCGCGCTGGTTTTTGGGCATCGACCTGGGCGGCGAGCGCAATCTGCCGCTGCGCCGCGAGCTGTTTCTGATTGGCTATGCCGTGGCGGCCACGCTCTATCGCTGGTTCGTCGTGATGGCGATTCTGTGGGCGTTGAATCTGGTCGCGCGACCCTATCACCTGGAGGCGCTGGTGTTGTTGGTGGCGTGCGTCGTGCTGATTGGCATGGCCGCGCCGGCGGTCGTTGCGGCGCGTCGCTGGATCGCCAATCCCGCGCGGCGCAGTCGATTCGC
>JBGSYQ010000431.1:0-19260 GCA_041750795.1 Pirellulales bacterium | reverse complement strand
GGCATCGCGACGTTGTTCAAAAAGGCGGGCCAGGTCGCTGTCGGTGAACAGGCCCCTGAGCGTGCCGGAAGCGTCGACCAGCATGATCGCGCCGGTGCGGCGGCCCGTGCGGCTGTGTTCGACGAACACCTGGCGGACGGTTTGCGAATCCAACGCCAGCCGGCACTCGGCCAGCGGGCGCATCACGTCGTCGACCTTGGTGAGTTGCCGGCCCAGGTTGCCGGCCGGGTGGAAGCGAGCAAAGTCCTCGCGGCGAAAGTCGCGCAGGCGGCTGGTGACCAATGCCAGCGCGTCGCCGACGGCCAGCATGGCCGTGGTGCTGGTGCTGGGGGCCAGGCCCAAGGCGCAAGCTTCCTGCAAAGGTCCAAGCTCGATGGTCACGTTGGCCGCTTTGGCCAGCGTGCTGCTGCGCCGCGCGCAGACGGCCACGACGCCCACGCCGAAGGCGGCCAGGGAAGGTAGGATGCGCACCACTTCCTCGGTTTCGCCGCTTTGCGAGAACACGAGCAGCACGTCGTCGCGATGGATGCGCCCGAGGTCGCCGTGGACGGCTTCGCCCGGGTGCAGGAAGTTGCTGCGCGTGCCGGTCGAGGAGAGCGTGGCGGCGATTTTTTGCGCGATCAGGCCGGCCTTGCCCATGCCGCTGGTGATGACGCTGCCGGCGCAAGCGAAGAGCAACTCGACGGCGCGGGGAAATTGGCCGTCGATGCGCCGCGCGACGGTGGCCAGCGCGTGCCCTTCGAGCGTGATGATCTCGCGGGCGTAGCGGATTTGTTCCAACGGAGTGAGCGGTGCGACGGCGGATTGGGGCATGCTCATGGGGTGGCGTTATCCGTGAGCCGGGGCTGGGGGCGGGCCATGGGACGGGGGATTGTATCGCCGCTGGCCCCGGCCGGCAATGTAGAACCAGCTTCGCTTTAAGCCCTGGCGGCGATGAGTCTTACCGACTGGGCGGACTTTGCCTATAATGACCCGACTTGGGTTTGCGATTGAGTTTTCAGGTCGAGGCCGCCGGGCGGAGAGTCGGCCGCTAGCACGCCGCCGAAAGGAGCATCCGCAATGATCGTTACCACCAAAGAGCTTTTCCAGCAGGCGTACGGCCGTTATGCCGTGGGAGCCTATAACATCAACAACCTGGAGCAGACCGTCGGCCTGTTCCGCGGCAACCTGGGCCAGAAGAACTCGAACGACGAGCCGGTGAACCCCCAGCTCAGCGCCCCGTTCATCATCCAGCTTTCGCGCGGCGCCCGCGGCTATACGGACAAGCGGTTTCTGGAAGCGATGATCCGCGCGGCCGAAGAAATCTTCGACAAGGCGATCTTCGCGGTACACCTGGATCACGGCACCGAAGAGGTGTGCTACGACTGCATCGATAGCGGCTTCTATTCGTCGGTGATGATCGACGCTTCGCACGAATCGTTCGACGAAAACATCGCCATCACGCGCCGCGTGGTCGAGCGAGCCCACGAGAAGGGTATCTCGGTCGAGGCCGAGCTGGGCATGCTGGGGGGCGTGGAGGAAGACATCTCGGTCGACGCCGAGAACGCTTGTCTTACCGATCCGGACCAGGCGGTGGAGTTCGTCGAGCGGTCGGGCTGCGATTCGCTGGCCGTGGCCATCGGCACCTCGCACGGCGCCTACAAGTTTACCGGCAGCCAGGGTCTGCACTTCGATCGCATTGCCGAGATTCAAAAGCTGCTGCCCGGCTTCCCGCTGGTGATGCACGGATCGAGCAGTGTGCCGAGGGAATGGGTCGAGCGGATCAACAAGGCCGGCGGCACGTTGGGCGACGCCAGCGGCGTGCGCGAGGACCAGTATCTGCCGGCCGCCAGGTTGGGCGTGACCAAAGTGAACATCGACACGGATGGTCGATTGGTGTGGTGCGGCATCTATCGCGAGACGTTTCGCGACAAGCCGAGCGATTTCGATCCGCGCACGCCGGGCAAGCCGTTCATGGCGGCCTACGCCGAGTACATCACCCACAAGAACCAGAAGCTCGGCTCGGCCGGCGAACTGGAAAACGTGCGTGCGGCACTGACGGGGCAGCCGGTATAGCAGTTCATTCGGGCGCGGGTCGTTTGTGCCAGCACGGCTCACTGCACAGGGCGAAATGCATCTGCCACTCTTGGGTGTGTTTAGGTCCGCCGAGGTTGCTGCGCACAGTGGGATTGTTGCTGCGCGCCGGCGCGGGCTATATTCATCGGTCCGCGCGGCGCTCGGCTGCATCGCGCTTTGTGACTCTTTGATTTCCCGTCTGCCCGAGGAGTCTTGCGATGCTTACGGAGAAGCAGCTTGCGCCCCACGACGTCGAGCGCTACAAGGTGGCGCACGAGCAGTGGTTTGCGCGAATGCCCAACATCGACCACCTGGTGAAGAAGCCGTTCGGCAACCCGCGTGAGTGCGTGGAAATCTTTCACCAAATGGGACGGTTGTTCGCCGGGCTGCGATTGGCGCCGGGCATGACGGTGCTCGACTTCGGCTGTGGAAGCTGCTGGATGACCGAGTTTCTCAACAAGATGGGCATGCACGTGGTGGCGCTCGACGTCAGCCAGACGGCGCTCGACATCGGCCGCCGGATTCTAGACATGGATCAGCGCATCGACCCGTCGTTGTCGATCCGGCTGGTCAACTACGACGGCCGCGACATCCCGCTGGCAGACGCCTCGGTGGATCGCGTGTTGTGCTTCAGTTCGCTCCATCACGTGCCGAACAAGATCGAAGTGATGCACGAGATCTATCGCGTCATGAAGCCAGACTCGATTTTCGGCCTGGCCGACGCGGGCATCGATCACGACGAGGTGCCCCAGAGCAAATTCGAGCGCGAGACGTGGGACGTGCTCGAAGACAACCTGCACTTGGAAGAGCTGCAGGCGATCGGCCAGTCGGCCGGCTTCGGCGAGATGTATCTGACGCTGGCGCCCGAGCCGCGGCATTGGTTTCCCTTTCGAGGTTATGCCCGCGTGGACGAGCAGAAGGAGCCGCTGTTCGCCAGCGCGCGGGCGTTCTCGCGGCAGTACGAGGTGTTTTTCTTCATCAAGGGAGACCCGCTCACGCCCAGCTCGGCCATGCCCGATCGCTTGCTGGCCGAACTGGCGATCGACCACGAGCAGTTGCTGCTGGAGAACGACACGCTCGCTCGGCCGCTGCGCGTGAAGGCAACCAACACGGGCAACAGCGTTTGGCTGGCCGATACGCGTGGCGAAAAGGGACAGGTGAACCTGGGCATTCACCTGTTCACCTCCGATGGCGTGCTGGTGAACCTCGATTACTTTCGCATGCCTTTGACGTGCGACGTGCGGCCCGGAGAAACCATGACGTTCGAGATAAACGGCCTCCCCAACCCCGGGCCGGGCGAGTACACGTTGGAAATCGACCTGGTTGACGAAGGCATCTGCTGGTTCAAGCAATGGGGCACTGTGGCGCCGCGCGCCACGCTGATGGCCGGTTGAATTGCTCGACGCACCGCAATGCGCGGGGGCCAGCCCGTCAGGGCACTTCCGGTCGGGCGCCGTTTGACTGCTCCCAGTCGACGAAGGCTCGGTCGGCGCCGGCTTGCGCTACGCGCAGCGCCCAGAGGGTTCGCAGCGGCGCCTCGCCGCCGGTTTGCACGAACAGATGGTGGCCGATGCTGCCGGGGCGATCGTCGAGGCAGGTGATCAAGAGCATCTCGCCGGCGGCGATGGTGGCGTCGATTTTCAACTCGGCGAAGACTTCCTTGTCGCGCTCGGTGGTCCAGATGAACATGCCGTCGGACGGCCTGGTCTGCGTTTTCGGTTCGCCGTGGTGCAATTCGGGCACCAGCTCCAGCCGAACCTGGCCGCCGGTTTGCGGGAACACGTGCATCGCCAGGCGTCCCTCGGCCTGGGAATAGGTCTTGCCGATCACTTCACCGCCGGTGCTGCGCAACAGCGACAGGCGATCGCGCACTTGCGTGAGAATCAGTTCGTGCCGCTTGCCGGGGCTGGGTTGCATCAGGCGCATCACCACGCCGGGCTTGCCGTCCAGGGGCACCTTGGTGCGGTCTTCGTCCGCAACGCGCTGGTCGGTGACCTTCAACAGCGAGGCCAACGCATCGGGCACGCGCGCGCCCATCACGCCGGCTCGCAGGCCGTTTCGAGCGAGCCGGGTGCGCAGCTCGGGCGAGAGCGACTGTTCGTCGACGTCGCTCCACAACGCGGCCCAGCGCGGATCTTCCAGCGGCGCGGGCGCCGAGAACACCTCCAGCGTTACCTGGTCGGGACTGGGAGTTACCGGAGCCAGCGGCGAGCGCCCCTTGGGCTGCTCGTTGACGAGCTTGCAGCCACTGACACCCACCAGCGCAAACCAAAGCGCCATGCTGCGCAAAACGAACGACATGGGCGATCCTTGCCCGAGCGGAATTATGAAGACGAGAAAGCCGACCCCAAGACGTGAGGGGGCCAAGCGTAACGGCCAACGCCCGCACGTGTCAACGGCTGCATGCCGGTGACCGACTGCTAGCACCAGCGTCCTGCGATGCTCATTTTCCTCCCTACCGCCTACAGCCTACCGCCTACGGCCTCAATCTCACCAGCTTCGGCGTCGGGATCGACTGGCCCACGATGCTGCCGTGGCGTGCTGTTAGCTGGCGAAAGTCGAATTGCAGAAACTCGTAGACTTCGCCCGGCGGGTCGAGCGACAGCCACGCCTCGGCCATCCGCTGCATCTGGGCGTCGTACTCTTTCTGTGAATGGGTGTGGGCATAGCAGCGGCCCGAATGACGGCGCAGATCGCCGTCGCAGCGCGGGCCGATGTGCCACAGTTCGTGAACGACGGTGGCCAGCTTCTGGGCGAAGGGTCGGTCAAGAAACCGCGGCAGGTAGAAGCTCAGCAGGTAGAGCATCTGGCGGCCACGATCGTCGTAGAGCTGCTGGATGGTCCAGGTGTGGCCGCGGCGCTGGCTGAAGCGCTGGCCATGCTCGAAGCGAAGCGGAGTGAGCGAAGCTTGCAGCCCGTGGCTGACCGGTTTGCGAGCCTGGCAAAAGCGAATGGCGACGCGGTCGACTTCGACGTGGGCCAGCGCTTCGAGCCGCGTACAGAGGTCGATGCACAGGCGGCGCATGGACGCCGTGAAATCGAAGCCTGGGCGGAGACGCGCATCGGGCGAAAGGCGATTTGTCACGCAGCCCTCCATGCACCCATGCGATTTCACAGCCTGTCGAATGCTTCAACAGGCTGCTAGCTGGCGTCGAAGCTCGGCTTCTGCGATCTTTGGCGGACGCGGTCGCGGACGCCGACGAACTCGAGAATGGCGCGGGTGCCGGCATCTCCCAGCCGCGGCTTGGCCAATTTCAGCACGCGGGTATATCCGCCCGCACGATCGACGAACCGGGGCGCCACTTCGGCGAACAAGATGCGCACGGCCTCCTTGTCGCCCAAGAGTTGCACCGCACGGCGGCGTGCGGCGACCATGGGAGCGATGGCCTGGTTCCACTTGGCGTAGTTTTCGCTGGTGCGCCAGGTTTTCCAGGCGGCGGTGTTGCGCTCGGCAGTGGTGCCGAACTTTTCGGCCTCCTGGCCGGCCGGCAAGGCATTGCGAGCCAGCGTGACGCAGCGTTCGACCAGGGGGCGGACTTCCTTGGCCTTTTCCAGGGTGGTGATGATCCGCCCTTTGACCTTCGGACGGTTGTCGTCGTCCTCGGCGTCGCGCTCGGTGAGGATCAGCGCGCTGGCCAGGTTGCGCAGCAAGGCGCGTTGGTGCGAGGGGCAGCGGCCGAGCGTGCGGCCTTTTCGTCGATGTCGCATGGCTGGGGACGTTCCCGTGCAAGGGACCCGCGGCGGGTCCGACCGTAGTATTGATTTGGCGGTAAAGTTGGTTGGTTGCGGACTACACGCTGGCCGGCGCGGGAGGCACTCGCATGCCGAGGCGCAGGCCCAGTTCGTTGAGCTTTTCGCGGACTTCGTGCAGCGTGGTTTCGCCGAAGTTGCGGACTTCGAGCAGTTGATCCTCGTTGCGCCGCACGAGATCGCGGACGGTGTTGATGTTTTCGGATTCCAGGCAGTTGCTGGCGCGCACGGAGAGCTTCAGATCGGCCAGGGTCAAGTTGAGCTTGCTCTCCAAGGCCGCGTCGCCGCCGGGGCCGGCGATGCCGCGAGTGGCGGCGTGGACGCGAGCACCCAGCTCGGTGTACTGCACGAACGGGTTGAGGTGCTTGCGAAGAATCTTGGCCGATTCGACCAGCGCCATTTCCGGATGGATCGAGCCGTTGGTCCAGATCTCCAGCGTCAGCTTGTCGTAATTGGTTTTTTGTCCGACGCGGGTTTCCTCGATCTCGTAGCGCACGCGAATCACGGGGCTATAGACGGCGTCGATCGGGATGATGCCGATTTCCTGCACGTTGGGGCTGTGCTCGGTGGAGGGCACGTATCCGCGGCCGTTTTCCACGACCATTTCGATCACCAGCGGCACGTCGTCGGTGAGCGTGGCGATTACGTGGTCCTTATTGATCACTTCCACCGTGTCGTCCGTCTGCACGTCGGCGCCGGTGACCGGCCCCTTGGTGTTCTTCTCGATGCGGACGACCTTGGTCGAGTCGGTATAGTTCTTGACCACCAGCGACTTGACGTTGAGCACCACGTCGGTCATGTCTTCGACGACGCCGGGCAAGGTGGTGAACTCGTGCTGCGAGCCTTGCACCTTGATCTGCGTGATGGCGCTGCCTTCCAGGCTGGAGAGCAGGATGCGCCGCAACCCGTTGCCGATCGTGACGCCGAAGCCGCGTTCAAACGGTTCGGCCACGAACTTGCCGTAGGTCGAGGAGAGTGTTTTCGTATCGCAAGTAACCAGACTGGGAAGTTCCAGTCCACGCCATCGAATATGCATGTCAAGCCTCCGTAGCCAGCCGCGGAAATGCCAGGTACCGCTGTAAGGATCGCCCTGGAGCTCCGTTTGCGGGCACTCTCAGGATCGGTGGAAAACGCCGTTTGTTCGCTTGAACCCGCCTGGGACGAAGCACGCTTGGTGAAAACTGGGACGACAAATCGATCGCCGGCTCGCTCGCGGCGACGCACTATTTGGAGCAGAGCTCGACGATCAGTTGGGTTTCGATGGGGAGCGAAATATCCTCGGGACCCGGCAACCGCACGACGCGACCCTCGGGGACGCCGCCTTCGACGAGCGACAAAAAGTCAGGGGGCGTGCGGCGATTCTCGGCCAGGTTGGACTGCACGCGCTGCAGGCTCTTGGCGCGGTTCTTCACGCGCACCACGTCGCCCACGCGCACGATGTAACTGGGGATGTCGACGTAATGGCCGTTGACGGTAATGTGTCCGTGGCTGATCAATTGGCGTGCTTCGGCGCGGCTGGAGCCGAAGCCGAGCCGATGGATCACGTTATCCAGGCGGCGTTCGAGCAGGCTCATCAACGTGCTGCCGGTGTTGCCCTTGGAACGCGAGGCGCGGCTGAAGTAGCGGCGGAACTGCCGCTCCAGCACGCCGTAGTAGTGCTTCACTTTTTGCTTTTCGCGCAGGTGGGTGCCGTAGTCGGTTTGCTTGCCGCGGCGAAACTGGTGCATGCCCGGCGCGCTGTCGCGGCGCTCGATCGCGCACTTGGGCGTGTCGCAGCGTGTGCCTTTCAGAAACAGCTTCAGGCCGTCACGCCGGCAAAGCCGGCAAACGGGCCCCGTAATACGAGCCATAGGATTCTCGAAGACCTGTGAGGTTGTTGGCTGAAGTAATCGTGGTGTTTTCTTGGTGCGTGCGGAGTCGTGTTCCGCGGTCGCTTACACGCGGCGCTTCTTGGGAGGACGGCAGCCATTGTGCGGCAAGGGCGTGACGTCTTCGATGGACTTGATCGTCATGCCGGCGGCTTGCAGGGCCGTGATCGCGCTTTCGCGGCCGCTGCCGGGACCCTTGACGCGCACTTCCAATTCCTTGACGCCGAACTTGGAAGCTTTTTCGGCGCACTGCTGCGAGGCCATCTGGCCGGCAAACGGCGTGCTCTTGCGGCTGCCCTTGAAACCGCTGGTGCCTGCGCTCGCCCAGCAGAGCGTGTCTCCCTTGGTGTCGGTGATCGTCACGCTGGTGTTGTTGAACGTGGCCTTGATGTGGGCGATGCCCACGGTCACGTTGCGGCGTGTTTTGCGTCGCTTGCTCTTGGACACTTCGATCGAGCTCCTGGCTGATGAGGCGGGTGGTGTTGGCCGCCGATATCGAGTTGCGTTGGATGGATTGAAACCGGGTGATCGCTACTGCCTCAAGCTCGACCGAAAAACAACTTCCTGATTCTCCAACCCCTCACCCTGCCCTCTCCCACAAGGGGCGAGGCGATTTGCGGAGAAGTTATTTTTCGGTCGACCCTCAGGCATCTTGACTACCTCAGGTCTTTGACGCCTTTCTTGCCGGCGACGGTTTTTTTGGGGCCTTTGCGAGTGCGTGCGTTGGTGCGGGTGCGTTGGCCGCGAACCGGCAAGCCGCGGCGATGCCGCAGGCCGCGGTAGCAGGCGATGTCGCGCAGCCGCGAGACGTTTTGCGCCACCTGGCGTCGCAGTTGACCTTCGACCACGTAGTCCTTGTCCAACAGCGCGGCGAGGCGAGCGACTTCGTCCTCGTGCAAGTCGCGCGCTTTGGCCAGCGGATTGATGCCCGCCTTGTGGCACAACTCGCGCGCGATCTGGTCGCCCACGCCGTACAAGTACGTCAAGGAGATGACGGTGGACTTGTCGTTGGGGATGTCCACACCTAGCAAACGCGGCATCGAACTGGACTCCTGATTATGCTTGTCTCGATCACGATCGGCGCGATTCGCTGCGGGCCGAAACGAGCCGCACGCACACCGATCCCCCTGGCGACGGCAACGCACGAGCCGATCGTGCTTGCCGTACGAATCGTTCGGGCCGACGCGCCGGCACCCGCTCGTCCGACCGCGTCGCGGCGGCCAGCGTTTTAACTCGAACACCGTGCTAGCGCGAACACCGTGCTGACGCAAACGCGGCCGTGCTAACCCTGACGTTGTTTATGGCGGGGATTGCTACAAACCACGAACACGACGCCGCGGCGGCGGACGATCTTACAGCTTTCACAAATACGTTTTACGCTGGCGCGGACCTTCATGGCGGGAAGCACCGACTAACGAAGTTGGCTATTTGTCCAAAGCGATTGAATATAAGGCCTGGGGGCCTGTTCGTTCAAGTCCCCTTGGCGCGGAATTTGCTCGCCCTTTCACGGAATTGGGCTCCCCGAGGCAGTGCCGTCGCGGGGCGGTCTGGCCCTGCCAGCGGTCACACCGTTTCGCCGGCCTGCGGCGGCCCGGTGAGCACCCAGGGCCCTTTTTCCGTAATTGCGATCGTGTGTTCGAAATGGGCACTGGGACGTGCGTCCTGGGTGGCCTGGGTCCAATAGTCGGGCAGACTCTTGACGTGCTTGGTGCCCATGTTGACCATCGGCTCTACCGCCACGACCAGGCCCGGCTCGAGGGAGAAGTCGCCGTTGCGTCGGAGCTGCGCGCTGACAAAGTTGGGAACTTGGGGGTCTTCGTGCATTTCGCGGCCGATGCCGTGGCCGACAAAGCTTTCGACGACCGAGAAGCCGGCGTCGCGGACGAACTTGCCCATTTCCGCGGCCACTTCGCTCCAGCGCTGCTTTTTCCCCATCAAGTCGATGGCCAGCTCGAGCACGCCGCTGGTGACGTCGAGCAGCCGTTGAACTTCTGGTTCGATCTTGCCCACCGGGTGCGTGATGGCGGCATCTCCGCACCAGCCCTCGAATCGACAGCCCGTGTCGATGCTGATCACGTCCCCTTCGCGGAGGATGCGTTTGCCCGGTATGCCGTGTACGACCTCGTCGTTGACCGAGATGCAGGTGACCGCGGGGAACGGCACCTTGCCGGGCACGCCCTTAAACAGGGGCGTGGCCCCTTTCTCCTTGAAGAATTGTTCGACGGCGGCGTCGAGCACGCCGGTGGTGACGCCGGGGCGCACCAGCTTGGAGGCTACCTGATGGGCTTGCCAGACGAGCAGCCCGGCCTTGCGCATTTGCGCGATTTCACGCGGTGAACGAAGTGTGTGCACGCTAAGAACAGCTCCCAAGTCTCAATTACGTCGGCCGCCTGGCCCTGCCCGGCGGACCGAGCCCATCGTCGTCCCATTCATGCATCATACCCCTCATGCATCATACCCCTTGGAGCGGTGCGTGGCTATTTGTGTGCGATGGAGTCGATGGCCCCCAGAATGCGGTCGAAAACCTCCTGGCGGCTGCCCTGGCCGTCGATGGTGTGCAACAGCCCCTGCCGGCGATAATACTCTGAAACTGGGGCCGTCTGGCGTGCATAGAGCGCCAGGCGATCCTGAATGACTTGCGGCTGGTCGTCGGCGCGGCCCCGGGCCAACAGCCGGCGCGTCAACTCGGCGATGTCGGCCTGGATGTCGATGACGGCCGAGAGGGGCGCGTTTTCCTGCTTGAGCATGTCGTCCAGCGCCTGTGCCTGGACGATGGTGCGCGGAAAGCCATCGAGCACGTATCCGCCGTGGCAATCGTCTTGCTGCAGGCGCTGACCGACCAGATCGAGCATGACGTGATCGGGCACGAGCTTGCCGGCGGCGAGGAACTCTTGGGTTTGCAGTCCAACGGGGCTTTTGGCGGCCGCCGCCTGACGCAGCATCTCGCCGGTCGACAGGTGGACGATGCCCAACTGCCTGGCGAGCTCGACGGCCTGGGTGCCTTTGCCGACGCCGGGCGGTCCGAGAAACACGATTCGCATGGTCGTCTTTCCCCTGGAAACGAGCGCTGGTGCCCGAGTTGGTCAGGGTGTTGGAGCGGCGTCAGCCTTTCTCCAGCAGGCCTCGATAGTTTCGCATGACCAGGTGACTGTCAATCTTCTGAACCAGGTCGAACGCCACGCTGACGGCGATCAGGAGCCCCGTGCCGCCGAAGAAGCTGGCCACGCCGAACGGCACGGAAAAGATGCCCGCAATGATCGTGGGCGTGATGGCCACGACGGCGAGAAAGCCGGCGCCGACGTAGGTAATTCGCACCATGACTTTTTCAAGGTAGTCGGCGGTGCGCTTGCCCGGCCGATATCCCGGAATGAACGTGCCGAAGCTTTTGAGGTTTTCCGCCATGTCCTTGGGATTGAAGGTGATGGCGGTCCAGAAGTAGCAGAAGAAGTAGATCAGCACGATGTACAGCAAGTTGTAGATGAACGCCGTGCCGCTTGAGAAGGCGTCGCTGAGCGAGGAGAGCACGTTCGAATCGGGAAACGCGGTAGCCAACTGGGTCAACACGATGCGGGGAAACATCAGCAGGCTGGAAGCGAAGATGATCGGCATGACGCCGGCCTGGTTGACACGCAGCGGCAGGTACTGGCGATTGCCGCCGTAGACGCGGCGCCCGCGAACGTGCTTGGCGCTTTGCGTGGGAATGCGGCGTTGTCCCAGCGTGATGAACACCACGCCGGCCACGACGGCCACGAACAGCACCATCAGCACGATCAGGACTTCCACGCCCAGCTTGCCCGATCCGCTGCCCAGCTCGAAGCTCGATTGTTCGAGCAGTTGCGAGGCCGCCCCGGGCATGCCCGCCAGAATGCCGGCCATGATAATCAAGCTGATGCCGTTGCCGATGCCGAACTCGTCGATCTGCTCGCCCAGCCACATCAGAAAGATAGTGCCGGCCGTCATGGTCATCACCGTGGTGATCTGCCAGGTGAGGCTCAAACGGCCGTCGACCATGAACGAATCGAGCAGCAATCCTTGGCTGCTCAAGTATCCCAGGTAGAACCAGCTTTGACCGATGCACAAAACGACGGTGGCATAGCGCGTGTATTCGTTGATCTTCTTGCGGCCGCTTTCGCCTTCCTTCTGCAATCGCTCGAGCGGACCCCACACGCTGCCCAACAACTGGAAGATAATCGAGGCTGAAATGTAGGGCATGATGCCCAGGCCGAAGATCGTGATCGTGTCCAACTGGGCGGCGCTAAACACGGCCACCTGCGAGAGCAGTTGTCCCAGGCCGCTGGCGCTTTGGAACATCGCGGCCATTTTGGTCTGATCGACCACGGGCAGCGGGATCTGCCAGCCCACGCGATAGACGGCCAGCAGCCCGAGCGTGAAGAGGATCTTCTTGCGAAGTTCGGGGATCGTGAAGACGACGCGAATTTTTTCCCACATGGCTCGATCCGTCCTTTCTCGGCGCTAGCAGAGTTGCGCCGTAGAAATCATGGTTGGCCCGTGTCCCTGGGCGGTGGCTGCAAGAATCCTCGTTGGTCGCAGTCGCATGTGAATGGTTGCCGACAAAGAGTTTGTTGCTGGCGATTGCCCCTTCTGGGCTTGACGCAGGGAGAGGGAGCAATCGGGTTGGTCGCGTTACGATTTTTTGGCTTTGACGTGCTTCTTGGCGTGTACGGAGGCCGGGGTCTTGCCGGGCAGCTCGACGACGGCGCCGCCGGCCTTTTCGATCTTTTCCCGCGCGCTGGCGCTAAAGCGATGGGCCGAGATCGTGAGTTTTTTGGTCAGCTCGCCGTTGCCGAGAATTTTCAACTCGTCGAATCGCCCGCTCACCAGGTCCTTGGCGCGCAGGGCGTCGATGGTGACTTCGTCACCGGCGGCGAACGCATTGTCGATGCTGCCGACGTTGACGGCGGCCACGGTTTTGGCAAAGGCGTTGTTGAAGCCGCGCTTGGGAATGCGGCGGATCAAGGGGGAAGCGCCGCCTTCGAAGATGGCCGGAGCGGACCAGCCGGCCAATTGGCCCTGGCCCTTGTGTCCGCGGCCGCTGGTTTTGCCGTGGCCCGAGCCGGGTCCGCGTCCGACCCGTTTGCGGCGCTTGTGCTTGTGGATTCCGCGATTGACTTCGGCCAGATTCATGAGAGTGTGACTCCTCGCAGGCGCTCGATTTCCTGACGCGTGCGCAACGTATCGAGCGCTTGCATCGCGGCCTTCACCAGGTTGGTAGGATTATTGGAGCCGAAGCTCTTGGTCAGAATGTTGTGGATGCCCGCCGCTTCGCACACAGCGCGGACGGCGCTGCCGGCGATGACGCCGGTGCCGGGCGAGGCGGGCACCATCACCACGCGCGCCGCTCCGAAGCGGCCCTCGACCTGGTGCGGAATGGTGCCTTCGCACAGCGAGATTTCGACCATGCTGCGTTGCCCGTCCTTGGAGGCTTTCTCGACGCTGGGGGGCACTTCGTTGGCCTTGCCGTAACCCCAGCCGACTTTGCCGCGACCGTTGCCCACCACGACCAGCGCGGCGAAGCTGAAGCGGCGGCCGCCCTTGACCACCGCGGCGCAGCGCTTGATCTTGATCACTTTCTCGATCACTTCTCCACGGGTCGATTCGTTGGCCACGGCTTGCTCCTCGGTAAGCTCGCGCTGTGGCGCGAGCGACTCGTTGTTTCCGCTGGTTAGAAACTCAATCCCGCTTCACGTGCCGCGGCCGCCAGGGCCTCGACGCGTCCATGATACTGACAGCCGCCGCGGTCGAACGCGACCTGCTTGATGCCAGCGGCCAGGGCCCGTTCGGCAATGGTCTTGCCCACGAGCTGGGCGGCCGTTTTGTTGCCGCCATATTTCAATTGCCCGGCGAGGTCCTTGTCCGAGGTGCTGGCGGCGGCCAGCGTGCGGCCGCAGGAGTCGTCGATCACCTGAACGTAGGTGTGCTTGTGGCTGCGAAAGACCGTCAGGCGCGGCCGCTGCGTGGTTCCGCGCACGCGCTTGCGGACGCGGAATCGCCGGCGCTGTCGCTGGTGGGCGATCGTCTTTTCGTGATTCATGGTGCTGCTTCCGACTTACTGCGAGATTCTCTGGCGCACTGCGATTGTCTCAGTCGCGCTTACTTGGTCATAGCCTTGCCGGCCTTGCGACGCACGACCTCGCCATCGTAACGCACGCCCTTGCCTTTGTACGGCTCGGGCTTGCGGACGGCGCGGGCTTCGGCGGCAAACTGGCCCACCATCTGCTTGTCGCTGCCTTTGACGACGACGTGAGTTTGATCCGGACAGGTGACCGTCAGGCCGGCGGGAATCGGCAATTGCACTTCGTTGGCGAAGCCGACGCGCAACTGCAACATGCCCTTCTGCACGGCGGCCAAATAGCCGACGCCCACGATCTCCAGTTTCCTCTCGAAGCCCTTGGTCACGCCTTCGACCATGTTGGCGATCAGCGCGCGGGACAGACCGTGCAGGGCACGCGCCTGGCGGCTGTCGTCGCGGCGCTTGACGATGATCTGCCGGGCGGCTTCGTCGATCTCGGCCGACACCTCGGGGCGCAGCTCCTGCGACAGCTTGCCCAGGGGGCCTTCGACCGAGATCGAATGGCCGGCGAAGTCGACTTTGACGCCAGCGGGCACGGCGACGGGTTGTTTTCCAATTCGAGACATTTTCGTTTACCTGCACGCGGTCGTTCGGTGACGCGGTCGTTGTTGTCGGCGCTGCGTTACCAGAGTTCGCACAATACCTCGCCGCCCAGATTTCGCTGCCGCGCCTCGCGATCGCTGATCACGCCGCGGCTGGTGCTGATGATGGAAATGCCCAGGCCGTTGAGCACGGGGCGCAGGCCATCGGCGCCGCGATAGACGCGGTTACCGGGCTTGCTGACGCGGCGAATGTGTCGAATCACACGTTCGCCGTTGGGGCCGTATTTCAATTCGATCTTCAGCTTGGCCATTGGCTCGCCGTCGATCTCCTCCCAGCCCCAGATGTAGCCTTCGCGCTTGAGCACCTCGGCCAGGCCGCGCTTCACCTTCGAGAGCGGCATGACCACGTCGGGCCGCTCCACGCGCACCGCGTTGCGGATGCGTGTCAACATATCGGCGATAGGATCGGTCATCATGTTCGGGTGGGTCCTCTTCTACCAGCTCGCCTTTTTGACGCCAGGAATCAGCCCTTCGTCGGCCAACTTACGGAAGCAGATGCGGCAAATGCCGAATTTGCGATACACGGCACGAGGGCGGCCGCAGATTTTGCAGCGCCGGACCTGCCGGGTCGTGAATTTTGGTTTTTGCTTAGCCTTGGCAATTTTCGATTTGCTGGCCATGGACGGTCCTGTGTTAGTGGGCGTCGTAGTACGGTGTTATGCGGCAGGAGCGATCGGGCGCGCGTGGCGCCCGCGGCGGCGTCAGGCCGCCGGCGCCTTGCCCTCGGGTGACTCGGTGGCTCGAAACGGCACGCCAAACGCCTTGAGCAGCTCTCGCGATTCTTCGTCGCCGCACGAGCCGGCGATGACCATCGTTACGTTCATGCCCTGCGTGCGGAGGAACTTGTCGGGGTTGAGCTCGGGAAACACCAGTTGCTCGGAAAGGCCCAGGCTGTAGTTGCCGTGGCCGTCGAACGCCTGGGGATTGAGCCCGCGAAAGTCGCGCACGCGCGGCAGTGCCAGCGAGATCAAGCGATCGAGAAACTCGTACATCCGCAGGCCGCGGAGGGTGACCTTGCAACCGATGGCCAGTCCCTCGCGGAGGCGGAAGTTGGCGATCGCCACGCGGCTCTTGGTGATCAGGGGCTTTTGCCCGCTGATCTGCGCCAATGCGGCCGTGGCGTCCTCGATGTGTTTTTTCTCAGTGATGGCGCTGCCCACGCCCATGCTGACGACGATCTTTTCCAGTCTCGGCAGCGCGAGGCGATTGGTGCGGCCCAGCGACTTGGCCAGCGCCGGGCGGATTTCTTTTTCGTAGCGCTCCAGCAGGCGCGGCGTGGGGACTTCGGCCGGTTGCTGGGGGGCTGCGGCTTGTTTGGTTTTCTTGGCCATGGCTGGTGTCGGTTGCGGCTCGTGTCGGTTGGTCTGTTCGTTGGTCGCCGGGGCGACGCGTTTCGGGGCGCCGGTCTGGGCCGGCTTGGGCTGGTTACTTTTGGGCGTGGGCGGCTCGCGGCGGCGCAATCATGCCGATCGCCGCGTCGCACTTCTTGCAATAACGGTCCTTGGCACCATCGGGCCGGAAGCGGGCGCCGGTGCGCGTGGGCTTGCCGCACGAGGGGCAGACCAGCAGCACGTTGGAGATGGAAATCGGCATCTCCATCGACAGCCGGCCGCCTTGCAGATTCTTCTGGCTGCGGCGCACGTGCTTGTAGACGCGATTGGCGCCTTCGACGATGAGCTTGCGCTCGTCGCGCAGCACCTTGAGCACTTTGCCGCGCAGGCGGTCTTCGCCGGCGATCACTTCCACGACGTCGTCAACTCGTATGTGCATCACACCACCTCGGACGCCAGGCTCACGATCTTCATGAAGCTGCGGTCGCGCAATTCGCGAGCCACGGCGCCGAAGATGCGCGTGCCGCGCGGATTCTTGTCGTTATCGATAATCACAATCGCGTTGTTGTCGAAGCGGACGTAGCTGCCGTCGTTGCGACGGGTCGGCTTCCTGCAACGCACGATCACCCCGCGGACGACGCTCTTCTTCTTGATGTCGCTGCCGGGGATCACGCTCTTGACGCTGCACACCACGATGTCTCCCAAACCGGCCGTGCGCTTGTGGGTGCCACCCAGCACCTTGATGCACATGACCTCTTTGGCGCCGGTGTTGTCGGCGACATTCAACCTGGTCTGCATTTGTATCATGGTTCAAACTCGAGTTCGCTCTGCCGGCAAGTCGCTTGCGTGCCGTGCTTGGTGTCGTTTTGGTGTCGGTGTCGGGTTGTCGTGTCGTTGGTTTGCCTGGCTGTCCGCTGACCTGGCTGTCTGCTCGCTTTGCCGTCAACGCGTTCGCCCGTCAGCTTGTCTTGTTCTCAGGAGCTTGGGCCGCCTCGTCCTTCAGGGCCGCACGCATGGCCACGATGTCCACGGCGCGGCTCTTGGCGATCACGCGCACCAGTTCCCAGTGCTTGGTCTTCGAATGGGGGCGCGACTCGCGAATCTCAACGGTGTCGCCCAGGTGCGCTTCCTCGCTCTCGTCGTGGACGTGGCACACGGTTTTGCGACGCATGATCTTGCCGTACTTTGGATGCCGCACGAGCCGGGGGATTTCAACCCGGCGAGTCTTGGTCATCTTGTCGCTGGTGACGATGCCGATGGCAATGGTCTTGGGCATGGGAAAATCGCTTCGCTACGGTGTCTGCTGGTGGTTGCTGGCGATGGTTGTCTGCTGGTCGTTTTCGCTTTGCGGTCGGTCGGTTTGCCGGCGTCTTGCCTTGCGGGACCGGCGTCAACGGCCGGCCGCGCGGTTAGCTGGCGTTTGCTTTGGCGGCACGCTCGCTTTGAATCGTCTTGACGCGTGCGATCAAGCGGCGCTGCTTGCGCAGCTCGCTGGTAGCATCGAGCCGCTCGGTCTGCGACTGGATGCGCATGCGAAACAGGGTTTCCGCCGCTTCCTTGAGCGTCAGGCCCAGTTGTTCGTCGCTCATTTCGCGCAGCTCTTTTGCTTTGTTCATCGTGCTTACCTCGACGGCCGCCTGGCAGTGTTCTTGGATCGACGTTTGCGATCGATTCGGTTTTTTTGTGGCGGGCCCTTACGTGGCCCGGCGTTTGATCAGTCGCACGCGGACGGGCATCTTGTGGGCCACGCGTGCGAAGCACAGCCGCGCGGCTTCTTCGGTCACGCCGCCCAACTCGTACAACACGGTGCCGGGGCGCACCACGGCCGCCCAGTACTCCGGTTCGCCTTTTCCTTTTCCCATGCGAGTTTCCAGCGGAATCGACGTGATGGACTTGTGCGGAAATATGCGGATATACAAACGGCCCTCGCTGCGCATCACCTGCGAGGCGGCGATACGTCCCGCCTCGATCGTCTGCGCGCTGATCCAGCCGCCTTGTGTGGTTTGCAGTCCGAACTCTCCGAAGACGACGCGGTTGCCACGAGTGGCATTACCTTTTATACGTCCTCTTTGGCTTTTTCGGTGCTTGACCCTCTTGGGCATCAGCGCCATCGGTCTGGTCCTCTTGATACATGCCTTGGTTGACCCACACCTGGACACCGATGTGCCCCTGGGCCGTTTTCGCTTCAGTGAATCCGTAATCGATCTTGGCCCGCAGCGTGGACAGCGGGATGGAGCCGGAGGCGGCCTTTTCGCAGCGCGCCATTTCCGATCCGCCCAGGCGACCGGCCAGTTGTACCTTGATGCCCTTGGCGCCGGCTTCCATCGTAGTCTCGATGGCCCGCTTCATGCAGCGGCGAAAGCTGGCCCGCTTGGCCAACTGGTCGGCGATGTCCTCGGCGACCAGTTGAGCCTGGATCTCGGGGCGTGAGATTTCTTCAATCTTGATGTTGATGCGGCGGCCGACCAGGTTTTGCAGCTCTTCTTGCAGCTTTTCGACTTCTTGTCCCTTGCGGCCGATGATGATGCCGGGCCGGGCCGCATGGAGGATGACTTTCACCTCGTCGCGCGTGCGCTCGATCTCGATCTTGGGGATGCCGGCGAAGCGGTACTTGTCCTTGATGAAGGAGCGCAGTTTCCGGTCTTCGATCAGCAGGTTGGCAAACTCCTGCTTCGAGGCATACCAGCGGCTTTTCCAGCCGACCATGATGCCGGTGCGAAAGCCGGTTGGATTGACTTTTTGACCCATTGCTTTGCCTTTTTGGCTGAGTTCCGTCGGTGCGGTGCGGTTTAAATCGTGTCCACCGAGACGCTGATGTGCGACATCCGCTTCTTGACCATGAAAGCCATGCCGCGCGCCCGCGGACGCACGCGCTTGAACATCGGCCCGCCGTCGATCCGCACGTCGGTGACCACCAGGTCGCCGATCGACGGGGCACGGCGATCCTCGGCGTTGCCCAGGGCGCTTTTGAGCACCTTTTCCAGCAGCCGCGCGCCGCGCTGCGGCTGGTAGCGCAGCAGATCGAGCGCCTCGTCGGCATGCTTGCCGCGAATCAGATCGGCCAGCGGGCGCACTTTGCGGGCGCTGATGCGTGCGAATCGGTGAACGGCCTGGTAAGCCATGATTACTTTCCTTCGGTCGTGTGCGATGCTGGGCATCGCGGCGGGTTCGTCTGGCGCCGCTGGTTCTGGCGCTGCTGGTTACGTGCTGCGGGTTACTTCTTGCCGCCGCGGCCGCCGTGGCCGCGGAACGTGCGCGTGGGAGCGAACTCGCCCAACTTGTGACCGACCATATCCTCGGTTACGAACACCTTCATGTGAATCTTGCCGTTGTGCACCATGAACGTATGTCCCACGAACTCCGGCACGATGGTGCAGGAGCGGGCCCAGGTTTTGATCGGTTCCTTGCCGCCGTGGCTCATTCGCTCGACCTTGGCGAACAGCTTCGGATTGACGAAAGGGCCTTTCTTGAGTGATCGTCCCATGGGTCGCTTCTGCCTGAGTTAGGTGGTTTGCCGGGTGTGTCTTGTCGGTTGACGTCGCGGGCCGCGGGCGGATGCCCGC
>JBGSYQ010000430.1:0-4124 GCA_041750795.1 Pirellulales bacterium | reverse complement strand
TGGGTCGACGAGGGCGTCGCCATCCTGGCCGACTCGGCCGACAAGCAGCGGCGGCACGCCCGCGATTTTGCACGCGCACTAGCCCATCGCGCGGAGCTCCGCCTGGTGGAGTTGGTGGCGATGGACGACTATCCCCCGCCGGGCCGCTGGGGCGCCTTCTACGGCCAAAGCGCGTCGCTGGTCAAGTTTCTGGTGGAGCTATCCGGCGAGCAACGATTTCTCGACTTTGTCGCCGCTTCGCTCGAAGGCGGCTACCAGCAGGGCCTGCGCCAAGTCTATGGCCTGAGCATCGCCCAGCTCGAACACCGCTGGCGTACGCACGCCCAACGGCAAGCCGCCGGCGAGCCGCCCCAACTCGCCACGCCACACCGCGCCGCCGCACTCAGCGCCGTCGAGCTCAGCGCCGCCGAGCCTGCGATGGCCCTCGAGTGACACTCGCCGTCACTGCGCTCGCAAGACTTCCAGTAGAATGGACTCGTCCTTCGCAGCTCTCGTCGCAAGGCGTCCTGCGGCCGAACTCTTGCCAGTCCAGCGATCCACCTCTGGCTGAACGGTTGGCGGCGCCCGCTACTGGGAAAATCAGCGCAACCCGGCCCAAACCTGGACCGAACTTCTCTTGCGAATGCGCGTAGAATAGATAAGAATTCAGAGGTTGCTTTTTGCGCGCCAGCCGGGCGAGTTTTGTGCTCGTTAGGACCAGCTCGATGGGTCGCGTTCGGTAGGCACGGTCGAGCGGCAGGCAACGTACCACCGGAGAGGTGGCTGAGTGGTCGAAAGCGCCGGTTTGCTAAATCGGTGACCGGGAAACTGGTCCGCAGGTTCGAATCCTGTCCTCTCCGCTTCGTCAATCGACGTTGGCAACCAGCGGGCGTCGCATGCGCATCGACAGGTGGACCAGCTCTACGTCGTTCTTCAGATGCAGCTTGTCCAGCAGCCGAGCGCGATGTTTTGCGGCCGTTTGCACCGAGATGTCCAACGCCTGGGCAATCTCTTTCTGGCTCTGCCCGGCCACCAGCATCTCCATGACTTCCAGTTCGCGCGGCGTCAGCGATTCGCGCTTCAAGCGGGCCGCGACCACGGGGGCGATCATGCAGATCACTCGCTCCAGCAGATCGCAATCGTCGGCATCGTAGTCGGCGCCGGCGTCGCAAAGGTGTATGATCCCCACGAGCGCCCCCTCGAACACGATGGGCCCGACCAACGCCCGTGCCGCCACGCTGCCGTCTTCCATCCGCCGGGCGCGATTCTCCGCGATGACCGCTTGCGTGCGGATGGCCTTTTCCCACACTTCCAATCGGTGCGCCGGCCGATATCGCACCCGCGACACCAGCGCCGGCGCCACGCGCGGCCCCACCAATACGTCGTCCCGATTCGCGCACAGAAAGATGCCCAGCGGGCTGCCGAACGCCTTCATCAGGATCCGCAACCAGCGTTCATATTGGTCGTCGTCCGGCGCCGCATCCAGGTCCTTCAATAGCAGCGACATCGTCTGGGTCAGTCGCTGCAAGTGTCGCAACCGCCGCGCCGCATCGTGCTCGGCGCGCTTGCGCGCCGTGATGTCCTGAATCTGCGAAATGAAGTAGCAAGACTGTCCCTGCTCGTCGCGCACCATCGACACGCTGAGCTGCACCCAGATCTCGCTGCCGTCTCGCCGGAGGTAGCGCTTGTCGAGATGGTAATGGTCGATCTCGGCCTCGCGCAACTGGCGCGCCAGCGCCACGTCGATATCCAGGTCGTCCGGGTGCGTGATGGCTTGAAAGTCGGTCGCCAGCAGCTCGGCTTCTTCGTAGCCCGCGATCCGGCAGAATGAGCGGTTGAGCTTGAGAAACCTGCCATCCAGATCGACGATCGCCATGCCAATGGCGGCGTGTTGAAAGGCCGAGCTGAACGCGCCGCCCGTTTGGGCAAACTCGCGTTGCCAGGCTGCTGCGCGCTCGGCTGCGCTCAGATAGCTGCTGCCGTCGTCATCCAGGCTGGGGCGTCCTTCATTGGACGAAGAAGCACTCATACCGTCGCACCCCAGATTCCGTCGCGGAAACCGGACATCATTCCCCTGGCAGGCAGATTGCAGAGTCACGATAGTATATGCGGTTTATGGAAATTGAAAAGGTTCTGCCGGGGTGCAAAAACGGCCGGCTCAAAGCGGGGCAGCACGCGAGGCGGGCAAAGCCGCCGCGCAAGCCACGCGACAGCCGCCATAACATCAATCGGCACGCGGCGCCGGATGCCTCCGTGTGAAAATGTCGCCTGGGCGTCCCGGCTCAACGCGCTGCAATGAGCACACCGGCTTTTCCACGTGCCAGGTGCGCCCTCTTGCAGGCTCTCGCCATGCTGGCAGTGGACGCCTGGCCAAACCGCAAACGCAACGCATTGCTCTTGCCTCGCCCGCCCACTTCAGTCATTTTTCTTGCGGCCGGCTGGATTCGTGATGGTGCGCAAGGCACTTGGACGATATTACCGACAGAATCGTCACGCCGCGCACATTCCCGACTCTTGCCTGCCGACAAGCAACCGGGGTCAGGGATTGGGGGATAAATACCCGTAGCCGCTCGCATTTTTTCCTCCCGCCTACCGCCTCCAGGCGTTCTCCTCCCGCCTCCAGCCAAACCCGTAGCGCCTACCACCTCCCATGTCCGTCATCGATCGCACCGACCGTTATTGTGTTGTCGGCGCTGGCTCCTCGGGACTGGCCGCGGCCAAGAATCTGCGCGGGTTGGGCATTGCGGTCGACGTGCTGGAGCGGCAGGACGCGATCGGCGGCAACTGGTGCTTTGGCAAGCCGAACAGCCGCGTTTACGCTTCGACGCACACCATCAGCTCCAAGCGGCTCACCGAATACACCGATTTTCCCATGCCGGCCCACTATCCGGCCTTCCCGCATCATTCGCAGGTGCTCGAGTACCTGCGCGCGTACGCCGCGCACTTCGGACTGTACGAGTGCATCGAGTTCGAGACTCCGATCGAACGGCTGGAACCGGCCGGCGCACACTGGCTCGCCACGCTGGCCGGCGGAGAGCAGCGGCGCTATGCCGGCGTGGTGGTGGCCAACGGTCACAATTGGGATCCGCGCTGGCCCGAGTTTCCCGGCTCGTTTGACGGCCAGGTGATTCACTCGGCCGACTACAAGTCGGCCGACGTGTTGCGCGGCAAGCGCGTGCTGGTGGTCGGGGCGGGCAATACCGGCTGCGATATCGCGGTCGAAGCGGCCCTGCACGCCGAGCAAACCTATCACAGCACGCGCCGCGGCTATCACTTTCTACCCAAGTTTCTCTTCGGCCGCCCGAGCGACATGGTTCACGAGAAGCTGTTGCGGCTGGGCCTGCCCAAGCGCGTGCGGCGAGCCATCGTGCGCTCGGTGCTGCGGTTCGTGGTGGGGGACGTGCGGCGATACGGACTGCCCGAGCCCGATCACGAGTTGTTCGCGTCGCACCCGATCGTGAACTCGCAGTTGCCGTACTACGTGGCCCACGGCCGCATCGTACCCAAGCCCGACGTGGCCCAGTTGTGCGGCAATCACGTGCGTTTCGCGGACGGCAGCCGCGCCGAGGTCGATCTGATCGTCTATGCCACCGGCTACAAGATTTCCTTTCCGTTTCTCGACCGCCAGTATCTCAACTGGCACGACGGCCGCCCGCAGTTGCACCTGAACGTTTTTCATCCGGACTACGACGATTTGTTCTTCATCGGCTTGATCCAGCCGGACAGCGGGCAGTTCGGGCTGGTGGACTATCAGTCGCAACTCGTGGCGCGGCTGATCGCGGCCACCAGGGCCGGTCATCGGACGGAAGACTTTTTGCGCCGCGTCCGATCGCCCGCTGCGCACGCTACGAAAAAATCCGCTCGCTATCTCGACACGCCGCGCAACCTGCTGGAAGTCGAACACTACTCCTATCGCAACGAGCTGAAGCGCGAGCTCGCCCGCTTGCGTGCCGCCTGAATCGAACCTGTCCCGTCCGCTCTATTCCCCGACTGAAGCCCCCGCGTATCCCTTCCCGCGTATCGGCGCCGGCCGATCGTTCCTTTCCAACCCCTTCGCGTCATGGTATCCCCGCCGCGATATATCGTGGCCGGCGCGTTGCTGCTGGCCGCGCTGGCATTGTCCGGCTGCGCGGCGTCGCGCGCGA
>JBGSYQ010000429.1:0-8238 GCA_041750795.1 Pirellulales bacterium | reverse complement strand
CCCCGGCAGCAACCAATCGCAATCGAGCGCCGAGGCGAACAGCGCCGCCCGCACCGCTCGCGGCGCATCGCCGGCGCGCTGGCGCAATTGACGGCCGACCAACGTTCCATCGCCCAGCAAGTGCAAGGCGCCGGTCGCGATTCGCGCGCCAAAGCTATGCGCCCACAGCCCCACCGGCACGTCCGGATCCAACCGATCGAGAAACCAACCCAGGTAGTATCCGTGCGCGTTGGTGCGCGACGCTTTGATGCGCGCATCCTCCACCGGACCACACACCCTCTCGCTCGGCCACGACCAGATCACGAATCGCACGGGCCGCTCGTCGGCGCAGGCCACCAACCGCCGATAAGCGCTCCACCCCTTGGTGAACGCTTCGCACGACGGGATGCGATTGCCGTGCAAGAAGACGATCGTGGTCACTTCCGGATCGTCGGTCGCCACCAACTCGTCCAACTCGGCATGAACCCAAGACTGCTGGCGATCGTAACGCCAGTACTTCAGCCGCTGGACATTTTCCTGCAGATCGCACGAGCCGAGCCCACGACTGTTGACCAGCCACACTTCATCCTGGGTGCGCGGCTGCGCCCGGCACGGCGTCGCGGTGGACGCCGCCAACTCGCTGCAAACCAATAGCACTGCCATCGCGCCAATGACGCCAATGACAGTACCGCGCGCCGCGGGCAGATAGCAGCAACAGGTGTCGGGCATGACGGCGGTAAAGCAGGAACTTCGGCGGTTGGCAGACCGTACGAATCGCACGCCTGCATGCGGTGCGGCAGTTTGCAAAGACTCTTCGCAATAGGGCGCGCCGTGCAGGTCGCGTAAAATGTACCACCTTTTCGACGTGCGTGTCGCCAAAAAACCACGGGTTGCAAAAAGTCAACGCGCCGTCCTTGCCGCGCAGCAATCGCGGTGTAGAGTTGCTCAGCAGGCCGTTGCATGTCGCCAACACGGAACGCATCGACGGCCGCGCAACTCCCGGCGCTTTTGCCCCGGAGTCCCGTTTCGGAACGTCGGAGAGACGAGGCATGAAGAAGTTTCTCGTACTATCGATTTTGAGTGGTGTGACGGTCGTGACTTCGGGCTGCTTCCACTGCTTTCAGCGGACGCAGGCCGCTCGACCCTGCACGCCGACCCCCTGCTGTGCGCCGGATCCCTGTGCAACCTCGGGCGTGATGACCACGGTCCCCAGCCTCACGGTTCCCGGCGGAGTGCAAGTGATGCCGGGCCCCGAGGCCTACTCGATCCCGTAACCGTCCGATTGACTGGCGAGCACCGTCGCTCGCCCCATCGTTCATTGTCCATCGCAGGCGATTTCCGCGGCCACCGTGTCGCGACGCTTGCGATGGACTTTCGGTTTGTTGGTAAGCCGCGATTCGTCGCGGCCGCACTACAGCCGGCACAACCGGCTTTATCCGGCGGCAGGCCGGTGTGCGGCTGCGGCGGGTAAGCCGCACGGTAGCAAACGCCGGCAGCGGCCAATTACAATCAAACGAGGAAGCGGCGGCTTGCGAAACTCGCATGCCCTGCCGCACTCGTCTCTTTCGCACGGACGCCCGCCATCCTGCCGGAGTCCCGCGCCGTGCAACGCTATCTCGTTTTCGTGGCTTTGATCGTGCTGGCCGCAGGGGCCGACGCGCCGGCACAAGTACAGACCACCCTCGACGTGCAGCCCGCGTATTCGGTGGGGCATGGCACGCGCCGCATCAAGGTGGGCATCGTCGTGCAAGCCAGGGACACGGTGCTGAACGTGGTTGCGACGGCGCCGGTGCCGGCCGAATGGCCCGACCAGCAAGTGAAGATCGTCGACGAGGATTTCGCCCCTTCGTATGCCAAGATCGACTATCGCACGATCACCAGCGGCGGCGCCGTCAGGCAACTGGTGATGGAGATTCCCCGCCTCGGCGCCGGCCAGGAAGCGCGGGCGCTGGTGACCTTGGAAGTGACGCGGCTGAGCCAGCCGCTGCCGCCCGACACGTCGACCTACTCAATTCCGAGGAAGCTCGATCGCGAGTTGAACGTCAGCATCGGTTCGAGCCCTTTCATCGAGAGCCGGCATCCGAAAATCGTGGCGGCCGCCAAGGAAGCCGTGGCCGACACGCAAACCGACTGGCAGAAGGTCGAAGCCATCTACGACTGGGTTCGCCAGCACGTGGCCTTTCGCGGCGCCGAGTTGACCGGCGCCGCCCGCGCGCTGTTCAACCAGGAGGGGGGCGCCGACGATCTGGCGTCGCTCTTCGTGGCCATGTGCCGCTCGCAGAAGATCCCCGCCCGCACGGTGTTCGTCTCGGGCCATTGCCATGCCGAGTTCTACCTGGAGGACCCGCAAGGCCAGGGCCGCTGGTTTCCTTGTCAAACGGCCGGCGAGCGGTCGTTCGGCACCATCGTCGACGACAAGCCCATCTTGCAGAAGGGCGACAACTTCAAGAACCCCGAAGATCGCAAAGAACGGCTGCGCTTCCTCACCGAATACTTCAACGCTGCCGGCCGCGGCAAGGCCCCCAAGGTGACCTTCGTCTCGGAACTGCTCGACCCGTAGCAGCCCGTCGGCAAGCTACGGAAATTGCTCGCTCTGCAGCAGGCTGGCGACTTCGGCGCCGGCCACCCAGCGATCCAACTGGGCGTCGATATAGGCCAGGTTGGCGTCGAGCAGGGCGCGTTGCGACTCCAAGTAGCGCAGGAATTCGACCTGTCCCTGATTGTAGAGTTGCGCGGTGATGCGCTGCACCTCGACGGCACTGGGCAGGATCTCGTTGCGATAGCGATCGGCAAACTGCCGCGCGGTGATGTATTGCCCGATGGCCAGCGCCGTTTCGTTGGCCAACTCGGTCCGCACTCGATTGTAAGCCGCCATCGAGCTGGCGATCGTAGCCTGCGCCGCGCGAATGTTGCCCTGATTCTGGTTGTACAGCGGCATGACCACCTGCACCTGGTACATGCCCTGATCCAACGGGAAGCCATTGCCCGGCTGCTGGCGCTGATAGCCGCCCATCATGTCGATGTTGGGAAACGGATCGACTTCGGCCCGCCGCAGCAGAAATCGCCAGCGTGCGATCTCAAACTCGGCCCGCCGCACCCGCGCGTTGCGCGCCAAGACGGCGTGCTGGGTCGCCAGCAATTCGTAGTCGGGCAGCGCCTGCTGAAGGTCGCCTTCCACGCGCACGATCGCCAGGTCCACCAGCCCGGTGGCCGCGGCCAGTTCGCGCCGGCTGGTTTCGGCCAGCGTGTGGGCGTTTCGCAGTTCAGCTTCGGATTTCGACAGTTCGATCTGCAACAGCAGCACGTCGCTCCGCGGGCCCACACCCGCTTTCAACAGCCGCTCGCTGATTTCGTGCGACTTGCGTGCGATCGTGACCATCTGATCCAACACCTCCACGCGGCGTTGCATCGCCAAGGCGGTATAGAACCGCTTGCGCACCATGGTCAGCAGGTCGAAACGGGCCCGCACCAGCGTCATTTCGGCAGCCAGCGCCGCGCGCTCCGCCGCCGCGGTGTCCAGGCCGATCTTGCCCTTGGTAACGACCTCCTGTCCGACATAGGCATTGACCTGCGATTGCAGACCGGCAAGTTGCGGCGCGGCGGATCCCATCGTCGGATTCGGGTAGAAGCTGGCCTGCAACACCCGCCCCTGCGCGGCCAGCCACTCGTTGCGCGCCTCGCGAATCACGGGACTATTGGCCAGCGCAATGCCCGTGATCTCTTCCAGGGTCATCCCGCCAGCTTCCAGCAATCCCGGGGGCACCGTTTCGACCAAGGGCGCCGGCGGCTGCGGCGGCACGGGGGGCTGGGACAGGCGAAACTCGGCCTGGTGGCGCAAATGGGCGGTCGCTTGCCGGGTGGGATACGCTCGGCTTTGTGGAGTCGTTGACGGCAACCGTGTGACCAGCGGTTGCGCCGCCGCGGGCGAAATCGGCGCCGGCGTGACAAGCGTCACCCTGGTTTCAGCCACTACTGGTACCTGGCGAGACAGAGCAGACACCGCTAGCACCAGCAGCGCCGCACTGGTCATTTTTCGAACAAGCGCACTGGGAACGAAAGGTCGCGGCATGATGACCAGCGCCAGCCAGGATTGTCTCAGCCGCTCGCGTTGACCCAGTGGGACCGCCCAGCGGCACAAAAGCGGGAAAGACGCCGGCGCGATGCTCCATCGCGGCGCGCCACGGCGCTGCGCAGCATTCAGCGCCTGCATCCCCCCTCGATACAATCGTTACTGGCCGCACGATCGGCACAATAATTCCCGCCGGACCGCTACACCGCCATTCATCTTCTCCAAAGTGACGCACAAGCGCAAAGACCTGGCTCGGCTGTTGGGCTGGCTGCCGGCATAAAACGGCCCCAAAAGCCCGCCGGAGACTATCAAACCGTCTGTGGGACACGTATGGTAAATACGGATTCGGAGCGGACCGGACGGCCGCTCGCCACCCCTCGTGGGGAGCGAGAGGAAAGTCCGGGCACCGCAGGACAGGGTGGTGGGTAACGCCCACCGGTCGCAAGGCCCGGGAAAGTGCAACAGAAAGTAAACCGCTCGCCGCAGTCCTCGGACGCGCGGCGAGTAAGGGTGAAACGGTGAGGTAAGAGCTCACCAGCAGGCTGGGCGACCAGCCTGGCTAGGCAAACCCCATCCGGTGCAAGGCCAAACAGAAAGGATCGGGGGAAACCCCGAGCGGTCCGGTCCGGCCCGCTAGTCACTTTCGGGTAGGCCGCTTGAGCTGCGGAGCAATCCGTGGCCTTAGAGAAATGGCCGTCGCCCCTGCGGCAGGATTGCCGCCGCAGGGGTACAGAACCCGGCTTACAGGTCCGCTCCGAATCTCTTTTTAGCCAATTACCGCAGCCCTCTGCCGTTATCCATGCGACGCAGTCGTCGCAACCTGCGGTACGCCCGCGCCGTTCTCCGACGGCACAAGCTCGCCGTCGACCACCTGCAGCAGCTTGGAAATGCACAGCTTGTTCATGCTCGTGTGCCGGTCGTGAGCCTCGGCTCGCAACGACTCGTGGAGGCTCTTGGGCAGCCGCACGGTGATCACACGCGTCGGCTCGCGCGGCCCACCCGGCAGGTCGGCATCGTTCTCGCGGAGCTTCGCGAGCATTTGTTGAATCTTTTGATATTCGGCAGTTTGTTCAAATTGGGAAAGAGCTTCGGGCGAGCCATACACCTGGCGGACGATTCCATCCACGCCCAACACCTCGCGGAAGAAGGTCACCCAACTTGGGCGCTGACGGAAAATCTCGTCCGCGATGCGAAAGACATCTTGTCGCTGCTCGTTCATCTTCGATCTCCTGAAACGGTAGTTCGGAACGGACCGGCCGACACCGACTGGTCGTTTTGGAAATCGTAGCTGCCCGTCAAGGTCAGCACGGATGTCATTTCTTTGATAGCACTTGCGTCGACAACCTCGCCGTGCGCAATCGCCGGGCGGCCATGCCTGCGGATTAGGCACGGCCATTGTGCCTAAAAACCGGGCAGCCGCGTTTTTCACATTAGCCAAGTGTCCGGTGATAGCACTTGGGAGGAATGTCTGTTTTTTTTCAGCGGAACACCGCCGCACCTAATGAAAAACGGCCCATTCCAGCTAATCTGGAGATAGGCCGTCGAATGAGTGAAATGCGCATTACAGGAAAGCTATCAAAGCTATCGCTGATAGCGTTCCAGCAGCTTCTTGGTCGCGCGAATGCCGTCGGCTTCCGGCAGGCGAGTCCCTTCGTACTCGATGCCGATGTAGCCGTGGTAGCCGGCGTCCAGGACGATCTTGATCATTCGCGCAAAGTCGATTTGCGTGTCGTTCCCCGCCGCGTCGAAGTCGTAGCTCTTGGCGCTGACTCCCTTGGCAAAGGGCATCATTTCCTCCACGCCCAGATACCGGTCGTAATCCTTGAAATTACCGAAATCTGGCAGAGTCCCACAATTGGGCAGATTCACTACCTTCATCACCCCCGCCAGCCACTTTCCATTCGAGGACAAGCCGCCGTGGTTTTCCACGATCACGTTGATCCCGTGCGGCGCGGCAAACTCGGCCACGCGGCGCAGCCCGTCGGCTGCTAGCTTGGCCTGCTCCTCAGGCGAACCCTTCGAGTAAGCGTTGACGCGAATCGAGTGGCATCCCAGGAACTTGGCCGCCTCGACCCATGGATAATGGTTCTCCACGGCCTTGGTCCGCTTGGCTGCGTCCGGATCCCCCAGAAAGCCCTCGTCGTCGATCATGATCAGCACGTTCTTGACGTTCTGATCCTCCGAGCGGGTCTTCATCTCGTTCAGGTACTTCTGATCCTGGGCTTTGTCCTTGAAGAACTGGTTGACATACTCCACGGCGTCGATGCCGAACAGGGTGGTGGCCTGTTGTGCAAAGTCCAAATTCGTCATTTTGCGGCTAAAAAGCGCCTTGTGCAGCGACCATTCGGCCAGCGAGATTTTGAACTTGGGATCGCTATCGGCGGCCAGCGAGGGGGCCGCCGGGAGCGCGGCCAGTCCCAAGCCGGCTGTGGCCGCGGCCGAGTGTTGCAGAAAACGTCGTCGATCAAGTGAGCCAGGCATGCTGAGAATCCGGTTGCAAAAGGTGATCCGAGTCGGCGCTCGAAGTTGCGCGCTTTGCGGCCCAACAGGCCGCCAGGCAGCAATGTAGTCCAATCCACGGCGAAAACAATCATACACGGACTACCAAGATGCGATCGATTCCGCCACGGACGGTCCGCCCACGTGCTCGGCCGGCCGCACGGTCCCATAAACGGCCGTAACTCCAAGTCGCAAGTGAGCTTACTTGATTGACGCAGAGTGCAAATCGAGGTTAGAATGGCGTGCGTTCGATGGAACCACCCGTCTTCCAGGTCATCCCCGGGACATTCGTCTCGCGGCCTGCGGCAGGTTTCGGATTGCGATCCTCACGTCCACAACCGCAATCCCAGGGTGTCGGTTCGGTACCATGATGCCTGCCGCCCGCACGGGCTAAGGGACCGAGGATAGCATGAACGACCGATCGAGCCACAAATCGGCGCCCCAAGCGTCCGCGGAGTCGGCCGCGGCGGATGCTCCCACTTCCGCCGAAGGCTCGGGCTCGCATCGCTCCGGCAAATCCGGCTCGAGCCAGGGCCAGCTCACGGTCATCTCCGCGCGCCAACCCACCGGCGGCATCAACCTCACGCCCGCCCCCGGACGACTCGACACCAGCGGCCTCGGCGAAGGGGACCAGCTCGGGCAATTCCGGCTGCAAAAGTTCATCGGCGGCGGCGGCATGGGCGTCGTGTTCCGCGCGCTCGACACCACGCTCAATCGCGAAGTGGCCGTCAAGGTCCTCTCGCGCGATCAATCGGCCGACGACGAGGCCTTGCGCCGCTTTCGCAACGAGGCCCAATCGGCCGCGCGGCTCAATCACGAAAACATCGCACGCGTTCACTACGTCGGCGAGGACCGCGGCGTCCACTACATCGTCTTCGAGTTCATCGAGGGCATCAATCTGCGCGACCGCGTCGAGCAACTCGGTCCGCTGCCGCTGGGCGAAGCGGTCAGCTACACGTATCAAATCACCCAGGCGCTCGACCACGCCAGCCAGCGCGACGTCATCCACCGCGATATCAAGCCGTCGAACGTGCTGATCACCCCGGACGGCAAGGCCAAGCTGGTCGACATGGGACTGGCTCGGCTGAACCAGGTGGCCCACGCCGACAACGACTTGACCGCCAGCGGCGTCACGCTGGGCACGTTCGACTATATCTCGCCCGAGCAGGCTCGCGACCCTCGCAGCGCCGATGTGCGCAGCGACATGTACTCGCTAGGCTGCTCGTTTTTCTACATGCTCACCGGCCAACCCCCGTTTCCCGATGGCACGGTGCTGCAAAAGCTGCTGCAGCATCAGGGAGACACGCCCCCCGACCCGCGCACCATCCGCCCCGAGTTGCCGGTCGAGGTCACCTGGCTGTTGGCGCGCATGCTGGCCAAGAACCCGGCCCAGCGCTTTCAATTGCCCAGCGAGTTGGCCGACGAGCTGGTCAAGCTGAGCGAGAAGTTCGGTCTGCCGCTCAACGCTCCGCCCTCAAGCCGCTCCGTGCCGCGCAGCGACGGGCCGCTTGCCCGCTGGCGCCACCACTTACCTTGGATCGTGCCCTTGGCGGCGCTGTTTCTGATCGTGCTCACGCTCGACGCCATTTGGTCCGCCGGCAGTGCCACCGAACGGCTGGCGACCGCCGATCGGCAAGCAACAACCGACCGCGTGGCCCGCGCGCCTGTCGATCCGCCGCGCAAGGCGCTGC
>JBGSYQ010000428.1:0-8000 GCA_041750795.1 Pirellulales bacterium | reverse complement strand
GCGGGCCAGCCGGCGAGCGGCCTTGTCGGTGGCCGTGCTGGTGCCCAGCGTCGGCAGCGTGGCGGGATCCAGCGTCGGCAGGCCGGCGTCAATGTCGGGCGGGTGGTTCATTGCAAGAAATCGGTTCCGGGCTCGTTGGTTTCGATGTCACAATCGGTACAGGCTTGGCGGGCGCGAGAGCGGGGTGGGAAACCTCACGGCGCGTCGCTGGAAGGACCCAAAGGGCCGGGGTGGGGCCAGCGGGCGTCGTCTGCGAATCTGGGCAAGCTGTCGCCGACTGCGGGGGGCTGTATGCTGTGCTCATGGTGTTTCCCCCCAATGACCCCCAATACCCCCAATAACATTGGAACTCTCTATCACGCACGCACGCACGCTACGCGAGTGTAGGAAGTCATTGGGGGTATTGGGGGGTGCCGCGTTTTTCGATGTTTTCATTGGGGGTTTCATTGGGGGTTATTGGGGGTTGCCGGGAAAAACGCGAATTCGGTCTTTCGCCGCCACTGGTCATCCGTGCCTTCCCGCCGCTCGATGCCCATGCTGTCGATCTCGATAGACTCCCTCGATGCGAACACTTTGCCCAGTTTTCGCCCGAGCGTTTGAGTTGCCTTGCGCCAGGCGTCGTCATCGTCGATAGCAGCCGGATCGATGCCCGGGGTATCAATGCCGGCCTCGACGACGATCGTCAGCAGGTTGTGAGTGCGCAGCCACAGTTCGCCCTGCTTGGCCTTGAGCACCGCAAGCGCCACGTCGCGGAGCCAGGACAGCCCGGGCGAGGCAATGCGTTGCTGGGCCGCACGGTGGCCCACAAGCAGCCCTCCGGCGCCCATGATGTTCTCGACGATGTAGCCCAGCACCTTGGCCCACCGGCGAAAGTCGTGATCCGCTCGTGCGAGTTGCGGCTTGCCCAGCCGATGCCACTCTCTGACCACGGCGAACACGGCCCCGAGGTAGTCGGCCTGATTGTCGGCAACGTGATCTAGCAAGTCGCCGCCGCCGTACTGCTTGAACTCGTGGCCGTCCGGGTGCTTCAAGATGCGCACGCACGAGCAGCGATTGGCCAGGTCGCTCGTTACCTGCGCTTGGTTGCTGGTGATCTGCACGATGATGCGCCGCGGGTCGATGGCCACCGGCGCAGCGTAGGGGATGCGTGCGAGATACGAATCCTCCGTCAAAAACGATTCGAGCCCGGGCAGGTCCAGCTTGCCCCGAAAGTTATCGAACGAAATGATGCACGAGCCAGACACGAGCACGGCGTCGAAACTCTCCTGAATCGAGCCCACGCCACAGGTCGCCCGCTGTGTGACCATGCGCGGAGTCGTGCGATAGATCGCGCCAGTCAACCTGTTGCGATAGCCTTTGCCGGCCTGCGAATCGGTCGCTTCGCCCAAGTCGATCGGCGCACGTCCGCCAAGCAGACCACCGAACACCAGCGCCGGCGTGATCGTCGCCGCCAGCGCGCGGGCGCGGTCCCCCGGTGTTGCAAACTTGAATCCGTCGACCAGTTCGGACAGCAGCGCGAGCGCGTCGGGCAAGTCCATAGCAGTTGGTTCGCTTCCACTTGCGAGCACGCCGCTCCCGCGGTCATAGCTGGCCACCGGCACGAGCTGGCCGTCGCGTTCAATCAGCACTGGACAACGCGATACCACGGTGATCGGCGGCAGAGCGGAACGGAGCGCATTCGATTCGAGAAGTAGCCGCGCGGCGGATTCCGAGCACGTGGCAGGCGCGGCCGTCTCGTCATCTTTGGTTTGTTGAACGCGGACCAGTCGCGCAACCGTCTCTAAATCAGAGCATAGCGCAGGGGCCCGCATGACTTGCAAGGCGGGCTCACCATCGGCGCGCACGAGTCGCATCGGCACGCCGCCGCGAAGATAGAATTGACCGGTCGCCCCGAGCAGTTCTCCGAACATTGCCGCGGCGCTGGTGATCGTGATTTCGCCGCCCGGCAACGGCACTTCGGGCAGTCCGGTTTGCTTTGCGGCTGCGCGGTTCGGCCTGGGGTTGTTCGTTGCACTCTGCTTGACCGCTTCCGGCGCCGCGGCCGCAATCGCCTCAATCGCCTCGACGGTGCCGCCAGCGGTAAGCCAGTCGGACACGTCGCCGTGCTCGGGCAGCTTGGGCAGTTCCACGATCTTGACCGACGCGGCCACGCCAACGAGCGACTTGGCCACCATGCGGGCATGCTTGCGGCCAGCATCATCATTGTCGGGCAGGATGACGACGCTTCGACCGCGTAGATGCTCGTTGTATTCCTTCTGCCACTTGCTGGCGCCGCCCACATTGCACGTCGCGACACACCCACGCTTGCGAAGTGTGTCGACGTCCTTTTCGCCCTCGACGATGTAGACCGTCTCCGATGGATCGGCCGCGAGTAGTTCGGGCAACCGGTAGAGCACACGGCGCACGCCCTTCGTTTTCCAGGTCCAGCCACCGTTGCCATCGGGCACGCGCTGGCGAAAATCCTTTGGGTGGAAGCGCACGGCTTGATAGAGCAGTTCGCCGGCCTCGTCCCGATAGTCATACTCGGCCACAATCTTGCCGAACGATTTCTTACTTGCACGCCCGTTCCTCCTGGGCATCAAGTCGGACATTTGCAGGCCGACGGCTGCTACGACACTTTGGGGCGTGCAACCCGCAAAGCAGTGAATCAACAACTTGCCATCGTCGCCTTTACCAACTGAAAGGCTTGCGGTGCGATCGTCGTGCGCGGGGCAGATCGCCTGCCAGCCGTTGGGGGTTTCGCGCAGTCCGTCGAGCGCGCGAATAAACGGGTTATCGACCGGCAGGGAAATAGCGTCGATCACTGCGCAGCCCTCCGCAGTTCGCGTCGTGCAAGTGCGGCAAGTTCTTCGGCCTTGCATTGATCGAAGTAGTCGGCGACCGTTTCGCCGAAAACCGGCCGGCCTTTGGCGATCAACCAGGCGAGAAAGCGATTTGCTTCGCGTTCCGCGCGCCGGATCGCTTCGCGGCGTCGTCGTGCGGCGGCTCGCTCGGTGGAGTCATCCGATTGCGGCCGGCGCGGTGGTCGTTTACGATGGGGCATGGTTATAACGCCTTGCGGTCGCCACTCTTTGCCGGGGTGGGCGGCCGTTTGGCGTTTCCCGGAGTCAAACGAAAGATTTGACGGCAGCGTGCCGCCGCTTCGCTCGTGGTGCTTTGGGGGCAGGAACGACGCTCCCCGATCGCCTGCGCAGGAAGTCCTGCCAGTCACTTTCGGCGATTCGATACCGCGGCCGGCCCGTCGTGCTCGACGCCAGATTCACGCCGCGCAATTCCCCACACTCAATCCAGCCGATGATCTTGCTGGCCGCGATGCGGGCACGTTTGCCGAGCTGGGGCGGGGTCGAGTATTCGGACGATTGAAAGCCCATAAAAAAACCTCCAAACCAATGTTTGCACTGGTCGGAGGCTAGTTCATGCGGACTGTCGAATTCTGGCGGCGTGTCGCGTTTATGTCGTGTTTTTGTCGTCTTTCCACTGGTCCGGGTGATCGTTGAGCACCCGTATGATGCTCTCGACGCTGCTCTTGCCAGTTTCTTCGTAGTAGTCAGAAACTACTTGTTTCATGGTGATTGTCGCATCGGTCTTGCGGGCCTCCTTGTAGCGGCGAGCGCAGTCGATGGCGTGGATGTTCAGCTTCCGGGGTTGCTTTGGTTTTTTTTTCGGCGTGTCGCCTTTTGTGTCGTCTCCGACATCGCTGGCACCAACCGCGATTTGGGCCCAATTTTCTATAGAGTTTGCGTCGTCATTCAGGACGTTGGCCAATTCAGCAAAGCTCGCTGCAACATGATCGAAATGGGCACGATTCAGCGCTGGCAGTTGCGCCAGATCTCGCCACGTTGCGTCTGCGGGCAGTTGCGATTCATCCTGTTGAAACTGCGTCACTGCTTCCCGGATGATTGCTACTCGCCCGTCGATCGTGAGGGATTCAATGTTGCAAAGTGCGGCTTTCGCAATGTCGATATTGGCGTCGTGAATGATCGACGGCAGCACGAGCCGTAGCTGATCGTGCGCACGGCGCGCAAAATCTTCGAGGGTACTTGGGTTTGGAGCGCCAGCTCTCAAAAGACGCGCTAGATTGTTTAATGCGATTGCGGCGTCGCGGAGCAGATCACTGTCCATGATTGCATCATCCTTTCAGCCAGGCCGGCCGGCCGATGCCGTGGGGATGATGCAGCCACGACAGCGGCCAGCCTGTGCGGGTGATCAAGCCCGCGAGCCCAGCGACGTCATTCTACTTGGCCTTGCGTTTTTTGGGAGCCGGCGGCTCCGCCCCGAATAGCCACGTCCGAACAATCTCACACGCGGCCTTGATGCGGTCCGCGCCCACGCGCTCGCGGTAGTGGGAGCCCACGCCCGGCAGCACGTGCCCCATGACGCACGCCACGGCCGCGAAGTCCCTGCCCTGCTCCGCGATCGTCAAGAATCCATGCCGTAACGCCCCAAACCCGCGGCGGTGCCGGTAGACCTTGCAATCCTGCATGAGCCCGCGAAAATCCGACGTCACGCGATTGATAACCGTGGCGTTGAGCGCTTTCTTGATGTCCTTTGCCGCCTTGGCTGGCGTCCTGGTGCGCACCATCGGGTTGCCGCTCTCGGTGAGAAACACCAGATCCCGATACTCAGGCTTCGCCGGCTTGGGGCGTGCCTCGATAGCCGCCTTGACCGCCTCGACGGTCTGCGGCCAGAGCCAGCATTGCCGGTCGACGCCCGTCTTGCCGCGTGCCTGGCGCAGCGTTGAGCGGTCCAGGTCGATTTCCTCGAATTCGAGCCGGGCAATATCGACGGGCAGTAGCGCCGCGTTCGCGCCCAACAGAACGATCGCCTTGAGTTGCACCCCCGCGGAGTCGACCAGCAACCGCAGTTCGTCCGCCTCGAACATGAGCGCCGCCCGTTGCGACTTGGCCAGCCGCACGGCACGCGCCGGCGCCGGCTTGAACCCGCTTCCATACTGCGGCAACTTGGGCAACAGCCCCTCATTGAGTCCCCAGCGGAATGCCGCCTTGAGTCGCCGTACGTCGCCGCTCACGGTGATGATGGATCGCCCCTTGCTCCACCGGGTCTTGAGTGTGGCGAAGTCTGCCGCCCCCAGGGAGCTAACCGGGCGGTCGCCCAGGATGGCCGCGGCCCGGCGCAGGGTCGACGCGGAATCGCTCAGTGTGCGTGCCCCTATCTCGCCGGCCAGCATGGCTTGCTGGTGCGAAGTCAAATAGCGGTTGAATAGCTCGCGGGTGCCGATGGCATCGGCTGCCGGATCGAGCCCCAGGGAGCCCATGCCGACGAATCGCTTGTACCGCTCGAGCGCCTCATCCTTGTCGCGGCCAAAGTACTCATGCTTGCCGCCGATTTTCTTGCACCAGCGGCCGTCACTCCGTTGGAATAATGGGAACGTGTCGGCCTTCGAACGTGCCTTGCGAACAGGCGCGGTTCGATTAGACTTGTGCTTTGCGTTTTCCATCGTGCGTCCGTTGGTTTGGGAAGTCGGTCGGGTGCGAATGGGTGTCAAACGGGTGTCAGGCACTATAATAACGACGCCCCGAAATAATGCAAACCACTCGGAAAAACACGATAGAATCGGACAGGTAGCTCAGTTGGTAGAGCAACGGACTGAAAATCCGTGTGTCGGCGGTTCGATCCCGCCCCTGTCCACTTGGGTTGGCCAGAGCAGATCGGCCGGTTTTGCCGGCCGGTTGCCCGTGCGGCCGGTGGTGGGAAGCGGGTCGCTGCGAACGCATGCTAGGCTTTCGGTGGGTGGTTGCCACGCACGAAAGGGGACTGGCATGCGATGCATCGCTGGGCTGACGCTGTTTGTGGTGCTGTATTTCGGTAGCTGCAAGGTGCTCGCCGACGTTGCGGGCACGGCGTTCGTCACGAAATACCACGCTCTCGTCGCGGTTGTCGTGGGGCTGATCGCGCTGGTCGCCTGCTGCCTTCCCACGCTGCTGCTGAAGTCTTGCGAGCGCAACGAAGCGTGGCGCCGATACGCCGACGACGTCGAGCTCGCGTCGCGACGATCGACGGACCGACTGCAAAGATGAGCGCCCTGCCGCGTCAATGCATCGCGTTGCCGCAGGTAAAGCGGGCTGAATTCTTGCGAATCCAGCTACGCGCCAGGTAGAGCGGGCTGAATTCTTGCGAATCCAGCTACGTGCCAGGTAGAGCGGGCTGAATTCTTGCGAATCCAGCTACGTGCCATAATCACTCTCAACGCGCGTTGGCTGCGGCGGGTTGCCGGCAACGCGGCCGCTCGTCATTCTTAAGCGCTGCAGTCGCCGCGGGTGGTCCTCGGCGTCAACTGGCTGCTTCGCGCCACGTCTTCCCGCACGGGAATCTCGACAATGTCTCGGACGATGCTGAATTTCGTGTTGGATTGCCTGCTGCTGGTGATGGCGGTGTCGTTGCTGTTCACTTCGGCCGTGTTGCGGGTGGTGTTTCCGGCACCGAGCGTGGCGGCCGGTTGGACGCTGTGGGGCGCCAACTACGACGCTTGGGCCAATCTCCAGTTCGTGTTGGTGTCGATCATCGGGCTGGCGATCCTGCTGCACGTGATGATGCACTGGAGCTGGGTCGTCGGCGTGCTCGTCACGCGCGTGCTCGGCCGCCCGGCCAAGGAGGCCAAGGCCGACAGCGGCATGCAAACCGTGTGGGGCGTGGCCTTGCTGATCGTGATCGTCAACCTGCTGGGCGCCCTGGTGGGGCTGGCTTACGTGATGGTCCAGGCGCCGGTTGGCTCATGATTCGTCGGCGCACAGCGGGCAGTCCGGCGGGCCGGATTGCGTGTCGGCGGTCCACGCGCTGACGCCACGCGCCAGCGAGATCATGCCGGCCACCACCACGCACCAGGCGGCCAGCCGCAACAGCCGCTGCCGCGTGACCACCGACACCAGCGAGCCGCCGCTGCCAACCAACACCATCAGCGGCACGGTGCCCAGTCCAAACGCCGCCATGGTTGCCGCGCCGACGGGAAAGCTGGCCGTGCTGCACGCCAATGCCAAAAAGCCATACACCAGCCCGCACGGCAGGAAGCCCGTGAATACGCCGGCCAGAAACACATTGCCCCAGCCCGGCGCACGGAGGAACGAGCCGAGCAGCCCGCTGGCCAGGCATGACGGACCAGCGTGCGAGGCGGAGCGGCCGCCTCGGCCAAAAAACGACGACAAGTTGTTTGGCAGTACACCTGCGGAGATAAGCCCGACAATCACCAGCGTGACGCCGGCCACCAGCGCCAAGACGGATTGTGCCCGCACGATCAGGGGCAGATCCTGGGCCAGGCGCAGGCCGGCATAGCCGAGTGCTCCGCCGAGTGCGACGTAGGTGAAAATGCGTCCCAGGCTATAGACGGCCTGACGTGCAACGTTCGACGGCACACTGCCGGCGCCGCTGCCGATGAGCAGCGCAAAGCCGCCGCACATACCCACGCAGTGCGCCGAGCCAAGCAGACCGCCGAGGAACACGAGAGGCAATTCGAGCATAGGGTGGACTTCGTGTTAAGCCGTTGCCGACGGCATTGCCCACTGGGTTGCAGTTGACGATTGCGGTTGCGCGTCGATGACAAATCGTTGGGCGCTGGGCGGGACGAGCCTGGTCAAGCGCAATGAGTTGCCGACCACCAGCAGGCTGCTGGCGACCATGGCGGCGGCCGCCCAGGCCGGGTTGAGCCAGCCGGCGGCCGCCAGGCCGATGCCCAGCGTGTTGTACGAGAATGCCCAAAACAAGTTTTGCAGAATCACGCGGCGCGTCAGCCGGGCCAGCGCGATCGACCAGGGCACCAGCGCCAGATCGTTGCTCACCAGGCAGACCGACGCACTCTCGCGCGAGACGTCGACTCCCGCGCCCAAGGCAATGCCCAGATCGCTGGCGGTCAAGGCGGGCGCGTCGTTGATGCCATCACCCACCATGGCCACCGGGCCGAAGTCGGCGCGGGCCTTCGCCAGGGCGGCAACCTTATCCGGCGGCAGCAGCGCGGCACGGACCGGCACGTTCAGCTCTTGGGCCAAGGC
>JBGSYQ010000427.1:0-22593 GCA_041750795.1 Pirellulales bacterium | reverse complement strand
TCCATCCGCAACGCACGCACGCCGGCGGCTTGCAGCTTGTGGGCGATCCGCACCATGTAGCCGCTCTCGTGGCAGCCGGCCAGCCCGTGGATCAAGAGCGCCGTGCGGTCGGTGGGCCGCCAGTTGGGCGGGCAATCGTCGTGCAGCACCAGGCGATCGCCGTCCGGCAGCGCGACGTAGTGATGCCGCGCGCGGTACCCGGGGCGGCGATAGGGCAAGTAAGCGCCAGCAATCGTTTGCGCATGCCCGCCGCGAAACAGGGTGTGCGGCCGAAACGGTGGGATTTCGAACGTCGACATGGGATTTTCCGATTAGCATCCGTAAAGCGCGGCGCCGTACCCGAATTATTATAGCCCCTGACGGCGCCGGACAGAATCCAGAGATTCACCGCTCGCCGGGGCGCCGCGACGCGCGTACGATCACGTCTCATGGCAAATACGACCGGAGGCGAAACACGTTCCATCCAACGGGCTGAATTCTTGCGAATCCAGCTACCGGCGGAAACTCTTGCTGCACGCCACACGCCGATCGCTTGACCGTCGCGCCGTTGCCCAGCGATATTGGCCAGATGCTCGTAATCGATCAGCAATCGGCCGAATGTTACTTGCGCGGCGCCGGCCACGTTGGGCCGAGCGAGCGGATCGTCGTCCGCGAGCTGACGGGCGGCGTGTCGAACATGGTGCTGCTGGTCGAGCGTCCGGACGTCCCCCACGGCGATTTCGTGCTCAAGCAGGCGCGCGAGAAACTGCGCACGGCGCACGACTGGTTTTGCCGCCGCGAGCGAATCTGGCGCGAGGCCGACGTGCTGCGCGAGTGCTCGCTGCTTCTCCGGCCAGCGGACCACGATCGCCATGTTCCGCTGCTTGTCGTACGAACGCCGGACGTGCTGTTCGAGGACCGAGAGCATTACCTGATGGCCATTTCTGCGGCGCCGCGACCGAACCGCGTTTGGAAGCAGGACTTGTTGGAGGGACGCGTCGACCCGGACGTGGCCGCGGCCTGTGGGCAATTGCTGGGCACGTTGCACGGCGGAAGCTGGCGAAGCGCGCGCATGGCCGATGCACTGGGCGACTGTTCGCTGTTCGTCGCGCTGCGAGTCGATCCGTACTATCGCACGTTGGCCAACGCGCAAGACAACGCGCGAGCGCCCGTCGAACGCCTGATTGCGTCGCTGGAAGCGCATCCGCGTACACTGGTCCACGCGGATTTCAGCCCGAAGAACATGCTGCTGTTCGACGCCGGGATGTCGCAGGGGCTGATGCTGGTCGATTTCGAGACGGGCCACTTCGGTGATCCGGCCTTCGACCTGGGATTCTTTTTGAGCCACCTGGTGCTCAAGGCGTGTCACCGCATGCCGGATCATGCGCGGTACCTGGAGCTCACCGAGGTATTCCAGCGTGCCTATGACCGGCGGCTGGGCGAGCGTGTCGAACGCGCCGAGCTGGAGATGCTTTGGTCGCGCGGGATCCAGCACTTCGCAGCCTGCGCGTGGGCGCGCTTGGACGGCAAGAGCCCGGTCGACTACCTGGCCGACGCCAGGCGGCGCGAACTGATGCGCGCGTTGTGCCACGAGATCCTCGCCGACCCACCCGCTGTGTGGCGGCAGGTCGTGCGCCTGGCGAGCGACAAGTTCGATGCGGCCGCCGGGCGCGACGCACCTGTCATCCCCGAGGAGCAAGCACCGTGACCGCCATCGCCAAAATCCACGCCCGCGAAGTCCTCGACAGCCGCGGCCGGCCCACGGTCGAGGCGGAAGTCTCTTTGCGCGGTGGCGGTTGGGGACGCGCGATCGTGCCTTCGGGCGCGAGTACCGGACGAGCGGAAGCCTGCGAGCTGCGCGACGCCGAGCGCTCGCGCTACGAGGGTCGCGGCGTGTTGCAGGCCGTGGCAAACGTGTGCGAGGTGATTGGACCGGCACTGATCGGCTGCGACGCCGCGGACCAGTTGGCGGTCGACCGGCAACTGCTGGCGTTGGACGACTCGCCGCAAAAGACAGCGCTTGGCGCCAATGCCCTGCTGGCCGTGTCGCTGGCGTGCGCGCACGCGGCGTCGGCAGGCAGGCGCGTCCCCTTGGTTCGGCATCTGCACGAAGTCTTTCGGGCGATCGATCCGACGGCCGGTCCGCCGGCGATGCCCGTGCCAATGGTCAACATGATCTCGGGCGGCTTGCACGCGGGCGGGAACATCGACTTTCAGGACTTTATGATTATCCCGCGCGGAGCAGGCGACATCCGCGTTGCGCTGGAACAGACGGCGCGCATCTACAACGCGTTGGGGCGGCTGCTGAGCGCCGCCGGCTATGAGGGGCGGCTGGTCGGCGACGAAGGAGGTTATGGCCCGCGACTGGAGAGCAACGCGCAGGCGGCCGAGTTTGTCGTGCGTGCCATCGAGGCCGCCGGTTTGCGACCGGGCCAGGATGTGACCTTGGCGCTGGACGTGGCCGCCAGCCATTTCTATGACGGCGCGCACTACCGGCTGTCGGCCACCGGCGGGCAGCAGATGAGCTCCGCGGAATTGATCGACTATCTGGAATCGCTGGCGCGGCAATGGCCCATCGAGAGCATCGAGGACGCGCTGGCGGAAGATGATTGGCCCGGCTGGCAGGCGCTGACCGCGCGATTGGGCCAGAAGCTGAAGCTGGTCGGCGACGATCTTTTCACCACGAATCAACAGCGGCTGGCGCGCGGCATCAAACAGCGCGCCGCCAACAGCGTGCTCATCAAGGTGAACCAGATCGGCACGCTCAGTGAGACGCTCGAGACCATTGCGCTGGCGCGGAAGTCGGGCTATGGTTACGTAGTTTCAGCTCGCAGCGGCGAAACGGAGGATAGCACCATCGCCGACCTGGCGGTGGCCACGGCGGCCGAGCATATCAAGATCGGCGCGATCGTGCGCGGCGAACGATTGGCGAAGTACAACCAGTTGCTGCGGATTGCGGAAACGTTGTGACGGCATGGACCGGTCGGCCGGCGTCAACCCACGGTGACGTCGATCTTCTCGACGCCGTTCCAGGTGTAACCCTCGGGGTTCCAATAAACCGAGCCGTCCAGCGGCTGGCTGCGACCGAGAGCGTCGATGGCGCGGGCCCAAATCTGCTGGCTGCCGCGCGGCAGCCGCACGGTTGCTTGCCAGCGCGTCCAGGCATAGGGACTGGCGGGCACTTCCAGCTTGGCGCGCTGCCACGAGTTGCCACCATCGATCGAGACGAGCACCTGCTCGATCTTGGCTGCGCCATCGTTGAACGCCACGCCTTCGACCACCGACTCTCCGACGGGCAGCTTGGCGCCCGGCAGCGGCAACAACACGACGCTCTTCGGGCGCATGCCGTAGTGCGGCTCGCTGTTGGTATACGTAAAGTGATAATCGGTGCCGGGCGCGATCGGTTGTCGCGGGTTGCGATAGCGGGGTATCTGGCTGGCGTGGTCGCTTTCTGCCGGAGTGAACCGCAAGTTGCGAAGCCACTTGACGTGCATCGTGCCGTAATAGCCGGGCGTCACCAGCCGCACGGGGCCGCCGTGGATGGCTGGCAGCGGGTCGCCATTGAGCCGCAGCGCCACGAACGATTTGGCCAGCGCCGCATCGAGCGGAATGCTGTGCTCGAACGACTGCTCGCCGGGGGCCGGCGGATCGGCGCCCTCGAAGGTGACGTACTTCGCGCCAGGCTGGATCCGCAAACCGGCGCGGTCCACCAGCGTTGACAGCGGCACGCCCGCGAACTTCACATTGCCCATGGCCCCACGCCCCCACTGTGTGCCGGTGACCGGCGCAGCGGCCGCAAACAGCGCCCGGCTGTTGCCCGAGCATTGCAGCACCATCTCGTGCTCGATCTGGTCCATGTCGGCCAGCGCGGCGGCATCCAGCGTGACGGGTTTCTCGACCATTCCCGCCAGTTCGATCTTCCAGCCGGCCAGCGGCAGCGGTTTAATGGTGGCCGCGTTGTCAGGCTGCCCATTGTTTCGCACGAACAACAACGGCATCGGCGTGATCTGCTGCCCCGCGAGCAAATCGACGGGAGTTTCGGCCAGCGCCGGCGACACCTTGTAGACGACCAACCGCGGGTCTTTGCCCGGCATGATCGGTGTGGACTGCGGCGCCGCGGCCCAACTCGCACGCGGCAACACCAGCATGCCGGCCGCCAGCGCGCCGGCTCGTTGCAGAAACGCGCGGCGATGCGGATGCTGTCGAAATGGGTGAAACCGTTGCCCGCCGGATGGATGCACGTGGATACCTCGCTTGCTCGCCGAACCTGGTTGCACGACCTACCCACGATTTTAGCCACCCTGCGGATCGACCACTACTAAACCGGGCCGTTTTTTCCATCGCTGATTCCACGTGAGTGACGTCAACGTACTCTTTGTGCTCGGCACGCGGCCCGAGGCGATCAAGCTGGCGCCGCTCGTGTCGGCCTGCGCGCAGTGTGACAAGATCGCACGCTCGACCGTGTGCACTACCGGCCAGCACCGAGAAATGCTGGCAGGCGTGCTGGAGTATTTTGGCGTCGGCGTGGACGTCGATCTGGCATTGATGCGGCGTGATCAATCGCTGGCCGACCTGACGGCGCGGACCTTGCAGGGGGTGCGCGACACGCTGCTGGAACAACGGCCGGATTGCATCGTGGTGCAAGGCGACACGACGACCGCAATGGCGGCGGCGCTGGCGGCGTTCTACGAGCACGTGCCGGTGGTCCACGTCGAAGCCGGCTTGCGCACCGGCAACCTGCTGGCGCCATGGCCCGAGGAGTTAAACCGTCGCATCGTGACGCTGTCCGCCGCCGTGCATTGCGCGCCCACGCAGCGCGCGGCCGATGCGCTTGCGGCCGAAGGCGTTTCGCCGGCACGCATTCACGTGACCGGCAACACGGTGGTCGACGCCTTGCTGGCGACCGTCGCGCGCGAACGCCAGAACTCGGCCAGGTGGCGCGCGAAGCATGCCGCGCTCGGCGATGCGCCGCTGGTATTGATTACGGGACACCGGCGCGAAAACTTTGGCGGCGGGCTGGCGCGGCTGTGCCAGGCGATCGGTCAATTGGCGGCACAGTTTCCACGCGCGCAGTTCATCTATCCCGTGCATCTGAACCCGAGCGTGCAGGGAACGGTGCGGGGCGCGTTGTCGGGGTTGCCGAACGTGCACTTGACGCCGCCGGCCCCCTACCCCGAGTTCGTCTGGCTGATGGATCGCGCCATGCTGATCCTCACGGACTCGGGCGGCATTCAGGAAGAGGCGCCCTCGCTCGGCACGCCCGTGCTGGTGATGCGCGACAGCACCGAACGGCCCGAAGCGCTCGCCAGCGGTCTGGTCGAACTGGTGGGCACGCGCGTCGAGGTGATCGTCGAGCGCGCCGGCCGCTTGTTATCCGCGCCGCCGGATCGAGAGCGTCCGGCCGCGGCAAATCCGTATGGCGACGGCCAAGCCGCCGGACGGATTGTGCGGCTGATTGCCGAGCGAGCCTGGACGGCGTAAAACCGCCATTCTCGCAGGTGCGTGCTTATGCTAACCTCCTGGCCCGAGCGGCAGAAAACGCACCAACCCGTTTTCGCATAGCCGCTCAATTCCTCCAATCTCCCACCGCGATGTGAACTGAAGGGGCGGACTTTGCGAGTTGCGATCGTCCACGATTGGTTCGTGACCTATGCCGGCTCCGAACGCGTCGTGGAGCAACTTCTGGCCATGTTCCCCCAGGCGGACGTGTTCAGCCTGATCGACTTTTTGCGGCCTTCGGACCGCCGCTGGCTGGGCGGGAAACGGGTGACCACCAGCTTTTTGCAGCACATGCCGCTGGCGCGCCGCTTCTACGCCGCCTGTCTGCCGCTGATGCCGCTGGCGATCGAGCAGTTAAACCTGTCGGGCTATGACCTGGTGCTCTCCAGCAGCCACTGCGTGGCCAAAGGTGTCCTGACGGGTCCGGACCAGTTGCACATCAGCTACGTCCATACACCGATGCGTTATGCCTGGGACGGGCAGCACGAGTACCTGGCCGGCTCGCGCTTCGGACGCGGCATGCGCGGCTGGGCGGCGCGTTGGATGCTGCACAAGCTGCGCATCTGGGACGCGCGCACGGCGGCAGGCGTCGATTCGTTCGTGGCCAACAGCCGCTTCATCGCCCGGCGAATCTGGAAAACCTATCGGCGCACCGCGGAGGTCATCTATCCGCCGGTCGACACCGCGGCGTTTCCGCTGAACGAGCAGCGCGAGGACTACTACGTCACGGCGTCGCGGCTGGTGCCGTACAAGCGAGTGGACTTGCTGGTGGACGCGTTCGAGCAAATGCCCGACAAGCGACTGATCGTAGTGGGCGATGGGCCGGAACGGCGGCGGCTGCGCGCCCGGGCCGGGCGAAACGTGTCGCTGGTGGGTTATCAAGAGTTCGAAGCCATGCGCGACTACGTGGCGCGAGCACGCGCGTTCTTGTTTGCCTCGCGCGAGGATTTTGGCATCGTGCTGGTCGAGGCGCAGGCGGCCGGGACGCCGGTGATCGCCTTCGGCCAGGGCGGCGCGCTGGAGACCGTTCGTGCACTCGACGGTCCCACACCCACCGGGCATTTCTTTCGCCACCAGACGGTCGAATCGGTGGTCGACGCCGTGCGCACGTTCGAACGCGACAGTTATCGCATCCAGCCGGCCGAGTGCCGCACCAACGCCTTGCGCTTTGGCGTGGAGCGCTTTCAGCGCGAGTTCTATCAACACACGCTGGCGCAAACCGCCGCGTTTCGCAGCCAGGTGGAATCGTCGCCCGATGCCGAGTCGACGCATCCGCTGCGAGCCGCGTGAGCGGCTAGCCGGCTTTCGCTCGCAGCGGCGCGGTGGCAGGCCAGCCGTGGCGGCGCTGCCACGCTCTCTCCAGAATTCTCAGCATCTCGTCGGTGCGCCACTGCCACGTGAACTGTTGCGCCACGCGCGTACACTCGTCCGCGTCGGGCTGCTCGCCGCGCAGCATCCTTGCGATCGCGGCGGCGAACTGCTGCGGCGTGTTGGCTTGCTCGTGCAGGTGGGCGAAGGGTTCCAGCGCCGGCACGTGACTGGCGACCACCGGCAAGCCGGCCGCCAGATACTCGAAGAATTTCATGGGAAACATGGCAGCGGTGTAGGGATTCGCCGGGCAGGGGATCGTGGCCACGTCGAAGCCGCCCAGGTAGTCGGGCAAGCGCTGGTAGGGCCGCGGGCCGAGCAGGTGTACGTTTGGCAGCCGCAGCCGCCCGCTGCGCGTCTCGTGCTGGCCCTCGCCCACTTGCCCGATCAACACCCAATGCCAATCCGGACGCGCCTTGGCCACGGCGGCGATCAGTTCGAAGTCGACCTTGTACTCGGCCACGGCGCCGACGAAGCCGATGCGCGGACGGGGAATGGCCGCTAATTCCGGCGGCACGGCCGCGTTGTTTCGGGCGCGAGCGAAGTGCGCGAAATCGGCCACGTTCGGCAGATAGTGCGTCGCCTCGGGTCGGATGGCGGAGAGTCGCGCCTGCAACGGCCGGCTGGTGGTGAACACCACGTCGGCCGTGCGGACGAGTCGTTCCTCGGCCGGGGCGATGATGCCGGAGGGTAAATGCGGCGCGGCGCTCAGATCGTCGACGCAATGATAGACCAACAGCGAACGAGCCAGCGCATCGGCGATCGGCTGTACCAGCGGATTGTAGGTCCAGACGATGGGCCGCTCGAACTGCAAGCGCCGGCAGAGCGAGCGCAGCCACACCGTCAGCCAGCGATCGTTGACCTGGCGCGCCCAGGTGTTGCCGTGCCACGGCAACGCCACCGGCGATGCGACCCACAGGTTGTCCTGCACCTGGCGCACCGGCCGCAGGGCACGCCGCAATCGGCGTCCGATGCGCGCCAGATCGCGCGCCCCGGCGGTTGGCCGGCGCAGTCCCAGCGATTCGACGTACAGCACGCGAAAGCCGCGCTCGGCCAGTTGGCTGGCGACGTGCTGCTTGTTGGTCCAGAACGGATGGTCCCAATCGGCCGTGGAAAACAGCACCACGTCGCGCGCGTTGGCTTCGTCAGGCAGCAAGGTCTTGCCCCTTCCAGCGGATGCCAAGCGCGGGGCTGGCCGCGTCGGGCGGAGCCTCGATCGAAAGACGGCCCGCGGCGTCGACACAGAGCGCAGCGGCATCACGGCGCTTGAGAAAATTCAGCACCTGAACGATGCTCGCCCACCACACGTCCCGTTGGGCCTGGATGTGCTCGATCAATCGGCGATGCGCCGCCACGCGGGCGACCTCGTCGCTCCAGCCATATTGATAACGCGGAGAGAACGGATGATCCAGGTAGCCGAAAATCGCACGGCCCGCCACGTGCTGGTCGAAGCTGGCGCAGTAGACGTCCATCGAATGGCCGTAGCGGGCGTAGCAATCGCCGTGCAACATGCACTGGGCACTGTGCGAGACGATGGGACGCGGTGCAAATGGCACGCGGCCGGCGCGCCCCAACAAGTATTCCGGATCGTTGGCGATGATGCCGCCCAGGAAGCCGTCGTAGCCGCTGTCGGCCAGCGCCGCCACCGCGTAGGGTGGGTTCTGATGGAAGGGAGACACCGCATAGCGCACCGGCCCCGCCTCGGGCAAGTGGCGCTCGAACCACGCGCGCGACTCGCGCGCTTCGGCAAGCGCTCGTTCGTAGCTGCCGCCCCAGTTCGGCTCGTGATGTACCGAGTGCGGCACGACCGATCCGCCGGCAGCGAGCACGTCGCACATCAATTGCACGTCCTCCGCCAGGATCGGCCGGCCAGTGAGCAGCGCCAACGAAAGGGGTACGCCGTGCTGGCGATACAGCTCCACCAGCGGCCGGGCGCTGGCCACCGCTTCGTCGCAATCGAGCCGGGCACAGACCGCCGCTCGACAACCGGCAGGAACCTCGCTCAAGCACGGCCAGCAGGGCAAGTCGTCGGCGCGATAGTCGCACAGAAACGACTCGACCAGGCGCCATTCGAGGCTGTCGACCGGACCGACGGACCGATTGAACCACAGCGCGGCGCCGTGCGGCGTTTCGTGCAAGGACGCGTACGCCAGCCGCCGATCGCCCGGCAGCGTCAACCGCGCCAGCGGCATGGCCGTTGCAAAGGTAGCGGCCGATTGCAGCGACCACGCGTCGCCGTTGGCGGTAATGCGCCCATAGCCCAGGTTGTTCCATTCGTCGGCAAAATCGAAGCGGCACAGCGGCCGGCGGCGGTGTGGCGTCAACGCAGCCAGCGGATGGGCCGCAACAGATTCAACGCGGGCAGGCGACTCGTCGTGATGCGACGTCGCGGCGGGGCGGCAGTCGGCCCAATCGGGATCGTGTGGCAGCGATCCGTGCCACTGGAGCCCCAGCACTTGCGCCACGCGCGGGCCGATGCGCCCCAGCACGACCGCCTTGCCGCCGGTGGCTAGCGTTCGCAACAGTTCACTGGCTGCGGTTTCCGCCGGGTTGATCCAGACCACGCAGGCGCCCGCATCAACTGGCGCCGCCGTTGACTGGCTGGCAACCTGGCTGGCGGTGAACGAGCGAATCAGGGCTGCCGCGACAACCTGACCCGCGAACGAATCGGCGTCGGCAAACCGCACAACGACGCCTGCACTGCGCTGCTGGCGAGCGTTGGCGACGATGCTCGGGGTTGGCGAAATCAGCGTCATGGTGGCGCGCTTCGATGCAGGCCGTGGTCGTATCTCAGTCGTCCCGTTGGGCCGCGCAAAACCCGTCGACAACCAGCAGGTCATCCAGCACGCGCAAGCCCATTTGCAGGGCCGTTTGCCTGTGATTCCCAGGCGGCCACGCTCGGCGAGTCGACCAGGTGCGAGAATTTGCTCCGCCAGCCGCGGCGGACCAGGCCATCAAAATCGGTGAACTCCAGTTTCACGGCATCGCCCCACCAGGATTCGATCCGGCGAGTGATCACTTCGCGGTGAACTTGATCGGGCACGACCAGCCGCAAGAGCGATGGTCGCTCCTGCTGCACGACCTGAAACTCGTCGATGCCGCCCAGCCGATCGAGCAGATCTTGCAGATAGTGCGTCGGATAGTGATGGTCGCCGATGCGCACGACGTCGTGGACGCGCCCCACCAGGCGGCGCAGGTAGAACCCGTCGTCGGCCGTTTCCAACTCGGCCAGATCGCCGGTGCGATAGCGAACCAGCGGCATCGCGTCGTTGCGCAGCCCGGTGAACACCAGTTCGCTGCGTCCCTCGCGCAGCGCCACTTCGGGCCAGGCGATCGTGTCGAGCACCTTGAGCCGCGCCTGCGGATCGTCGAGCCGCTCGTGGGCCAGCACGCCGAATTCGGCGTTGCCATAACGATCGATGGCACGGCAACCGAAGACCGACTCGATGACCTCGCGCTTCTTTGCCTCCAACACTTCGCCGGTGGATTCGAAGATCTCGATCGCGCCGCGCGCGTTGGCGCCCATGTCGCGCAGATGCGTTGCCAGGGCGTACAGCGTCGAAGGGTGCCCCTGGATCAAATAGGGCCGAGCGCGGCGAATCTGCCGCCAGGCTTTGTCGAGCGCCGGCGGATCGAAGTGATCGGTGAACAGGTTCGTGCGATTGAGCACGATCTCCTTGACGCGCTCTTTCAGGCGGTCGCGCCAGGGGAATACTTCCGGAAACCGGCTGGCCAGGTGCATTTCGCGCATGTGCAGCCGCTTGCCTGCCCACTCGAGACTGACAAGGTTGACCGCCGCCGTCCAATCCAACGCTTCTTGCGAGTAATAGACGCGGGTGCTGGGGCCGGTCGAGCCGCCCGATTCGCGCACGTGCAGCCGCGCGGGATCCATCCGCTCCGAGAGCAGCCGCGCCCCCTGTTCGCGAATGATCTCCTTGGTCAGGTAGGGCAGATCCTGCAAATAGGCTACGTCGTCGGCCAGCTTGAGCGGATCGAAGTGGAACTGGCGGAACAGATCGCGATAGTATGGCACCTCGCTGCCGGCGCGTTCCAAGTGCGCGGCCAACTGCGCACCGGCCCAGGCGCGCCGCTCGGCAAAGCTGCTCTTCACCTGGCCGCGCAGCACCTCGGCCTTGACGCGAATCTGCCGGCCCAGGCGGCGCTCGGCCAAGGGGTACAAGACTCGCGCGCTAATGGATCGAAGCATAAACGAATCCGTTCCTGGCTAGCACACCGCAGCGGCTCCCAGCAGCATCCGCTCGTAAGCGTCCGCCAAGGCCTTGCCGGCGTGGGTCCACGTAAAGTTGTCCAAAACGATGCGCCGCAGGCGGTCGTCACCCCGCGCAGTCAACTGCCGCTGGATCGCGGCGCGCAGGCTGACGCCGCTGGCCGGATCGACGTATTCGGCATGCACGCCGAAGTATTCTCGCGGCGCGCCTTCGGCGGTGATGACGATCTTTGCTCCCTGCGCCGCGGCCTCCAAGGCCGCCAGGCCGGGCGTTTCCAGCAAGCTGGGCAGCACGAACACTTCGCACGCACGATAGGCCGACTTGAGCAGCGGGTCGGCGTGGTCGAAGGCGCCCAAATAGCGTACGCGCGAGCCGCCGGCGCGGCGCACCTCGTCCAGGTAGTCCGCGTCGCGCACGCGTCCGACCAGCACCAGGTCCAAGTCCAATTGCGCGGCGACCTGGGCCAACAGCCGCTGATTCTTGCGCGGCTCGACATTGCCCACGTTCAGCAAGAAGCGGCCCGCGATGTGGAAGTGATCGCGAAACAACTGCGGATCGGCCAGCACGCCGAACTCAGCGTCGATGCCGTTGGGAATGACGGAACACTTGTCCGGGTCGACGTCGAACGCCTCGGCCAGTTGTTCGCACTCGGCCCGGGAATTGGGCAGCACGCGGTCGCACAAATGCAGCAGGTCGCGAATCTCTCCCAGCGGAAACAACGGGCGGTTCTGCGGCGTCAGCCAGAGCACCGGGGAAATCGCCAGCGGCAGGCCGATCCGCTTCGCGTAGTCGCAAAAGTTCATCGAGCCGCCCTGCACCGAGAAATAGTGTACCAGGTCGACGCGATCGAACTGCGGGCGCCAGGGATCAAACAGCAGCACGTCGACGCCCAGCGCTTCAAGCGCTTGTTTGCACTTGAGCAACTGGATCTCGCCGCCGCCGGGGCAGGCATAGGCTACCGGATAAGTATTAAACAGTACGCGCACCGTAGACGACCTTCTCCAGCGTTGCCCAGAAAACCTGCCCATCGGCCTGGTGAACGATTTGCTTCATCCGCTCGCGTTGGGCCGCGACGATCGATCGCGCTTTCCAGGAAGTGGTCAGCACGCTGCGCAGGTCGGCTGCCATGGCGTCGAACTCCTTGGAATAGGAGACGCGGCCGCTGCGCCCCAGCGTTTCCAGCACGGCCTCCTCGGCAAAGGCAAACACCGGAAGGTCGAACGTCATGGCCTCGACCACCGGCACGCAGAAACCTTCGTGCTCGCTCATCGTCAGAAAAGCCGACGACGATTGATACAAAGTTTTGAGTTGCCCGTCGCTGACGCCCTCGCGAAAGTGAATGAAGTCCTGCAGCGGAGCATACTCGCTGCGCAACAAGTACTGCAGAAATCCGCGATAGCCCTCGAAGCTCGACGCGCCGACCACGATCAGCGCCGAATCGGGATCGAGCCGGTGATAGCACTCGAACAGCGCGAAGAGATCCTCGATGCGCTTGTGCGGGGCGATGCGGCCGACGTAGAGCAGCCTGGTGGCTTGCGGCGGCAACTCCACCGGTTCGGCCTCGACGTCGTGCCAGGCCTTGGGACCAATGATCGGCGGCGCGATGGTCACTTCGGCGCCGAGCGAGTCGCCGGTTTTCTCGGTGGCACCGCTGTCGACTGCCGCGGCCTGCAACACGCGGGCCGAGCTGGTGGAGTTGGCCATCAAGGCCTCGAACTGGTGCAAGTGCTTCAACTGGGCCAATCCGTCCGTGCAATGGGCCGCGTATTCGGCGTCGTACACCTGCAGAAATCGAGCCGGCGTGATGTTGTGAAAGTAGATGATCTTCTTCGAAGGCAATTCGGCCAGTCGCGGCAGCCAGGGCTCGAAGATCGAGAAGTTTACCAGCACGACGTCGTCGTCGGTCGCCGCGGCAAACAGCTCGCACGTGGGTCGAATCGTTGGCCGCAGCGCCGGGTCGAATTGACCGGCGTAAAGCTGGCAGCGAATGCCGTTGGCGCGGAACAGCCGATGCAGGCTGAGCGCAAAATTGCCCACCGCGTCGCGCTCGAAAGCGTTGGTGGAAACCAGGTGGATGGTCGACTCGCGCGGCCAAACGAACCACGGCGAGGAAGCCACCCAGCCGGTCGGCTGCTCGAGACGCTCGCGCCGCTCGGCCGATACAGCCAGCGCGTCGGCCGAGTTGTACAGGTGCAGGACGTCGTCGAAGCGCACGGCCTCGCTGATCACGGGGCGCAGCACCACGTGCAGCGCGATCACCGGCTCGTCCAGACCCGTATAATCCGGATTGCGCCAGAACTCCTGCGGCGCCGCGCCATCGAAGGTGACCGCGAAGCCGTCGGCTTCCTTGACCACCTGCACGGTCAAGTCGCCCTTGGCGTCCAGCGGCCACTTCCACCAGCCGACGTGTCCCTCGGGGTGGACCGGACGCGCCGCCGAGTACAAATCGATCACCAGGAACAACTCGTCGTCCCAGACCGACGAATTGAACGACAGCTTGAGCTCCGCCTGCTCGCGATCCGTCAAGTCGAGCCGCGGCTGGTCGACCAAAACGTACGGCAACCGGGCGTGCGACGTCTGCTTCAGCGTGGTCATCTGGTCCATCGCCGCTTTCCTTCCTGAACGAACTCGCGCGTCATGTCCACGTACAGCGAACCGTGGTTGCGCGACGATTCTATGTGGGTGTTTTCGTGATACTCGTTGAACGTGGAGATCAGCACCAGGTCGGGCGGCTCCTCCACGGAGAGCGCGAACGAAAGCATGCGGCGATAAGTGGCGCCTTGCTCGCGGTCGATCGAGCGGTGCGGATTGCTCTTGCGGTTCGGATCGCGCAGATGCCGGTCGTCGTAGCCGGGCGAAACCGCGACGATGCGCAGATTGCGCGTGCCGGCGCCGCTGTTTTGATAGGCTTGGCGCCAGATGCGCTCCCAGTGCACCGGCGCCGACAGCTCCAACGGCGAGAACAGGCTCCAGCCGTGAAACAATCCGAACGAATGGCCGCGCTCCTCCATGGCCGAGTACATCCGCAGGCTGGTGGCGATTCGCACGAACCCTTCGGAGACGTCGTCGATGAAGTTCAACAGCGGCTTGTTGCCGTCCTGCAGGCCCGTCCAGAAGTAAAACAGCACCGGCTCGCCATCGTAGTGGAAGTACGAATCGCGGGGCACGAACTGGCTGCGCACGGTCTCGACGGCCTCGGCCATTTGCTCGCGCGTGCAATCGTAAGGGCAAAGCTGGATCGCCAACTTGACCTTGGTGTCCAGCTTGTCGACCACGCTGAAGATGCTCTTGGCCGCCGCCAACTCATAGGCGTTGCAGCCCTGCTGGTCGACATGCAGGTTGAGCACCAGGAAATCGAGCTGCATCTCCTCGAATTGCCGCCAGTGCGCCTCGATTGTGCTGCAGCTACTCGAAGCGTAATATCCCAGCCGCGGCATGTCCGTCACGCCGCCGGAGTGCGAGGTGTCGTTCCAGTGGTTGGAGCCGATGCCGTTGCCGTACCAGCAGTAATATTGTGCGCCGAAGAGCGTGGTGCGAACCGGTGCGTCGATTCGCGGGCGTGCATGGTCGGCGACCCATTTGGTGTGCGTTTCCTCGATGATTTCGAGCAATTCTTCGGACGCGCGTTGCCAGGTAAAGGCTTGCACGCGCTGCCGGCCTGCCTCGCCCATCTGGCGTGCAATATCCTTGTTGTCGCGCAGAAAGCGCATCTTCTCCGCCACCTGCTCGGGCTCGGGAGATACCAGCAAGGCGCAGCTTTCGTCAACCGTTTCGACGAAGCCGCCTTCGTTGGCGGCAATCAACGGCTTGCCGGCCGCCATCGCCTCCAGGGCTACGATGCCGAACGGCTCTTTGACCGGCATGAACACCACGGCCAGCGCCCGCGAGAACAGGATCTTCACTTCCAGGTTCGTCAGGCCGTGCAGGAAGAACACGCGGTTCTCCAGGCCCATGCCTTCGGCGACGCGAGCCAGCTTTTGCTTTTCGGGTCCGCTGCCGACGACGTACAACTGCGCGTTTTCGACCAGCTTGAGCGCTTCGATGATCAGCTTGATCCGCTTGTGTGGCCAGAGCTGCCCAATGGTCAGAAAGATGTTTTCGTCGGACGGCTGAAAGATGAAGTCATCGACGTTGACGCCCGGATAGACGACGTCCTTGACCGGCGTGCCGTACACGCCCTCGAGATAGCCGGCCGAGTAGCGGCTGTTGGCCACGACGCGGTCGGGCTTGCCCAGCTTGTCGACCAGGTCCATCGAGGACAAGTAGGCTTCGTAGGTGACGTCGGCCACGCAATCGTAGTTGTACTTGGGATAGACGTGCAACTCGCGCTGCCGTGCAGCCGCCACGTCTTCCAGCGGCTGCTCGTAGCGCAGGTCGTGCAGAATGCGCAGCGGTTCGTGCGGAAACCACACCATCGGGTGCAAGTCGATCAAGTGCGTCGGCCAGAGATGCGTGTGATAGATGTCGTGCTTGCCGATTTCCTGTTCCCAGATCTTGGGCAGCAGCGCCGTGTTGAGCAGGATCGAATGCTGGCCTTCGAGATACGGAGAGATTTTGCGCAGCTTGACCTGGCGGCCGATGCCGTGCTCGGCCAACAGGTCGGCGTTGACGTTTGCGGAGTAGATGGTCAGGTCGTGTACGTCCTGCCAGCGCGCGACGCACTCGATCAGGAATCGCTCGGCGCCGCCGTACTTGGCCAGCTCGGGAATAATGACGGCCATGTCCAGCCGCTTGTCGGTGAGCGGCAGCCGCAGCGGTGCTTGCGACAGGTGCATCGTGTCGAGGTTGGCTTTGAGCATGGTCACTCGTGCTTCGTTCGGGCTGCTTGCAGGCGAGGCAAAGGGTGTCAGGCGGCCAGGACTGGATCTCGATAGCGGTCGATCACGCGCGCCGGCTCGCCGATGTCGACCAGCCGTCCGCCCACGATCAGCGCCACGCGATCGCTGATTTGGGCGATGTTCTCCATCTCGTGGCTGACGAAGACCATGGTGGTGCCGCGGTCGCGAAACTGTTGCATCCGCCGCAGGCACTTCTGGCGAAAGGCGTGGTCCCCGACGGCCAGTGCCTCGTCGACCAATAGGATGTTGGGGTCCAAATGCACGGCCACCGAGAATCCCAACCGCGAGACCATGCCCGTGGAATAGGTTCTTAAGGGCGCGTCGATGAACTCGCCGAGCTCGGAGAAGGCGATGATCTCGTCGACGCGCTGGAGCACTTCGCGCCGCGTGAGCCCCAGCAAGATGCCATTGAGCACGATGTTTTCGCGGCCGTTGAGCTCGCTGTGGAAGCCGGCCCCCAGCTCCAGCAGCGGGCAAACGCGTCCCACGGTGCGGATCGTACCACTGGAGGCCCGCAATACTCCTGCGATCAAACCCAGGGTGGTGCTCTTGCCGGCGCCGTTCGGTCCGATCACGCTGACGCACTCGCCGGCGCGGATCTCGAACGAAACGTCATCCAGCGCGCGAAACGGCCGCCGCCGCCGCATGGCCCGAATCTGGCTGGGCATATGCAGGACGAGGTTCTTGAAGCCGCCGGATACGGGGCTGTCCAGGTAGTAGTGCTTCGTCACATGCTCGAAGCGAATCGCCGCGGCGCTAGACAATTTCGGCAAACCTCCAAACGTTCCTGGCATAAACGAAGGAACCTACGGCCAGCAACACCGTGGCCCAGCACGTCGCCACGCTCAGGTGCACAAGCGGCACGGCCGAATGATAAAACAGGCCCTGCCAGCACAATACGATCGAAGCGAACGGGTTGACGTAGAAGATCCATTCGTACTCGGGCGGCACGCGATCGGCCGGATAGACGATCGGCGTCGCATAGAACAGCAAATGCATCGAGAGCGTAGCCAGCCGCTCCAAGTCGCGAAAGAACAGGTTGGCGGTCGCGATCGACAGTGCCATGCCAAACGTCATCACCAATTGCACCACTACCAACAGCGGCAGCATCCACAGCCAATCGAGCCGCGGCGCATGCCCGTAGTACAGCATGAAGCCGACGATCACGGGAATCGAAATCACGAAATGGGCCGACTCGTTGAGCACGCCGGCCAGCACCAAGGTGGCGCGGTGGAAGCGCACCTTCTTGATCAGCGAGCTATTGCCCAGGAAATAGAAGCCGGCCGACGTGGCCGTATTCGAGATCCACTGCCAGGGGAACAACCCGGCGATCAGGTACAGCGCGTACTCGCGCACCGTCACCAGCCTGACCACCACGTGGAACAGCATGAAGAAGATCAGCGCCAGCACCAGCGGGTGCATCACGCTCCAGGCGTAGCCCATGAACGTGCTCTTGTAGCGAACTTTGAATTCCTTGGCCAACAGGACCAGGATCAGGTCGCGGTAGTACACGAGCGTCCGGGCATGGCCGGACATAGGCAGCGGCGCCGCGGTCTTCAAAGTCGCAATCCTTTGCGGGAGCATCGAGGCTGGCGGTAGCGGTATGGCGCCCGGCGTCGAAATCCATTTCCCGCGCCGGGTCCGAGCATGAATCGCGGTTTTAGGGGGGGTTGGATCTGGCGAGACCGCACGCCCCCCTTCGTCGAGGTTTCCGCCGCACGGTCCGTGCTCTTGTCGCAGCGGGACGACAAGGATCGGTCGACGAGGCTCCTCGAACTGCAAACCTATACACCCGATTCGCTTACCGCGTCAACACGGCTTTACTGCTGGCGCACTGTTGATAGCGACTCGAAATGCCGTCCACCGTGGCACGCGCTCGATCGCTCAACCCCTGGCGCGGCGACAGATTGCGGCCATCGGACACGGCCCGTTTTCCGCCTTCGGGTGGTTAAGCAGGCTGTTGAAGAATTCAACAGCCTGCGACATCGCATGGATGCGATGACAGAATAGCGACGTAAGTCGTTTTTCTGCGAGCCGTGCGAAGCTTTGCTTCGCACTTGGCGAGGTTGAAAAATGCCACGACGGCGTTTTTTAACAGGCTGTTAGCCCGGATTTCTCACCAGCCATCTGCTACGCGGAGCCCAAGTTCTAGTCTGACCTTCGTCGCCGGGTGGATTTCGATCCTCAACGTATTCACCAATACGCTTCCGGTCGAACTCCACCCTGCTCCTTGTCAGCCAAGAACTTAACTCCGCTCGCAACGAAGTTGGTGAGAAATACGGGCTAGGCCCGCGGGACTCGCTTTGCTACAGTCCCGCCCCTTGCCCTCGTTTATTCGACCCCATCTCATGTGGCCGCGGACTGCCAAGCATCCATGAGCACCGATCAAGTTTCCGCCCATCCACGTCACCGGCGATTCAGCCAGCCGGACGCCGCGCACGCACGCGGCTCGGCCGGGCGCGGCGATTGGCCGGCACGATCGGCCAACAAGCGAGCCATTCGCGCGCTCGATGTGGCAGTGGGCACACTGCTGTTGATCGTGCTGGCGCTACCAATGCTATTAGTGGCACTGTTGGTCAAGCTGGGAAGTCGCGGACCGGCCATCTATCGGCAGGAACGCACTGGCTTGGGTGGACGGCCTTTTGTGATGTACAAGTTTCGCACGATGCGCGTCGACGCCGAAACGGAGACGGGCCCGGTGTGGGCGAAGCGCGACGATCCGCGCCGCACCCTGCTGGGAAGGCTGCTGCGGCGGCTGAGCATCGACGAGCTGCCGCAACTTTTCAACGTGGTGCGCGGCGATATGAGCCTGGTGGGACCGCGTCCGGAGCGGCCCTGCTTCGTGCAATCGTTCTCCAGCCGCTTGCCGGCCTACCATCAGCGACACCAGGTGCTGCCCGGCATTACCGGCTGGGCGCAGATCAACGGCTGGCGTGGCGACTCGTCCATCGAGCGGCGGCTGGAGTGCGACCTGTACTATGTGAATCATCGGTCGTTCTGGTTCAACGTTCGCATCCTGCTGCTCACGCCGCTGCGAGTGCTGGTCGAGCAAAACGCCTGCTAATCCATGGTCGCCACCAAGTCGCGTTACCTTCCGCTGCTGCTGGCGATTCTGCTGGCGGCCCTGCTGCAGACCATCCTGCTGGTGCGGGCGCCGACGATCAGCGCCGATGGCATCATCTTTACTTCGATCGCGCGCGACTTGGCGCGCGACCCCGTGGCCGCGATGCGCCAGCATGATCAGCACCCGGGATTTCCGGCCGCCATGCTGGCCAGCACGCGGTTGGTGCAAGCGCTGGGATATCGAGCGGAGCCCGAGTCGTGGATAGTCGGCGGCCGGGCCGTGTGCTTCGTGTGCGGTCTGCTGAGCGTGTGGGTCGTGTGGCGTTTTGCGCGCGATCTGTATGACGAGCGCGTGGCCAACATCGCGGCCATGGTGTTCGCGATGCTGCCGCTGGTGCGCGCCAATGCGGCCGACGCGCAGAGTGACGTGCCGCACCTTCTGTGCTATCTGACGGCGGCCTGGCTGGCCGTGGTCGCCGTGAAGACCGACCGGCTGCTGCCGCTGGCGGGCGCGGCGGCTGCCAGTGCGATCGCTTATTGGATTCGGCCCGAGGGTTTGGAAGTGCTGCTGGTGCTGGTGGTGTTCGTGGCCTGGCAAGGGTTGCGCCACCAGTGGCCCTGGCGTCGCGTGGGACTGGCGGCAACGGCACTGGCCGGCGTGACGCTGTTGCTGGTTGCGCCCTATCCGCTCGTCGCGGGAAAGATCACCAGCAAGCAATTGCCCTTTTTCAAGCAACAAGTCCGGCCCACGTTTATCGCCCAGTTGGCTGAAGCTGCCGCCGAGGAACCCAATAGTTCGGCGCCGCCGCAGGTGACGCCGCCAGGCGCCGCAGTTCAAGCTGAGCCATCGCCCGTAGCGGCGGCAGAGATCGCAGCGCCGGACGCACGATTGGATCCACCAGCTCCCACTCCGCCGCCGACTCCGCAGCCACTGCGGCGCTATTCGGTTTCGCTGATCGCGCGATTGGCCGCGGGCGGATTGGCCGGGCTGATCGAATGCCTGTGTTACGGCCTGCGCTTCGTCTTCATTCCGTTTTATTTCGTGGGTCAGTGGGAAATGGTCCGCCGCCGGACTCCCAAGCGCGTGATTGCGTTTTTGTGGGCGCTGGCGCTACTGCACATGGCAATCCTGCTGTGGGTCTATTTCGTGTCGGGCTACATCGCCAGCCGGCACGTGTTGCCGCTGGTGGGCCTGGCCATGCCGTTTGTGGCATTGGGCGTGTTGTACGTCGAAGAAAAGGTGATGAGCGTATGGCCGTTGCCGGCGCCGCGAATCGCCGTGGCCACGTTGGCCGTTAGCTCGCTGGTGGTGCTGCCGTATGCAGTGCGTGCGTACAACCGCGAGTTCGTGCCGGTGATCGAAGCGACGCGCTGGATTCAAAGTCGGGCGGCGCCGGGATCGGGCATCGTGTGCAACTCGCCCTACGTCGGCTACTACGGCACGTTGCCGACGACGATCCTCGGGCCCGGCGCGCTCTCGGTCGAAGCGGCGTTGGCCCAAGGCAACCCGGGTGTGCGCTACGACTACGTCGTGCTGCACGTGGGCGCTCATGGATACCGGCCCGAGTGGATGGCGCAAATCGAGCAGCGCTATCGCCCGGTGCGCGAGTATGACGATCCGACGGCGGTGCGACGTCCGCGCAAGGTGGTGGTGTTCGAGGCCGTCGAGGCGCAAGCGCGCCGCAAACTGGACGACCCGCGGTCGTAGCGGCGAGTAGCAAGGATGCGATGACGAAATAGCGACGTAGGTCGGTGTTTTGAGCTTCCGTGCGAAGCTTTGCTTCGCACTTGGCGCTTGTTGAAAAATGCCACGACGGCATTTTTCAACAGGCTCGTAGACGGTCGCATTGAAGCCGCCGGGAACGGGACGAGTTGGACAACGGCACCGCGGTGTGTTGTAATGGAGGCCCCGGGAGCGACGCCCGCTGGTCGGTCCACTGCTTGCCTCCCAACCCGCCCTGGCAGCCTCGACAATGCCTCGCCTTCCGCTGGTAGTTGCCGCCTTGCTCTCGATGACGCTGTCGTTGGTCGCGACGCGCGCGGGCGCCCAGGAAGAACGCGACGCCGCGGTCGACTACAACCGCGACGTGCGGCAGATTCTGTCGAACCACTGTTACGCGTGCCACGGTCCGGACGAAGCCCAGCGCGAGGCCGGCCTGCGGCTCGACGACAAGGCGGGGGCGCTGGCCGAGTTGGAAACCGGCGCGCGAGCCATTGTGCCGGGCGCAAGCGACGCCAGCGAGCTGATCGCGCGGATCACGTCGGCCGATGAAAGCCAGCGCATGCCGCCGGCCGAGTTCGGCAAGCCGCTTTCACCCGAGCAGATCGCCACCCTGCGCGCGTGGATCGATGGCGGCGCGACGTGGAACGACCACTGGTCGTATACGACGATCGCACCGCCGGCGGTGCCAGCGGTCGACGAGCCGTCGTGGCTGACGTCACCGATCGACGCATTTATCTTGGCGAAGCTGCGAGAGCAAGGCCTGCAATCGTCCCCCGCAGCCGATCGGGCCACGCTGGTGCGCCGATTGAGCTTCGATTTGACGGGATTGCCGCCGACGATCGCCGAGGTCGACGCGTTTCTGGCCGACGATCGCCCGGACGCGTACGAGCAGTTAGTGGATCGGTTGCTGGCGTCGCCCCACTATGGCGAGCGGATGGCGCAGCGCTGGCTCGACCTGGCCCGTTATGCCGACACCAACGGCTATCACATCGACAACCACCGCGACATGTGGCGCTATCGCGAGTGGGTGATCGACGCCTTCAACCGCAACCTGCCATTCGACCAGTTCACGATCGAGCAACTGGCAGGCGACTTGCTGCCCCAACCGACGCTCGACCAGCAGATCGCCAGCGGCTTTCATCGTAACGTGATGGTCAACTTCGAAGGGGGCGCCGATCCGCAAGAGTACTTGACGAAGTACATCGTCGACCGTGTGACGACCACGGCCACGGTGTGGCTGGGCACCACGCTGGCCTGTGCCGAGTGTCACGACCACAAGTACGATCCGTTCACGCAGCGCGAGTTTTATCAACTGTTCGCCTACTTCAACAACGTGCCCGAGCAGGGACTCGACGGCCGCAAGGACAACCCGGTGCCCAGCATTCGCGTGCCGTCGCCCGAGCAAGTGGAACAGATGGAAGCGCTCCGCCGGCAAGCGGACCAGTTGGAAGCGCGCGTGGCGGCGGAGTTGGCCAAGATCGAATCGCCCCCTGCTGACGAGACGTTGCAACTGACCGACGTGCCGCGGGAAACGGTTTGGGTCGACGACGAGTTGCCCGCGGGCGCCAAGCCGGATGGCGACGAGAAGGCCGACTCCTGGCAATGGGTGACTTCGCCGCAGCCGGTGCTCAACGGCCGCCGCGCGGCCCAGCGCGTTGCGAGTGGTTTGAGCCAGCACCTCTTCACCGGCGCCGAGCGGCCGCTGCTGGTGGGCGAAGGCGACAAGCTGGTGGCGCACGTGCTGATCGACCCGGTCAATCCGCCCGAACAGATCATGCTGCAGTTCCACGCCGGCTCGTGGGAACATCGCGCGGTGTGGGGCGCCGACAAGATCGACTGGGGCGAGGCCGGCTCGCCCAGCAGGCATGCGATGGGACCGTTGCCGCCGGCGGGA
>JBGSYQ010000426.1:0-37954 GCA_041750795.1 Pirellulales bacterium | reverse complement strand
CGTCGAGCACGGCCTGCGTCATGCCGCGCACCGTTTCCTCGGGATCGGCCGACACCATCCGCGCGGGCGAGCCGGGCTGGCGCCGCTCGCCGTAGTAAGGCATCTTCAAAAACAAAGCCGCAACGCCGCGCGACGCCAACGTGCGGCAAAACAGCCGCGACAAATCGAAGTCGCCCCCCAAAATGTGCAACACGATCACGCCCGGCATGCGCGTCCCGGACGCGCCGCCATTGTCGTCGGTCAGCGGACAAAAGAACTCGCAATGGACGGTGTTGTTGTTCTCGTGCGGCGTCACGACCGGCGAGGGGAAGGTCACCTTCGACATGCGCATGTTGCGCGCCACGGTCGACACCGGCGCTTCGGCGAATTCGAACTGATGCGGCGGCAGCCGGAAGCGCGCGGGCAGATCCAGCTCGCCAGGCGCGCACTGGAACTCGACCACGCCGCTGCGCAACGCCGTCGCCTCGGCGGCCACCGTATACGGTAAGTACGTCGCGACGAGCGCCGTTGCGGCCAACGCGGTTGTCGTGCGGTGGAGCATCGTCAACAACTCCTGTCGGGGGAAAGTGTCTGGCTTTTCTATGTTCCTCGCGATGCACGTCCATGACAAGATGAATCATAGACACGGCCTGCCAGCGCGGCACCTCGTCCGGCCGATTGCCTCACATTCGCTCTGGCGATGCGGAGAACGCTGGCGCTCGCCGGCACCTGCACAACCGCCACAGTCTGCCCAGATGGGCGATTCGATTGTTTGGCGCGTGGCGTATAATTCCCTGGCGGACAAGCCATATCCGGGCGAATTCGACGCAGCGGCCGCCCGCCCCCCGAATTGTATTTCCAGCGGATACGAGCCATGCGCAAAGTGCTGTTGTTGGGAGCCGGCAAGATCGGCCGCATGATCGCCAAGCTGCTCACCTCGAGCGGCGACTTCCATGTGCTGGTGGGCGATGCCGATCTGCACTCGCTGGAACGCATCCGCGCACAGAGCGGCGTGGACACGGTGCGGCTCGACGCGTCGGATCGGCCCGAAATCGCCTCGGCGCTGCGCGGCCGCGGCGCGGTCATCTCGGCGCTCAGCTATCACCACAACCCCACCGTCGCCGAGGCGGCGCTGGAAGCCGGCGTCAGCTATTTCGACCTCACCGAGGACATCGCCACCACCCAGCGCGTCAGCGAGATTTCGACCGCTGCGATCCCCGGCCAGATCTTCATGCCGCAGTGCGGCCTGGCTCCGGGCTTCGTGTCGATCGTTGCGCAGTGGCTGACCGAGGGCTTCGACTCACTCGACACAGTGTACATGCGCGTGGGCGCGCTGCCGCAGTTTCCCTCCAATGCGCTGATGTACAACCTCACCTGGTCGACCGACGGCCTGATCAATGAGTATTGCAACCCGTGCGAGGCCATTCACGAGACGCAACGGATCAACGTGCTGCCGCTGGAAGGGACCGAACACTTCTCGCTCGACGGTGTCCGCTACGAGGCGTTTAACACCTCCGGCGGCCTCGGCTCGCTGTGCGAATCGCTGGAAGGGCGCGTCCGCGAGCTCAACTACAAGACCATCCGCTACCAGGGACATCGCGACCTGATGAACTTCCTGATTCGCGGGCTGCGGCTCTCGGAGCGCCGCGAATTGCTCAAAGACATTTTGGAACGCGCCGTGCCCGTGACGTTTCAAGACGTCGTGGTCGTGTTCTGCACCGTCTCGGGTCAGCGGAAGGGGCAATATGTCCAACACAGCGACGCACGCAAGATCTACGGGCAAACGATCGACGGCGAGACCTGGAGCGCCATCCAATTGACCACCGCCGCCGGTATTTGCACCGTGGTCGACTTGTATTTCCACGGCACGCTCAATGGCACCGGGCTGGTGCGCCAAGAACAAGTCAAGCTCGGCGACTTCCTCAAAAACCGCTTCGGACGGCACTACCACGGTTCGAATATGAACAGTCGCTATAGCGGCATCGCTGATTTCACGGGAGGGAGCCATGAGGAACCAACTCCATAATGCGCTGGCACACCTGGGCGTGGACGAACCACGCGCGGTGGCTACCGGCGCCGACTGGCGGGTTGGCACGGGCGATGCGCTGGCGGTCCACTCGCCGATCGATGGAACGCCGCTTGCCAGCTTTCCTATGGCAACCGGCCACGACGTCGCCGCGGCTGTCGATGCCGCGAGCGCCGCTTTTCTTCATTGGAGACTGATGCCGGCGCCCAAGCGCGGCGAACTGGTCCGCCAGATTGGCGACAAGCTGCGCCTGCACAAAGAGGACCTGGCGCTACTGGTAACGTTGGAGTGTGGCAAGATCGTGGAGGAATCGCGCGGCGAAGTGCAGGAGATGATCGACGTCTGCGACTTTGCCGTGGGGCTGAGCCGGCAATTGTACGGTTTGACGATCGCCAGCGAGCGGCCGGCGCATCGGCTGGCCGAGCAGTGGCACCCGTTAGGACCGGTGGGCATCATCACGGCGTTCAACTTTCCGGTGGCCGTTTGGGCGTGGAACGCCATGCTCGCGCTGGTGTGCGGCGACACGTTGGTCTGGAAGCCCTCGGAGAAAACGCCGTTGTGCGCCATGGCTTGCCAGCAGCTCGCGGCCTCGGTACTTGCAGAGTCGGACGACGTTCCGGCCGGAGTCTTGAATCTGGTGGTGGGCCGCGCCGACGTCGGACAAGCCCTGGCCGCCTCGTCCGGGCTGCCACTGGTGTCTGCAACTGGTTCCGTCGCGATGGGACGCTCTGTCGCGCAAACCGTTGCCGCGCGGCTGGGCCGATCGCTTTTGGAACTGGGCGGCAACAACGGCGCCATCGTGACGCCATCTGCGGACCTCAGCCTGGCGCTGCGGGGCATCGTCTTCTCCGCGGCCGGCACCTGCGGCCAGCGCTGCACCACGCTGCGGCGGTTGATCGTGCATCGGTCGATCGCCGACAAGTTGCTCGCACAACTGCTCAAAGCCTATGAGCAACTGCCAATTGGCAACCCGCTCGAGTCTGGCACACTGGTCGGCCCGCTTGTCGACGAGGCTGCGGCCGAAAAGATGGCCGCTGCGCTGAATGCGGCGCGGCAACAAGGCGGCCGCGTACACGGCGGCCAGCGCGTAACCGAGGGCGTGCCGGCCGGTGGCGCGTACGTGCGTCCGGCGATTGTCGAAATCGGCCCCGAGGCGCCGATCGTCCAGACCGAAACCTTTGCTCCGATTCTTTATTTGCTTCGCTACGACACCTTCGAAGAGGCGCTGGCCATCCACAACGGTGTGCCGCAGGGACTGGCGTCGGCCATCTTTACGACCGACGTTCGCGAAGCGGAACTGTTCTGCTCGGCCGGCGGTTCGGATTGCGGAATCGCCAACGTCAACATCGGCACCAGCGGGGCCGAGATCGGCGGCGCCTTCGGCGGCGAAAAAGAGACTGGCGGCGGCCGCGAGTCCGGCTCCGACGCCTGGAAGAACTACATGCGCCGCGCGACGAATACGATCAACTACTCGTCAGAACTGCCGCTGGCGCAAGGCATCAAGTTCCCGGTGTGACCAACTGTTGCGCTAGTGCGAACGCTCCCAGCACGCCGGCCCGGTCGCCCAGGCCGGGCGGCACGATATAGCGATCGACATCCGCCAGGATGGCCGACGACTGCACATACTCGTTGAGCAACTGTTGCACTTCGCGGCGGATCAGCGGGAAAAGCTGCGGTGCCGCCATGACGCCGCCGCCTAGAATGATCCTCTCGGGCGAGAGCGTGCAGATCACGTTGACCAGTGCCAGCGCCAGATAGTGCGCCTCGAGCGGCCAGGCGGGATGATCCGCCGGCAACGTATCACTGGGCGCGTTCCAGCGCTCGCTGATGGCCGGCCCGCACGCCAGACCCTCGAGGCAGTCGCCATGAAATGGGCAGCGGCCAGGGAACGGATCGACAGCGCGATCGTGGGGAATGCGCATGTGGCCCATCTCGGGATGGATCAGGCCGTGCATCAATCGACCGTTGACCAGTCCGCCGCCGCCGATTCCGGTGCCGATGGTCAGATAGACCAGGTCGTCGAGGCCGCTTCCGGCGCCCCAGGCGTGTTCGCCGAGCGCAGCCACGTTGACGTCGGTGTCGAATCCCACGGGCACGCCGAGCGCCCGTCGCACTGGACCGACCAGGTCGGTATCGCTCCACCCCGGTTTCGGCGTCGACGTGATGAATCCAAACGACTTCGACGCCGGATTGGGATCGATCGGACCAAACGAGGCGATGCCCACGGCTGCCGGCGCGCCGACCGCTGCGGATTGCTCGCGAAAGAACGAGAGCACCTGCTTCATCGTTTCCGCCGGAGTGGTGGTGGCGATGCGAGTCGATGCGCGCACGTCGTTGGGACCGGTGCCCAGGGCACAGATGAATTTCGTCCCTCCGGCCTCGATACCGCCGACAAGCGGACTGGCATGTTGCTGCATGGCGTTCCGATTTCCTGGGCGGATTTTCGGGGATTGAGAGTCGAAAGGGGATCGGTACAGACATCGACAATCATGCGTCCAGCGCGCAGAATGTGTCAAGAAGAGCTGCCACCAGAATACGCTGCACGAGATACTTCGGAGCCGTCCATGGTCATGGAAATGTCATCCTCGCCCCTCCGCGTCGCAGTCAACGGTTTGCTGCTGCTCGTTACGGCGTTGGTTGCCGCGACGCCGGCGGCGATCGCCGAAGACTGGCCCAATTGGCGCGGTCCGCAGAACCTGGGAATCTCGGGCGAATCGCATCTGCCGCTCACCTGGAGCCGGACTGATCATGTCTCCTGGAAGGTGAAGCTGCCGGAGCGTGGCAACTCCACGCCCATCGTCTGGCAGGATCGCATCTTTGTCACGCAACCGGTGGAGCAAGAGCATCGCCGCACGCTGCTGTGCGTCGACGCGGCCGACGGCCAGTTGCTTTGGCAGGTCGGCACGCAGTACACGGATGAGGAGCCGACGCATCGCACCAATCCCTATTGTTCTGCATCGCCGGTGACCGACGGCCAGCGCGTGATTGCCTGGTTCGGATCGGCTGGTGTTTTCTGTTACGACTTTCAGGGCAAAAAGCTGTGGCAGCGCGACCTGGGCATCCAGGAGCACGAATGGGGCTATGCCGCCTCGCCGGTGTTGCACGGCGAACTCTGCTTTATCAACTTTGGACCGGGCAAGCGCGAGTTCGTTGTTGCGCTGAACAAGCATAGCGGCGAGCCGGTCTGGCAGTTCGACGTTCCGCAGCCGCAGCCGCTCGACGTTCCGGACGAACAGAAGACGCCCGAGCAGCGCAACGATGAATTGCGCGGCTCATGGAGCACGCCGCTTGTGATTCGCGCCGACGGGCGCGACGAACTGATCCTGACGTTGCCCGAGCGCGTGATCGCGCTCGATCCGAAAACCGGGCGACAGTTGTGGCATTGCGAGGGGCTGGGCTCGCTGGTCTACACTTCGCCCATGTGGGGCGACGGCGTGCTGGTGGCACTGGGTGGCTATCATCGCGCGAGCCTGGCGGTCCGCCCCGGCGGCGATGGCGACGTGACCGAAACGCGTCGGCTGTGGCACCAGCCCAAGAGCAAACTCCAACTCGGGTCGGGCGTGATCCACCAAGGACACATCTATGTCAGCGACATGCAGGGCGTGGCTCAATGCCTCGACTTGCACACCGGCAAGCCGGTGTGGGAAGAGCGGCTCAAGGCCAGCGGCGGCGACAACGCCACCTGGTCATCCATGATTCTCACGGCCGACGAGCGGTTGTACTTGTTGAACCAGGCCGGCGACACGTTCGTGCTGCGGGCGAGCCCGCAGTTCGAGCTATTGGCGACCAACGTCCTGGACGAGACGACCAATTCATCGATTGTGATTGCGGCCGGCCGGATCTACGTGCGAACCTATGAGCACCTCTGGTGCATCGGGTCGGGCAAGCGCTAGCGAACGTCGATGGATCGGCCGCATCTGCCAGCCGAGTTGCCGAAAAGGGGCCAATCTTCTTGCAATGCGCGCCGGCGCATGGCAAGCTAAGACATTCTTTAGGTATTTGCTTTTTTCGTCCGATTCAAGGAGTGCGAGATATGTCGCGCCACCGTGCGAATTGCTGGGGGCTTTGGCTAGTCGGTTTTCTCGCGGTGGCGATCTGGTGCGACTCTGGCGCGGTGCGCGCGGATGAGTCGTCGGCCGCGGCGGAGAAGATGGCCGAAAGCGTGACCATCGTGCGCGACGAATGGGGCGTGCCGCACATCGAAGGCCCGACCGATGCCAGCGTGGCGTTCGGCTTTGCTTATGCCCAGGCCGAGGACTATTTCTGGCAAATCGAAGACACCTATGCCGCGGCACTGGGTCGCTATTCCGAGTTGTGGGGCGACGAAGGCGTCAATTCCGATCTACTGACGTTGTCGTTCGAAATTCCCCAGCGAGCCCAGGCCGATTACAAGAACATCGAGGCCCCGCTGCGCGCGATCGCCGAGGGCTATACTTCGGGTCTCAATCATTTTCTGGCCAGGCACCCGGAAGTGAAGCCGCGACTGATCACGCACTTCGAACCGTGGTTCATGCTGGCGTACGAACGCAACGTGCTCTTGGAGTTTATGTTCGGCAAGTCACACGCGCCGCGCGGCAACGTGCGCAAGACGATCGAAGGCTTGCAAGAGGCCATTGGTTCGAACACCTGGGCCATCGCTCCCAGCCGCACCAAGGACAAGCACGCCATGTTGTTCGCCAATCCGCATCAGCCGTGGTTTGGATATGGCCAGTTCTACGAAGGGCACGTCAAGAGCGGCGAAGGATTGAACTTCTCGGGCGCCTGCTTCTTTGGCGGGCCGTTGCCCACGATCGGCCACAACGAACACCTGGGCTGGTCGCACACGGTGAACGATCCGGACGTGGCCGACGTGTGGATCGAAACGTTTGACGATCCCAACAATCACAAACGCTACAAGTATGGCGATGGCTATCGCGAGGCCACTGAATGGCCGGTCACGCTCAAAGTTCGCACGCCCGACGGCGTCCAGGAAAAGAGCTATACCCTTCGCAAGACGCATCACGGGCCGATCGTCGGCAACGCGGGCGAGAACAAGTATCTTGCCGTGCAAATCGCCAAGCTGTCCGAGGGAAGCCGCCTGCGTCAGGCGCTCCAGATGACCAAGGCCAAGAACTTCATCGAGTGGCGCGCCGCCATGGCCGAGCTCGATCTGCAAATGTTCAACACCTGCTACGCCGATCGAGACGGCAATATCTTCTATGTCTACAACGCGGCCGTGCCTCGGCGCGATCCGGGCTTCGACTGGACCAAGCCGGTCGATGGCTCGAATCCAAAGACCGAGTGGAACGGCATCCACACGTTCGACGAACTGCCGCAGATACTCAATCCTCGCTCGGGCTACCTGCAGAATTGCAACTCTACGCCCTATACGACCACCGACGACGGTAATCCGTCGATCGGCGACTTTCCGGCGTATATGGTGGAAGATCGCTTCGACGACAAGCGGCGCGCCAAGGTATCGCGCATGCTGTTGCGCAACATGCAGGACATTACGTTCGACGACTGGAAGCAGGCGGCCTTCGACACCACGCTGTACTGGCCGCTGGTTAACATTCCCGTTTTCGCGCGAGAGCTGGAGGAGCTGGAAAAGTCGGATCCGTCGCTGGCTGCGCAGTGCAAGCCGCTGATGGACCACCTGTGCGACTGGGATTGCCGCTCGGCGATCGACTCAACGCAGACCACGTTGTGCTACATGTGGTACGAGGAGATGTACGGCCGGGGATACCCGGTGGAAACGCTCAAGCCGGAATACGTGGACAACCCAGCCAAGAAGTTCGAAGCGTTGGCCACGGCCGCCGCCAAGCTGAGTGCGTTCTATGGCGATTGGAAGATTGCCTGGGGCGACGTCAGCCGCATCCAGCGTCACGCCAACTATGCCGATATGGCCAAAATCCCCTTCTCCGATTCGCTGCCCAGTCTTCCCTGTGCCGGAGCGCCGGGCCCGCTGGGCGTTGTGTTCAACACCTATTACGCGCCGCCGACGGCCTCGCACAAGAAGCAATACGGCGTGGTGGGCCACTCGTTCGTCGGCGTGTATGAATTCGGCGACAAGGTACAATCCGCGACGCTATTGCAGTTCGGCGCGTGCTCGAATCCCGATTCGCCCCACTTCATGGATCAGGCCGAGTTGTACTCGAAGCAGCAGTTCAAGCCGGCCTGGTTCCACTGGGACGACGTGCTGGCCCACGCCAGGCAAACGTACCACCCTGGGGCTGAAGTCAAATAGCCGCCACCGCGGTTACTTTTGCTCATCACCCAGCGCACGTTCCAGCGGGCGCAACACGGACAGGATTGCCAGCGCGACCACCGACGCCACGATTGGCAGCCAGATGCGGCCCGAGCCCACGGCGGTCCCCAAGGCAGCGGTGAACCAGATGCTGGCGGCCGTGGTGAGTCCTTGAATCTGGTGTTCGTCCTTCGATTTGAGGATGGCCCCGGCGCCAAGAAACCCGATGCCGGTGGCCAGACCCTGGATGACGCGCGTTTGCGCGTCGGCGCTTGCGCCGGCCTCTTCGGCCGCCAGCATGAACAGCGCCGCGCCCACCGAAACGAGCATGTGCGTGCGCAGGCCAGCCGGCATGCCCAGCCGCTCTCGCTGAACGCCGGGCAAAGCGCCGACGATGGCCGCCAACGCCAGGCGAAACGAAACGTCCAAGAGCGAAGCCGTCTCCGGCCAGTCTGCGACAACTCCCCGCCAGAATGTTTCCATTGCTGCAACTCCTTACGCCGCGCCTGCTGGAATGCCACCTGTTTCCAGTATAGCCGGCACCTGCGCGGAGAGGCCGCGACATGAGCGGCGGTCACTGAGCGGGCCACACCGGCGCCGCGCGCAGTTGCCGGAACGCGGGGGGCGTGACTATACTTCTAAGAGACAGCCCGGCGCCGCTTCGAGGGGCTAGATTCCGGCGCACCACCGCAATGAGCAACGACAAGCTGCGGCGGCAGATCACGCACGAGGCCGCCCGGTTAATGTACGTGCGGCAGGAGTCGGAGTACTATCGGGCCAAGCTCAAGGCCGCCCGGCGCATCTATCGCGGGCGGGTCAAGCCGGCCGATCTGCCCACCAATCGCGAGATTCGCGACGAGATCCAGTCGCTGGCGCGGATTCACGAAGGCGCCCAACGCGCCGGCGGTCTGCGCGAGATGCGCATCGAGGCGCTACGCATGATGCGCATGCTACGCCTGTTCCGGCCGCGGCTCATCGGCAGCACCCTGACCGGACACGTGCGGCATGGATCGGACATCGACCTGCACGTGTTTGCCGACAACATCGCAGGCGTCACCGCCGCGCTCGACGCCGAAGGGCTGAACTACGACGTCCAGCACAAGCGCGTGCGCAAGCACGGCGAGGAACGCGTATTTACGCACGTGCACGTGCGCGAGCGATTTCCCGTCGAAGTCACCGTCTATGCCGCGGACATGGCCCACTATGTCTTCAAGAGCTCCGTGACCGGCAAGGCCATCGAGCGCGCCAGCATTGCCGAGTTGGAGAAGCTGCTCGACGAGGCTTATCCCGACATGGATCTGGAGGACGAACTGGTCGAGGCGGAGCATCGCGTCGATCGATTTCAGATCTATCAGATGCTGTTGGTGCCGCTGGAGTCCGTGCGCCAGTCGCCCGAATTTCACCCGGAAGGCGACGCGCTGTATCACAGCCTGCAAGTCTTTGAGCTGGCGCGGGACGCGGCGCCGTACGACGAAGAGTTGCAACTTGCGGCGCTGTTGCACGACGTTGGCAAGGCAATCGACCCGCGCGACCACGTCGCCGCCGCACTCGAGGCGCTGGCTGGCCACGTTACCGATCGCACCGCGTGGCTTATCGCCCATCATATGGAAGCGGCCGAGCTGCGCGACGGTGCGCTGGGCGCCCGCGCCCGGAGACGGCTTGAAGCACACGAGGACTTCGACGACCTGATGCTGCTATGCGAGTGCGACCGGCGTGGCCGACAGTGCGGCGTGCAAGTGGCCGACGTGGAGGAAGCAATCGAGCATCTGCGCGAACTGGCGCGTGACGGCGGTTGGCAGTAGTCCGGCCCGTCGAGAAATGCCGTGGCGCACTGTTAACCGAAGATCCGGTCGCGCTTGGCTTTGTTGTAGGCCAGTTTTTCCGCCGCCGTCATCGTTGAGAAATCGGGCTCGCCATCGGCCGACTGCCGCAAGGCGTGCTTCGAGAGATGCGGTTGGTCCTGGCAGGCGCAAGCGTGCGGACCGCTGCCGCCGCAGCCGCAGTCGTGCTTCGCTCCGGTCGTGGCCGGCTTGCTGCGCGGCACTCCCGCGGGAATGCTTACGCTGCTCGTGCCGCCGTAGCTCATCACGCCGCTTTGCAGTTGCATGTCGTCGGCCAGCGAGCGATGCGGCCGGATGCCCAGCCGCTCGAGCACGCCGTGATAGGCACGCACCGCTTCCTCGGGCGAAACCTCGCCCTCGACAATCCTGCGCAGAAACTCGACGAACGCCAACTGGCACTCGGCATTGTTGATCTTGCGCCCAAACAATGCCGCACGGGCGCCGTACTTCTGCGCTTCGGCGATCAGCTTGAACGCGTCGTACGTCGTGCCGGCATTGCCGCCGAGAATGCCCACGATCAGATGCGGGTCGTACGCCACCAGCTCTTCCATGGCGCGCGGACCGTGATACACGATCTTTAAGAAGATGGGGCGCCCCGCCTCGGCCACGCCAGCCAGCGTGCGCGCGATCGAGTCGTTGATAAACTGCGGGGTCGTCTCCGGCGTCAAGCTGTTGGGCGCGTTGGGATCGAACACTTCGAGAAAGTGGCGAAAACCTTTTCGCTCGGCCTCTTCGCGAAACTGCCGATAGCGCTCCAGCACCACCAGGTCATCGTCCAGCCGATTGTTGAATGTCACGCTGTACAGCCCGAGGTTTGCGCCGCGAATGCGCTCGTCCGGGTGACAATCGACGTGTCCGCACTGAATGTGGTCGAGCGTGGCCGTGCGAAACGGTTGGGCGGGCTCGCCGATGTATTGCCCGTGGCGCACGGCAAACACGTCGCTGGTGTCGTTGGCGCGCGCCGCGGGCGTCACGTGGCTGTTTTCGAACAGTCGCTCGCCAATGGTCAATGCGGCACTCGTGCTGGCCGACATGAGCATGATGTCGACCAGGCCCTGTTGCGTGATTTGGCGGATGTTCTCCCGATACTCGGCCAGCGTGCGCATACGGACTTCGCCGGCGTGCATCTCGGGCGAGCGGCCCGGCGCGCCGATGCCAAACGCCATGTCGGCGTCCTTGGCGTCCGCCAGGATGAAGTCCTTCGCGCCCGAAGGATCGGCGTGAATGGCTTTCAGTTTGCGGTCGAGCGATTTGTCCATGGTCGTTGGCTATTTGCTCTGCTTCAGTCGCTGGAGCACGGCATCGATGGTTTGCCGCAACACTTGTCCGCTTTTGCGCAGCGCCTGAGATTCCTTGGGCCACAACTCGAACTCGTGCGTTCCGAGCACGCCGCCTGCGCCGACGATGGTCGGCACCGATATCGCCACGTCGCGCAGCCCATAACAGCCCTTTTGGACCGACGAGACCGGCAATACGGACCGCCGGTCGAGCGCGATGGCCTCGATCACCTCCTGAATGGCAAGCCCGACGGCGAAACCCGCTCCGCCTTTCTTTTTGATCACTTCGGCGCCGGAACCCTTGGTCCGCGTGAACAGTTCGTTGGCCAGGTTCGGCGTCCAGCCGGGAAACTTTTCCAGTGACAGGCCGGCCACCGTGGCGCTCGACCAGATGGGGACCATGCTGTCACCGTGCTCGCCCAGGATGAGCGCCTTGACCTGCGTCGGCGCGACCGCCAGCCGCTCGGCAATCAGCGAGCGAAAGCGAATCGTGTCCAACTGCGTTCCCAGGCCCAGCACGCGCGAAGGGGGCAAGTCGAGAGCGCTGGCGGCCAGGTAGGTCAACACGTCGACCGGGTTGGAAACCACCAGCACCGTCGCGTCCGGCTTGTGCCCCGCGCGGCGGATTTCCGCCAGGATGCTCAGAAACAAATCGACGTTGCGATTGATAAGGTCCAAGCGGCTTTCGTCTGGCTTGCGACGCAAACCGGCCGTGATGCAAATCAGGTCGCTGGTGGGAATGTGCTCGTAGCCGCCGGAGGTGATGACCTGGTCGGCCATCAGGCTGGCGCCGTGCAGCAGATCGAGCGCCTGGCCGCCGGCCGTTTCGGCGTTGGCGTCCAATAGCGCGATCTCGCGCACGACCTTGCCCGTTTGCAGGGCAAACGCCGTGCAAGAGCCGACTAACCCGCCGCCGCCGATGATGCTGACTTTCATAGTGATGCGTTTTCGTGGGTGTACGGCGCCTACTTGTTGGCAAGGGCAGCCATGACGCGCTCGGTGATGGTCTGGATCAGGGCTTCTTGGTCGACGTCGCCGGCGTGCTTTGCGGCGCCATTGGCAGAGCCTCCCTTGGCGCCCGGTCGCATGGACGGCGGCGGCTCGAACGCGCGGCGCTCGACGCCCGAATCGCGCCAACTGTCTCGAAAAATGTCGTTGGCGCAGATATCGCAGTTCTCCATGTCTGGCGTGAGCCGCGCATCGCCGATGCCCAGCCGCGTTTTCAGGTCCAACAGCTCGCGCGTTTTCTGCTCGCTGAAGTAGTGAATCTTGCCCAGGTCGCGCGCCATCATCAGGATGCGGCAGTAAGCGTCAAGAATCTCGGTCCACCAGTAGGCCTTCTCGACCGTTTCGCCGAAGCTGACGGTGCCGTGGTTGGCCAGGATGATGACGTTGCTCTTTTTCACGAACGGCAGCACCGTGTCGGCGAAGGCCTGCGCCCCGGGCGTCTCGTATTTCGTGATCGGCACGTCGCCTAAAAACACTTCCACCTCGGGCAGCACGCACTGCGGAATCGGCTCACGCGCCACGGCAAACGCGGTGGCATGAGGCGGATGACAGTGTACGACGCTCTTTACGTCCGGACGCTCCTTCATGATCGCCAGGTGCAACAGCACTTCGCTGGTGCGCTTCTTGGCGCCGGAGAGCTGCTTGCCTTCCATGTCGACGATGCACAAATCGTCGGGCTTCATAAAGCCCTTGGAGATCATCGTGGGCGTACATAGCACCTGGTTTTCTCCCAGGCGATAGCTGATGTTGCCGTCGTTGCCGGCCGCGAATCCCTTGTTGTAGATCCGGCGGCCGATGTCGCAGATCTCGAGCTTGAGCTGGTGCAAATTCATTCGTCGCGATTTCCTTGAAAGATCGGAGTCGTCATGTGTTGGTTGTGTGGTCCAGGTGCAAGCGGTCGAGGATGGCCGCGTTATAGGCGTCGATCGGCTTGTCGTCGGGATAAAACGGCTGCGCCGCCTCGGCACCGTCGCTGACGGCGATGAACGATCCGGCGCCCGCGCCCAGCTCGTCGAAAACCACCAGCGTCTCGCCCGCCGGCTCGGTCTGGCCCAGCAAGTCGGACAGGGCCAATGGCACCGCCAGGCGCAACGCGCCCCGCGGAAAGCTCGGATGAGCGCGATTCAGCGTGACGGAGCCAATGACTTCGGCGATGCGCATGTTGGTTTATCCCAGTCGCTGGCGTAGCTCGTCCGGGCAGTGGCTGCGCCCCACGGACAGCCACGCCTGAAACAGGCGCTTCCATTCAAAGTTCGTTTTTCCCGTCGGATCGGCGATCAGCACGTTGGCCGCCACCGACGCGGTCGCTTCGGCCACGGCCGCAGCGTTGGTCGCCAGCGCCGCGCGCACGCCGTGCCGCCGGTTGGCCAGGCACAACGCAGCGGCCATTTGCCGGCAGAGCAGCAATCCCCGGGCATTGCCCTGGATTACTCGCTCGCACAATTGGTCAACCGCGTTAATCATGTTGTTGCTCGACACTAGTTCCACGCTTGCGCCCTCGCACTTGAGCAGCGTCACCAGCGTTGAGACCTCGTACTCGGTTTCCGCCACGGCAAGCACCATGTGCTCACCTGTTGCCCCGGTTCGCTCTCGTACGGCCGAAGCGATTGCAATCTTGCGTTCTCGTAGCAGATCGCGGGCCGCGGGCGTAATCACGGCTCCGCGCTGCACGATCAGCCGTTCAACTCCGCTCAAACGCCCCTCGATGTCCCGTACGCTTACCACCTTTGTCACAACCGCCAATTCGCCGTCTGGCGTCGGCGCGGACGCGCTTGCTTGCGTCAATTCTGCCAGCACTTCGCGCACGATCTGCTCGATCCGGGATCGCGCTGCTCGGTTGGTTCCTCCGCCTGCCATGTCAGTCTGCGATCCCAATCACACTAAAGCGCACCGGCGTGGTGTCGCTGTTAAGGAATTCTCGCGTCGCCTTGCCGTCGCTGGAGACGATCACGCGCTCGCCGCGGCCGGCACCCAACGCGTCGACCGCCAGCACCGGTTCTCCGTCGGCCGAAACACCGTCGGCCGCCAGCAATTGCACCACCAGCATCTTCTGCCCTGCGAGCGAAGCATGCTTGACGGTGGAAGTCGCGGTGCCAATGACGGTGCCAAGTTGCATGTCGCAGCTCGTGGTTTCCGGATGAACAGGTCGTTCGCGTTACTTGCCCAAAATGCGTAAGTCGTCGATCAGCGAGCAGCGGCGCTCGCGGGTGAATGTCAGCGGCGTGGTCACGCCTTCGCCGGTCGGCGTGGCGATGGAGAACGACAGATAGCCCTCTCCGCCCAGGCCAAGCGACGCCATGCAGGGGCCGTTCTTTACGAACAGTGTGGTATCCAGCGCGCGGCCCATGCGCGTCATATTGCGCACGTTGTTCGAGTGGATAATGCTGGTGTGGCGGAAGCCGTGCTCGTAGTGCTTTGCTTTGGCGATCGCTTCGTCGACGTCGCGCACGCGAACGAACGGAACAAACGGCATCATCTGCTCGACGGGAACGAACGGGTTGTGCTCGTCCGTCTCACCGAAGATCAACTCGGTTTCGGGTGCGATCCGCTTGCCGGCCACCTTGGCCAGGACGGCCGCATCTTGTCCGATGAAGTCCTTGTGCGCCACGTCGTGTTTGTGTTTGCCCTCGCCGACGGAGGTGATGGCCGCATGGGTCAGTGCTTCGATTTCTCGCGGGTTGAGGCGCACGGCGCCTGCGCGTTCCATTGCCGCCATCATCGCGTCAAACACCTTGGCGACGACGAAGACTTCCTTTTCTGAGATGCACAGTAAATTGTTGTCGTAGGCGCCGCCCTGGATGATGCACCGCGCGGCCCGGTCGAGATCGGCCGTTTCGTCGACCACTACCGGCGGATTACCCGGTCCGGCGACGATGGCGCGCTTGCTGGCCTGCATGGCGGCACGGGCCACGGCCGGGCCACCGGTGACGCAGATCAACCGCACTCCGCGGTGGTTGAAGATCGCATCGGCCGACTCGATGGTCGGTTCTGCGATCACGCAGATCAGGTTGTCGATGCCCAGATCGCGATAAATGGCTTCGTTGAAGCGTCGCACGCCTTCGGCCGCCACCCGCTTGCCGCCGGGGTGCGGATTGACGACCAGCGTGTTGCCGCCCGCAATCATGCTCACGGCGTTACCGGTGATGGTCGGCAGGGAGTGCGTCACCGGCGTGATTGCCCCAATGACGCCGAACGGCGCGTGTTCGATCACCGCCAGCCCGTGGTCGCCGCTGAAGACTTCGCTGCGCATGAACTCGATACCGGGCGTGCGTTCGCCCAGCGTCTTCAGCTTCTCGATCTTGTGTACCAGCCGGCCGATCTTGGTCTCGTTCATTTCCATCGTGCCCAGCTCGACCGACTGCTCGATGGAGATGCGGCGGATATGGTCGATGATGCGCTTGCGATCTTCGAGCGAGCGTTCGCTGAGCTGCTCGAAGGCGTCGGTGGCGGCGGACACGGCTTCGTCGACGCAATCGAACACGCCGAAACGACCGGTGTAACCGCGGCCGTTCACCGGCGCCGGCGCCGCAGTGCCCATCCGCGTGAGCACCTGCTCGACGACGTTGCGAATCAGTTCTTCGGTGGCTTGCATGTCAGTTCCTGGCGATGATCCAACTGGGGCAATTGAGATTAAAGAGGGTTATTCTTGCTGGTGGTCTCGGCTGAAGACGCAGTGCTGCTCGACGTTTACCGTGTCGACCAGGCCGACGATGACTGCGTCGATCGGCAGGCTTTTGGTTTCGGGCGTGAGCCGGGCACTGGAGCCCTGCGTGATGAGCACGAACTCGCCTTCGCCGGCGCCCACGGTGTCGACCGCCACGAACGTGCGGCCCGTGGATACCAGCCGGGTGCGATCCTGTGGGTCGACGCGAAACGGCTCGACCAGCAGCAGCTTGTGGCCCACCATCGACTCGACCTTTTGCGTCGAAACGAGCGAGCCGGTAACTTTGGCGACGAACATGGGATTCAGCCTTGGGCTTCCAGCAGATGTTTGGTTTGTCGTGCCACGATGATTTCCTCGTTCGTCGGCACGACCCAGATTTGCGTGCGACTTTCGGGCGCGCTGATCTTCGTTTCGCCGCTTGCGTCGGCGTTGGCCGCCGGGTCGAGCACGATGCCCAACTCCGCCAGATCGGCAATGACGTCCGCGCGAATAGTCACGCCGTTCTCGCCGATGCCGCCGGTGAACACGATGCAATCGGCGCCGCCAAGCTCGACCAGCATGGCGCCCAGCGCGTGGCGGATGTGGGATACAAACACGTCGAGCGCCAGTCGTGCCCGCGGGTTTCCCTGGGCGGCCGCTTGCTCCAGATCGCGCACGTCACCACTGACGCCGCTCAAACCGAGCAAGCCGCTTCGCTCGGCAAGATCGTCCAAAACCTGGTCGAGCGACTTGCCCGTGCGTTGCATGATGACCGGGATGGCGAAGGGATCGAAATCGCCTGCACGATTGTTGTGCGGGATGCCCGACTGCGGGCTCATGCCCATCGACGTGGCGACGCTCTTGCCGTCGCGCAGTGCGCACAGCGAGTTGGAGCCGCCCAAGTGGCAGGAGATCACGCGCAGGTCGTCGCGGCGAAGAATCTCGGCGATGCGCGTGCCGATGTAGCGGTGGCTGGCGCCGTGAAAGCCCCAGCGCTGGACGTGGAACTGTTCGGCCCACTCGTAAGGAGCCGGGTAGTAGCGATTGCGGTCGGGCATCGTTTGATGAAAGCCGGTTTCGAAGGCCGCCACCAAGGGGATTTCAGGCAGCTTCTCACTCAGCAAGCGCATGGCCGCGATGTAGGGCGGATTGTGCGCCGGCGCCACGCGGCTCATGGTTTCCATGTCGCCCAACACTTCGGGGGTCACGCGTTGCACTCCGGTCGTGCGTCCGCCGTGAACCGCCTTAAAGCCGATGGCCGCCACTTCCGCGGCGTCTTGCAGACAGCCCGTGCTCCGCTCGGTTAACTGATCGAGACAGTGCCTGACGGCGGCCGCATGGTCGGGCACGTGCGCAGTCAGTTCGCGCCGCGCACCGCGGATTTCCACCGTGCAGCGGCTTTCGGACGAGCCGATGCGCTCGATGCCTCCGCGCGCAAGCTGGCGCTCGTCGTCCATCTCGAACAGCCGGTACTTGAAGCTCGTCGAGCCCAAATTGGCCACCAAAACCTTCATGGCACGGCATCCTTGGTTGGCAATACGCGCCGCGGCTGGGCAGCGACGAGCCGCCCTTCCATTCCCGCGCTCAATGAGCGACCCTACGACAGGAACGCGGCCACCAGGCCTTCCGACGGACGGGGGATCACGTGGCTGGCTACGAGCTCTCCAACCTGGTTGGCCGCCGCGGCGCCGGCTTCCACTGCGGCTCGCACGCTGCCCACGTCGCCGCGAACAACAGCCGTGACATACGCGCCGCCAATGCTGACGCGCTTGACGATCTCGACGTTGGCCGCTTTGGCCATGGCGTCGGTGGCTTCGACCAGTGCGATCAAGCCCTTGGTTTCGACGAGTCCGATTGCTTGTGAAGTCATTTGAGAAACGTTCCTTTGTATGAGTTTCGCTGATGGGTGCGGGAATGGATGGTTGTGGTTGTCGCTGCGTTTAGGCGCGTTCGGGAATCACGATGCCCAGATCGTCGTGCGGGCGAGGAATCACTTGCACGGCGACCACTTCGCCCACGCGGCCCGCGGCGGCGGCGCCGGCATCGGTGGCGGCTTTCACGGCGGCCACGTCACCGGTCACGAAGGCCGTGACCAGGCCGCTGCCGACCTTGTCCCAGCCCAGGAATTGCACGTTGGCCGCTTTCATCATTGCGTCGCTGGCTTCGACCAGGGACACAAATCCCTTGGTTTCGATCATGCCCAGCGCTTCGACTGTCTTTGCCATGGAAGGCTCTCCGGAGTAAAAGGAAACGAGTAGTCTTGTTTGATCTGCGTCGGCGCTCGACTACGGTTTGAACAGCTCGATCTTCGCGGCGTGGTCCAGGTCGGCGGCGTTGCCTTCGTCGGTGTCGAGGTGGACCTCCAGCTTGCTGGTGGCATCGGCGCGCACCAGCAGATCCTCCAACACCAGCGAGCAGGCGCCTTCGATTCGCAGGCTCATGCGGTCGCCGTTTCTCACGCCGTAGTAGGCCGCATCGTCCAGGCTCATGTGGACGTGCCGCTCGGCGCGGATCACGCCTTGCGATAATTCCACCACGCCGCTGGGCCCGACCAGCACGCAGCCGGCGCTTCCCTCGATTTTTCCGCTGGCGCGAACCGGCGCGTCGATGCCCAGCGAGATCGCGTCGGTAAAGGCCAGCTCCACCTGGCTATAGGGCCGCGTTGGTCCCAGCACGCGTACGCTCGGCAGCATCCTCCGCCGCGGGCCAACCAGCATCACGGTCTCCTCGGCGGCGTAAAACCCGTCCTGGTACAGCGGCTTCATTTCCGTCAGCGTGCGGCCCGGGCCGAACAGCGTCTCGACGTGCTCGTCGGTTAGATGCACGTGACGGGCCGAAATGCTCACCACGAGCTCGGGCGCATGCGGCCGCCCGTTGGGCGCGGCTCGCTGGGAAAGCTTGCCGACGACCACGTCGCGCACAATGCGTTCAATCGTCGAGCGGTCCAAAACGGCGGGCATGTTCGAATGTTGTCCGATGGTAATGGGTGAAATGCGGTTATGTCGTCGAAGTCGCGGCGACGTGCAGTTGGGAGCCTGCGCTAGTAACGCGTGTGCACCATTCCGTCGGAATTCCGTCGTCCACGACCAGGTGCTGCACTTCGTCCAGCCCGCACAAGTGCGACAGGCTCTGGCGGCCGAACTTCGAGCTATCGGCCACCACGATTACTTCATCGGCCGCGCGCATCATGGCGCGTTCGGTTTCAACCAGCAGCAAGTTGCTGTTGAAGAAACCACGTTCCGTGATGCCGGCCACGCTCATGATGGTGCGCCGTACGCTGAGCTTTTCGAGCATGTCGTTGGCATAAGGCCCCAGCGCCACGCCGGTGCGCGGATAGACGTATCCGCCCAACAGCACCAGGTCGTGATCGGCATTGGAGGCGAACAAATTGGCCACCGGCAAGGAATTCGTTACGATCTGCAGCGGCCGCCCCACCAAAAGCTGAGCCACCTCATAAGTCGTGCTGCCGCCATCCAGCAGCACCGTGTCGCCATCTTCGATCAGCTTCACCGCCACTTGGGCGATCCGCCGCTTCTTGTCCCACTGCGCCGGTTGCCGTTCGTCGAAGTGCGGGAGCTTCGGCGAAGGACCGGTGTAAAACACGCCACCGTGCGTCCGCTTGGCCGTGCCGACCTCTTCCAGGTAGTCAAGGTCACGGCGAACGGTGGACTCCGAAACGTTGAGTTGCTCGGCCAGGTCCGGCAGCGAAGCGAAGCCTCGCGTGCGAACCAACTCCAGCAACTGGTTGCGACGTTCTTCGACGAGCACCGGCAAAGCGCCCTGCGGCGGTGAATACGGCGTGCAACAACTCTACCGATTATGGGCATGTGAGTGACGGAATACAATCACCCAAGAGGATGTGATGATGGAATTCTATCACAATTCCGCAACGGCGGTCGCCATCGTTACGTAAACGACTGGTCTGGAAAGGGTTAAGCCGCCGGCGTTAGCGGTCGCGCGGGAGGGCTTTTCTTGCGAGCCACTGGTCCGATGGCACGATCAATGGCAACAATGGGGCCATGAACCCCATTCTCCAGCTCACGCGCCGGCTGTCGGAGCCTCCTTTCGTGCCGGAAATTGACGGAATTCGGCTGCGCCACTACGCGGGACCAGAGGACATTGTCGTCTGGCTCGATTTGCGCCGCAGGGCGTTTGCCAGGCAGCGGCTTGGCGTCGGCGATTGGGACGAGCGTGACTTTGCACGCGAGTTTCTGGAGAAGCCTTGGTGGCGGCACGACGCGATGTGGTTTGTCGAGGCGCGGCGGCCGCCGCAAGCGACGTTTCAACCCGCAGGCACGATCACTCTGGCCCGCCGCGGTGTGCCGCCCGATCAGAAGCCGGTGATCCACTGGCTGGCCGTTGTGCCCGGCTTTCGACGGCGCGGGCTCGGTCGGTTGTTGGTGGCGACGGTCGAATCCGCCGCCTGGCACGCCGGCCAGCGCCAGATCTGGTTGGAGACGCATAGTGCCTGGCAGGAGGCGGCGAAGCTCTATGCAGCACTCGGCTACGTACCGGATGAGGCAACTGGTTAGCCGATCTTCACCCGCCGGCCATCGACGGTCACTTGGCCGCGTGCCAGACGTCGTAGCGCCTCGGGATAGGCTTCGCACTCGGCTTGAAATACTCGTGCGGCAAGTGCCTCGGGCGTGTCATCGTCCAGCACCGGCACGACCTTCTGCAGGATAATCGGCCCGTGATCGTACTCGTTGTCGACGAAATGCACCGTGCAGCCGCTGATCTTGGCGCCGTACTCCAGCACCGCATCATGCACGCGCTGGCCATAGAAACCCTTGCCGCAGAAGGCCGGAATCAGCGCCGGGTGAATGTTCAGCACCCGGTTCTCGAAGTCGGGTGGAATCAACACGTGGGTCAGATAGCCGCCCATGACCACCCACTGGCAATCGGCCTCGCGGCACGCGTCAAACACGGCCTCGCTGTGCGCCTCGGGCGTGGTGAACTGCTTGTGGCCGATCACTTGCGTGGGAATACTGGCTTGCTGGGCGATCGACAGGCCGCCGGCTTTCGACGTGCTGGAGATGACCAACACGATCTCGGCCGACAGTTGTCCGGCGGCGATCTTCGCCAGCAAGTTGTTAAGCGTCGTGCCGCCGCCCGAAATGAGCACCACCAACCGCATCGGCGTGTCCTGAGGATGCGAATCGCTCACGCGGGCACCACCTGGATGTAAAACGTCGCTGCCGTTCCGCCAAGTTTGACGTCGGCGGGGTCTACGTTGGCCAGCGGGCCTGGTTCGATGCGTGCGGCCAAGGTCTCACTCTGCACGTACGAGGCGAACTTTGCCACCGCGGCGCGGAGCGCCGCATCGTCCGTCTCGATGCCGACGATGATGCGGTCGGTGTACTGGCAATTCCTCTCCTTCCGCAGCGTTTGGATGGCGTGTACCACTTCGCGCGCCAAGCCTTCTGCCAACAACCACTCGTCCAGCTCAGTGGAAAGCACCACCACGCAGGCGGCACCTTGTGCCGCGGCCCAGCCTTCCTTGGCCTGCAGGCGGATCTGCAAGTCGAGCGCGTCCAATACAACCTGCCCCGATTTCAGCTCGAGCGTGACCTGGTGATCGGTCTCCAACTTCGCCAATAGCGCCGCCGCGTCGGCTTGCGCCAATGCCTGCTTCGCTTCCGGCAGTTGCTTGCCCAGCCGCGGACCCAGCCGCTTGAGATCGGGCAGCACTGTGTAGGAAATATACTGATCGGCCTTCTCGGCATACTCGACCGCCTTGACGTTCAATTCCTCGGCGATCAGCGCGGCATGCTCTTGCAGCCAGGCTCGATGATCGGTCGCAGCCAGAATCACCTCCACCTTGGCCAGCGGCTGCCGCACCTTCAGCTTGGCGCCCATGCGTGCCGCACGGCCCAGCGACACGATCTCGCGCACCAGACTCATGCGTTCCGAGAGGGCGGTGTCGATGGCCGCTTCAACCGACTCTGGAAAATCACACAGGTGTACACTCTGGCGCACTTTGTTTCCAACGCCGGCCACCGCCAGGTTCTGCCAGATCGCGTCGGACACGAACGGCACGAACGGCGCCGCCATCCTGGCCGTGGTCAGCAGGCATTCGTACAGCGTCCAATACGCGTCCAGCTTGTCGGGCGCCGACTTGTCCTCGCTCCAGAAGCGGTCGCGGCTGCGGCGCACATACCAATTGCTCAGCGCGTCGACGAACGCAGTGATCCGCCCGCAAGCGGCAAAGTTGTCGTACGCATCCATGTGCTCGACGACCGCGGCCACAGTGGCATTCATCTCGCCGAGGATCCAGCGATCGAGCTCAGCGCGCTCGGCAAGCGGGCGATAGGTCTTGGCATGCGCCAATTCGATCGGCGTCAGTTGATCGCACTTTCCGCCGAGTTGCGCGCCGGGATCAAAGCCGTCGATCGAGGCGTAAATCACGAAGAAGCTGTAGACGTTCCACAACCGCAGCAGGAACTCGGGAATGCTGTCCTTGATCGCCTGCTCGTTGTAGCGGATGGTCGTCCAGGGCGGCTGTTGCGCGAAGAAAAACCAGCGCAGAGCGTCGGCCCCGTAGCGATCGAAGATCTCGTTCGGCTCGCGATAGTTTCGCTTTTGCTTGGACATCTTCTGGCCGTCCTCGCCCAGCATCAGTCCCAACACGATGCAGTTCTTGAACGGGTGCGGAAACGCCTCGAACGGCCGATCGGGATCATTCGAAGACTCGTCGCCGAACAACAGCGTGCTGATCGCCAACTGGCTGTAAAACCAGCCACGCGTCTGATCGATGGCCTCGCTGATGAAATCGGCAGGGAACATCTCGGCGAACTGCTCGCGCCCCTGGTGCGGATAGCCCCACTGGGCAAATGGCATCGCGCCCGAATCGAACCAGCCGTCGATCACTTCCGGGACGCGCCGCATCGTGCCTTGACGGTCGAAGGGCGATGTGTAGGTGATCGCGTCGATGTACGGCTTGTGTACCTTCAGGTGCTCCGACAATTCGGGCTTGGCCTGCTTAGCGCGCTGCCAGACCTCCGTGCCAGACACGCCCGGCTTGGACAGCAGCTCGTCGTAACTGGAGACCGCTTCGGCGCGGCCGGTCGCGCTGCACACCCAGATCGGCAGCGGCGTGCCCCAGTAGCGTTCGCGCGACAGGGCCCAATCCACGTTCGACTCCAGGAAGTTACCGAAGCGGCCGTCCTTGATGTGTTCCGGCAGCCAATGGATTTGCCGGTTGTTGGCCAGCATGCGGTCTTTGAACTGCGTGGTGCGGATAAACCAGCTTTGCCGCGGATACTGGATCAGCGGGTCTTCGTCCGCACGCCAGCAAAACGGGTATTCGTGCAGATACTGCTCCAGGTGAAACAGCAGCCCGCGGCGGCGCAGCTCGCGGGTAATGTCCTTGTCGGCTTCCTTGACCCAGCGACCGGCGTAGTCGGGCGCCTCGGCCGTAAACTTGCCGTCCGGGCCGACGGCGCAGATCAACTCGGGGCCTTCGCCCGGCGCGAAGCGACCTTGCTCTTCGGTCAGCACGTCATAGTCCACTTCGCCAAAGGCTGGCGCCTGATGAACCACGCCGGTGCCGCTATCGGTGGTGACGAACGTAGCCGGCACCACCCGCCAGGCCACGTGCTGCTTGACGCCGTCCTTGAGCGTGCCGCGGCGCTCGCCCAGCGACGTGTAGTAGTAGTCGAACGGCGGCACGTAGCGTTTGCCGACCAGTTCGGCGCCTTTGACCGTGGCGGTGACCTTCAGCGGCGCTTCGCCCGCTGCCTTGGCCGCCACCTGCTCTGCCAGTGCCGAGGCGACGATCAGCTTCTTGCCGTCTTCCTCATCGATAATCGAGTATTCGAGCTCGGGATGCACGGCGGCAAACTGGTTGCTGGGCAACGTCCACGGCGTGGTGGTCCAGACCAACAGCGCCGTGTTGGGATCTTCCACCAGTGGAAAACGCACGTACACGCTGGGATCGGCGACTTCGCGATAGCCTTGACCGACTTCGCCCGAGCTGAGTGCCGTGCCGCCTTGGGCCCACCACCACACGATCTTGTATCCCTGGTAGAGCAGTCCCCGATCGAACAGGTTCTTCAGCGCCCACCACACGCTTTCGATGAAGCTTTGGTGATAGGTCACATAGGCATCGTCCAGGTCGATCCAGAAGGCCAGCCGCTCGGTGACGCGCTCCCATTGCTGGGTATAGCGAAACACGCTTGCCAGGCACTGGTGGATGAAGGGCTCGACGCCGTAGCGTTCGATTTCTTCCTTGGAGTGGATTCCCAATTCCTTGGACACTTCCACCTCGACCGGCAGCCCGTGCGTGTCCCAGCCGGCCTTGCGCCGACAGAGATAGCCGCGCATGGTCTTGTAGCGCGGAAAGAGGTCTTTGATGGCGCGCGTCAGGCAATGTCCCGGATGGGGCAGGCCATTGGCCGTTGGGGGGCCTTCATAGAAGACAAAACGCTGCGCGCCGGCGCGCTGGGCCAGCGACTTCTGATAGATTTTCTCCTGTTTCCAGAAGTCGGCGATGCCGGCCTCGAGTGCCGGAAACTTGATCGAGGCATCAACGGGTCGAAACGCCATAAGTCCTGATAAACCAGCGGGTCGCGGTGACGGCGAAACTCAAAGTAGACCACTTGCGGCCCGGTTTTTCAATTCCAGACTCCTTGGTTCTGCAGCCGGGCGATCGACGGCGCAGCATTCGTGTCTCACATGCCGTAATGCTGCTCGATATAGTCCTTGGCATCCTTGAGGCCTACGCCCGATTTCAGGCGATAGAGCTTGATCGCCTCGATCTTTTGGCCCGACTGCACGAGCAGCTTGATCTCGTCGTCGAGCCCCTGGTTCGGATCGACTCCCAACTGATTAAGGATCAAGTCCATCTTCCGCTCCAGGAGGCGTAATCGAGTCAAATCGCCGCCGCGACGCACCAGCAGCGACAGGAGCACAAGAGCCAGAATGGCTACGAGCAAGACTGTGGTCGAATCCATCGCTTGTTCCTCGCGGGTTGCGACATCAGCCGCGGCTGTCGAATTGCCCCAAGCGGCGCCTTGGCCGGTTCTAGAAAATCTCCGATTTCGCCAGCGCCTGCACGATCTGCTCGCCGAGTGGTCCGATCTCGTCCGGTCGCTCGGGGGCCGATTGCAGCCCAGGTTCTGTCGTGGTGGCCGTCTCGGGCAGCGACGTGACCAGCATCGTGCCGACGTTGCACACGCCGTAGACCACGTTGAGCGGATGCTCGTGATTCGCGAACAGTTCGCGCTTCAGATCGAACGCTGTGATGGCCGCGTTCTGATAGACGGTCGCCTCGATGAGCGCCGCGCGATAATTCGGATGATTGGCGATTTCGTGCCCATAATGCTGCTTGATGGCGTTGGCCATGCCGCGGACGACGATCATGACACGATCGACCAGCATCCTCAGGGAGTGGCTGAAGGCGATGTTGGCGTAGTCCGAGGGACTCAGATAGGCATCGACAGCCGCCGTCACCGCCCCGCAACTGGTGTGTCCCAGCACGACCACCGCCTGCACGCTTTTGCCCAAATGCCGCACGGCATACTGAAAGCTGCCGATGCAATCGGCGCCCACAACATTGCCGGCGACACGCACCACGAACAAGTCGTTGAAGCCCTGGTCGAACACCCATTCGATCGGCACGCGCGCATCCGAGCATCCCAGCACCAGCGCATAGGGCAACTGGTCGGGGGTGATGCCCTTGAAGAGCGGCAGTCCGAGTGAGCACAAGTCGATCGGCACGACGGTCGGCTCTGCATCGACCTTGCCATCGATGGTGGCCTGCTGCATTTGCTGAATCGACGACACCAGTCGCCGATTGCCGTTCAGCAGTGCCTCGACGGCCGAAGCGGCATTGCCGGGACGGCTCACCGAGATTGGTTGAAAGGGATCAAAACGATAGATCAAATCCACGGGAAACCTCGCACGAGACGATTTGAGGCGAACTGCAACTGAGGGTCGCTAGATTGAAACTCCTTATGGAACGCGGGACCGCCCTGGATCGTTGTATCTGGCAAGTCTACGATGAATCGAAAGTTGCCAGGCGTGCTGTTACAACACGCCGGGCGACAAGGATGAGTTTAGCGGTGTGAGGCAGTCTCGGCGAACGCAGGCACTCGTCACATGGGCGTGATTCGTCGGCACTTGCTCCTGATCGTGGTGATTGGGGGGCGGACAGGGATCGCTGTGGCTGCAATTCTTCAGGTCCGTTTGCCGCTCTGCCCGTCCCGTTCAGACCTCCGCCCCCCGCCGGGCCGCGCGGCCAGCACGCCCTCCCTCCTCGAACCGACAATTTCTCTGCCGGGACCGCAACGTCCGGCCCACTCGTGGCGCTACCACATCCGCACTCGACGATTGTATCGCTAGCCCATGCTTTCCCGGATAGGAATTTCTTCCAAGCGCCGGCGCCCCCCGTGCGCCATCGCGATCTGCTGCTGCAAACCACCGGCGCGGACACCGATCGTTCGGTCAATGACGCCTTGATTCGGTTCTGCGCCGCGCTCATTGGCCAGGGGATTGCGCGGTGGACGCTGCCGTAACGGCGATCGAGGCTCGCTTGAATCGGGCGTGTACTTGGGTCACAATCGGAGATCTCGCCGTTGCGTGGTTGCGCGTGGCCGGCATATCGAGCGTTGGCGTGCAAGCCGCCGGTCGTTGCCTCCGTATCGCGACGAAACCCTCTCACCCCACCCGGAAAGTTGCCACCGTGAAACACCCTGTCTGGTTTGTCGGGCTCGTTTGTCTGGGAAGTTGGGCCCATGCGGCCGAAGCGACTCGTTTGGAATTGGCTAAGGGGGACCACGTCGCCATCATCGGCAACACGCTGGCCGACCGCATGCAGCACTTCGGCCATCTCGAGGCGCTGGTGCAGAGCCGATTTCCGCGCCACGAGGTGGTGTTTCGCAACCTGGGGTTCTCGGGCGACGAGTTGACGCTGCGGCTGCGCTCGGCCGGCTTCGGCTCGCCCGATGAGCACCTGGCCGCGGTCAGGGCCGACGTGGTGCTGGCCTTCTTCGGCTACAACGAGTCGTTCGGCGGCCAGGCGGGGCTGGATAAGTTCAAGCACGACTTGAAGGAATTCATCACGCACACGCTCGGCCAAAAGTACAACGGCCGCAGCGCGCCGCGGCTGGTGCTGTTCTCCCCCATCGCCCATGAGAACCTGCACGATCGCAATCTGCCCGATGGTACGGCCAACAACGCGCGGATTGCCCTCTACACCGCCGCCATGCGCGACGTGGCCGCCGACCACGCGGTAACCTTCGTCGATTTGTTCGCCCCCAGCCAGTTGCTTTACGAGCGCAACGAGCCGCCGCTTACGATCAACGGCATCCACCTCAATGCGAGCGGCAACTGGCAAGTAGCCCAGGCGATCGACGCCGCGCTATTCGGTGATCGTCGCGGGCTGCCCAACGAACTGGCGGCGCTCGATAAGCTGCGCCAGGCCGTGGTCGACAAGGATTTCGTCTGGTTCGAGAAGTATCGCACGACGGATGGCTATTCGATTTTTGGCGGCCGTGCCGACCTGAAGTTTGTCGACGGTCAGACCAATCGCGAGGTGATGCAGCGAGAATTGGAAGTGCTCGACGTGATGACGGCCAATCGCGACCGGCGCATCTGGGCCGTGGCACAGAACAGCGACCTGGAGGTCGACGACGCGAACACGCCGCCGTTTGTCGAGGTCATCAGCAACAAGCCCGGCCCGCTGCCGGGCGGCAAGCACGAGTTCTTAAGTGGCGAGGAAGCGATTGACCGGATGACCGTCGGCAAGAACTTAAAAGTCAATCTCGTGGCCGACGAGAGCATGTTTCCCGAACTGGTCAACCCGGTGCAAATGGCGTTCGATCCGCAGGGCCGCCTTTGGGTCGCCGCTTGGGACAGCTATCCGCACTGGAAGCCCAAGGACGAATTGGATGACAAACTGCTCATCCTGGAGGACACCAACGGCGACGGCCGCGCCGACAAATGCATCACCTTCGCCGGCGGACTGCACAACCCCACCGGGTTTGAATTCTGGAACGGCGGCGTGCTGGTGGCGAATGCTCCCGACCTGCTGTTTCTCAAGGACGTCGACGGAGACGACCGTGCCGACGTTCGCGAGCGCGTGATTTCGGGTCTTGATTCGGCCGACACGCACCACGGCTCAAACAGTTTTACGTTCGACCCGGGCGGCGCGCTCTATATGCAGGAAGGGACCTTCCATCACTCGCAGGTCGAGACTCCCTACGGCCCGCCGGTGCGGCTGGCCAATGCCGGCGTGTTTCGCTACAAGCCGCGAGCGCAAAAGTTCGAAGTCTACGTATCTTACGGATTTGCCAATCCGCACGGGCATGCGTTCGATCACTGGGGTCAGGACATCGTGGTCGACGGCACCGGCGCCAACCCGTTTCATGCGGCGCTCTTCTCGGGACACGTCGAGTTTCCGAACAAACATCCTCGGCCGCCGATGGTCTATCAGCCGCGTACGCGGCCTTGTCCCGGCATCGAGTATCTGTACAGCCGGCACTTCCCGCCCGAGATGCAGGGCAACCTGCTGGTGGGCAACGTGATCGGTTTTCAGGGCATCCTGCAATACAAGGTGGAAGACAAAGGCGCGAGCTTCACAGCGACCGAGGTGGAGCCGATACTCTCGTCGAGCGATCCCAGCTTTCGACCGGCCGACTTTGAAATTGGGCCCGACGGAGCTCTGTACTTTACGGATTGGCAGAACCCGATCATCGGCCACATGCAGCACAATCTGCGCGATCCGAGCCGCGATCGCACGCATGGGCGCGTCTATCGTGTGACGTACGAAGGGCGTCCCTTGATGCAGCCGGCCAAGATTGCCGGACAGCCGATCCCCGCGTTGCTGGACTTGCTCAAAGAGCCGGAAGCACGGGTGCGCTATCGCGCCAAACTCGAACTGAGCGCGCGCAACAGCGACGAAGTGCTGGCCGCGGTCGATCGTTGGGTGCCGGCGCTCGACGCCGGCGATCCGCAATTCGAGCATCACCTGCTCGAAGCGCTGTGGGTCAAGCAACACCACAATTTCGTCGACCAGAGGCTCTTGGAGCGCTTGTTGACGGCCCAGGACTTCCGCGCCAGAGCGGCGGCCACGCGCGTGTTGTGTTACTGGCGCGACCGCCTGAGCGATCCGCTGGGCACGTTGCGCAAGCTGGCGGCCGATCCGGCCCCGCGGGTGCGGCTCGAAGCGGTTCGCGCCGCGAGCTTTTTCGACGTGCCGGAAGCGGTGGAGATTCCCGTCATTGCGGCCGAGTTGCCGAGCGACGAATACCTGGACTTCGTGAGCAAGGAAACGCATAACACGCTGGAACCCGTCTGGCAGCGGGCGCTCACTGCCGGCGGCAACGTCGCATTGGCCACCGAAGCCGGCCGACGATACTTGTTGCGCTCGATCGACAAAAGCCAGCTCGTCAAGCTCCAGCGCACGCGGGCCGTTTGCGTCGAGATGCTCCGCAGGCCGGGACTCCTCGACGAAGATCGCCGCGACGCCCTGCGCGTGCTGGCGGACATGGATCGCAAGAGCGAACTGGCGATCGTCATCGAGGCGATCGATGCATTGGACGCGAACGACGAGCAACTCGATACGAGCCTGCTATTCGACCTGGCGCGCCTGCTGGGCGGGCGCAGCGCCCAAGAGTTGGCGCCTGCTCGTGCCGAGCTGGAGCGGCTTGCGCTGTCGGCGCGGCAACCGGTGTTGCGCCAGGTAGGTTTCGTTTCGCTCATGAACGTCGACGGTACTCCGGACGAAGCGTGGCAGTTGGCCCTGCGATCGGCCAAGAGTCTGCGCGACTTCGTCGAGGCCATGCCGTTGGTGCCCGATGCCAGCGTGCGCGCGAGCCTTTACGAGCGGATCGAACCGCTTCTGAGCGGCCTGCCGGAGTCGTTGACGTCAACCGCTGCGTCTACCGCGAGCGTATTGGGCCAGTATGTCCGCATCGAGCTGCCGGCGCGGGGAACGCTCACGCTGGCCGAGGTGGAAGTGCATAGCGACGGCGCCAATGTCGCACGCGGGGGTATGGCTTCGCAGAAGAGCACGGCCCACGGCGGCGACGCGTCGCGTGCCATTGACGGCAACAAGAGCGGCGAGTACTCTGCCGGCGGTCAGACGCACACCGCGGAGAATGAGGGGCGACCGTGGTGGCTGCTCGATCTCGGTCGCGAACTGCCCATCGAGTCCGTCACCGTCTACAACCGCACCGACGGCGAGTTGGGCCGTCGACTCGAAGGCTTCACGCTGACTGTGCTGGACGGCAAGCGACAGCCGGTATTCGAGCGGGCGGGCATCGCAGCGCCGGCGCCCAGCACGACGGTCCAGGTGGGCGAAGGCGATCCGGCCAGCGCCATTCGCCGCGCCGCCATGCTGGCGCTGACGTACGTCCGCGGGCAAGAGGCCAAGACGTTCGAATTGCTCTCGCCGCGAATCAACGACGCCGCAGATCGTGCCGCGGCCATCGCCGCCCTGCAGCGCATCGCGCAAGCCGATTGGCCCAAGGAGCAGGCCCGCCCATTGCTCGACGGCATCGTTGCCTATCTGGGAAGTGTACCGGTGGCCCAGCGCACCACGCCCGAGGCGCTGTCCGCCATGGAGTTTGGCCACGCCTTGGCGGCGCTATTGCCGGCCAGTGAGGCGAGGCAAGCACGCGCCGAGTTGAACGAGTTGGGCGTGCGCGTGATTCGCGTTGGCACGCTCTTCGAGCGAATGGCGTACGACAAGGACGTGATCGCCGTGCGTGCCGGCAAGCCTGTGGAGTTCGTGTTCGAAAACAGCGACCTGATGCCGCACAATTTCGTGATCGCCCAGCCGGGATCGCTCGAAGAGATCGGCCTCGAAGCAGAAGCGACCGCCCAGCAACTCGGCGCGGCCGAGCGGCATTACGTGCCGGTGTCGTCCAGGATCCTGTTGGCGAGCACCTTGCTGCAGCCCCGTGCCAGCGAGAAGCTGAGCTTCAATGTGCCCAGCGAGCCGGGCGTATACCCGTATGTTTGCACCTATCCGGGCCACTGGCGGCGGATGTACGGCGCGCTATACGTCGTGGACGATCTCGACGCATACCTGGAGAAACCGGAGGCTTATCTGGCGGCCCACCCGCTGGAGATCAAAGACGCGCTCTTGGCCGACCGCCGCCCGCGCACCGAGTGGACGTTGGACGATCTGGCCGTGGCCGTGGGCGAGTTGAAAAATGGCCGCTCCTACGGCAACGGCAAGCAGATGTTCACGGTGGCCAACTGCATCGCCTGTCACAAGCTGGACAACGTGGGGACGCAGTTCGGCCCTGACCTGACCCAGCTCGACGCCAAGCTGCAATCGCTCGACGTGTTGAAGGAGCTGATCGATCCCTCTGCGCGGATCAACGAAAAGTACCAGTCCTACGTGTTCGAGTTGGAGAACGGCAAGGTGATCACCGGGCTCGTGCTGGAAGAAACGCCGCAACTGGTGCGCGTCATCGAAAACCCGTTGGCCAAGGCCGACGCCGTGGAGCTGAAGCCCGCGGAAATCGCGGCGCGGCGCAAATCAGCCTCGTCGATCATGCCCAAGGGCCTGCTCGACAAACTGTCGCGCGACGAGATCCTGGATCTGATCGCGTATGTGATCGCACGGGGAAATCCCGATCTGCCCCTGTTCCAAGGCGGCGCCCACGCGCACGATCACGCGGGACACTAGTCCGTTTTCGACCCGAACAGCGCGACGCTGGCCGTGAATCCGTGGACGAAGTTCTTGCCGCCGATCGGGCCGATCTCGCCCTGGGCGAAGAAGCCGGCCGTCGGCACACCGGGCCAATGGCGCGCCAGCGCCGCGGCGTCGTGATGGGGTTGTTCGAACAGCCGCGTCCCGCGACCGTTGCAGGTGAACAACAGGGCTCCGCCGCAGTGCGCCGCGGCATCCTGCCGTGCCGCCGACAGTAGTGAATCGAGGTCTTCGTCGGCCGTCGTCGCATCGCGAACGTGAAACTGCACTGTCTGACCCACGCGTACCCAGTCTCCGATGGCGATCGCGCCCGTTTGCGGATCGGCGCCTTGGACGTTTCGCACGAGAAAGTCGCCGCGGCCAAACGACTCGCGATACTCGTCGATCACCTGTCCCACGTGCAGCCCTTGACGTGCAAGCCGCTGATCGAAAGTCGAGAGCTTGTCGAAAAGGTGTTGGAGCTGCGCAAGTGCCGGTCGTCCGCCCAACTCGACAATCGTGTTCCGCTCCGCCTTGGTCACGACAAACGGCTGCCCGATCGGGCGGCACCCCTGGCTGACCACCGACCCAACGGCCACCGCGCCATGGACCAGCACGGCCACGGCGCCGCGATCGACGGCGTCGCCACCGAACAGCAGCCGGTTCTCGCCAGGCGACCAGCCGCCGCTGGCCATACCGCCCATGACCGGCACGCCCGGTTGGCTGTCGTTCAACTGCGACAACAGCACGTCGGCCGGAGAGCTGAACGGATCGGCCAGTAACAACAGTGCCGCGCCGGCAGGCCACGACTCCGGCAAATCATCGGGCCAGCCGACAAAAGCGCCCCCTTCGGGCGTGGACGTGAAGTTCAAACGCATCGGCACGATATCCGCGCCTGGAAGGTGCGCCGCCCACAGCGCCACGCCGCCGGGCTGCTCGTACTCCCGGTCGTTGCAAACCAACGATTCGGCCGTGCAGCCCAGCAGAGCCGGCGCAGCAAGCTGCTCGCGCAATTGTGCGGCCAGCGCCGGCACTTCGTCGCGATGCGCCGCCGAAACGAACGCAAACGCCAAATCGATCGAGCCGCCCAATGCCTCCTTGATTTGGTCGCAGGCCGTCGGCACGCCGGTCGACGGGCAAAACCTGGCGGCGAATCGGGGTGTTGCGCTGGTCATGATGTTTCCATATGACGGTAGGTAAATTACTTTCGCCGTTCCGCGTCACAGCATGCCTTTCGCGCGGAGCCATTCCGTCACGCCAGCACATCCTTGATAACGTGGCCGTGTACGTCGGTCAGCCGCCGATCGATGCCATTGTGGCGGAAGGTCAGCCTTTCGTGGTCGATGCCCAGCAGGTGCAACACCGTGGCGTGCAAATCGTAGCAGTACGTGGGATGCTCCGCGGCCTTGTACGACCACCGGTCACTTTGGCCATAGCTGATGCCTCCTCTGATTCCGCCACCGGCCAACCAACTGGTGAATGCAAACGGATTGTGGTCGCGCCCCTTGCCTCCCTGGCTGCACGGCATGCGGCCGAACTCGGTGGTCCAGATCACGATCGTATCGTCGAGCATTCCGCGAGCCTTCAGGTCCTTGAGCAGCGCTGCTGCCGGTTTGTCCATGCTGGCGCCCATCTCGCCGTGGTCGCGAGCGATATCTTCGTGGCTGTCCCAATTGCGGCGCGGAAAGCCGTTGTCGGCGCCACTCCACAACTGCACGAACCGCACGCCCCGCTCCAACAGCCGCCGTGCAATAAGGCAGTTTCGGCCGAAATCTTCGGTCGGCTGCTCGTCGACGCCGTACATGCGGCGCGTGCCCTCGGTCTCCTGCGAAATGTCGAGCACGCCCGGGGCGCTCAATTGCAATCGCGCGGCCAACTCGTAGGAAGCGATGCGCGCTTCCAACCGCGAATCGCTTTCGCGCCCGATCAGATGCTCTTCGTTCAAGCCCTTCAAGAGTGCCAGTGCTGCGGTTTCGCTCTCGGGAGTGACGAACGCTGCGTCGGCGGGTGGAAACAGATCGGCGATCGGGTTTTCCGCGGCCGGGCGAATCAAAGTGCCCTGGTGTGCCGCCGGCAGGAATCCCGCACTCCAGTTGCCCGGCCCGTTGGGCGCAAAGCCGCGCGCGTCGGGCAGCACGACGAAGGTGGGCAGATCGTCCGTCATGCTGCCCAAGCCATAGGAAATCCACGCGCCCATCGCCGGAAAGCCCGGCAGCACGAATCCGCTGTTCTGCATAAACGTGGCTGGGCCGTGAACGTTCGACTTCGAGACCATCGAGTGAACGAACGCCATGTCGTCGACGCAAGTGGCCAGATTCGGCACCAGGTCGCTCATCCACTTGCCGCACTGGCCATATTGCTTCCAACCCCAGGGGCTGGCCATGCAGGCACCCGGATCGCTCTGAAACAGCTCCACCTTCTCGCCCGGGTCGAACGGCTGGCCGTCGAGCTTGACTAGTGCGGGCTTGTAGTCGAACGTGTCGCACTGGCTGGCGGCGCCAGACATGAACATCTGCACGACGCGTTTGGCTGTCGGCACATGGTGCATGCCGACCGACAGGCGCGGCGCATCGGCGGCGTGGGCGCCGGCCAGCAGTCCGCCGTCGCAGAGCAACTGGGTCAGCGCAATCCCGCCCAATCCCCCGCCGAGCTCCCACAGAAATTGCCGCCGAGTGCGCGCTGTTGGTTGCATTGACATGGCAGTGCTCAATCGACGAACAAGAACTCGTTGCTGTTGAAGATCACTCGGCACGCCGCCGGCAGTCCAAACCTCTCGGCATAGGTAATCACGGCCGTGGATTCCGCTTGCGTTGGTTCGCGCCCCAGCGCCAGCCAGTATGCCGCGGCAATCTGACCGCCGACATCCTCGTGCAAGGCGCGCAATCGCTCGGCAAAGTGCTCCGCTTGCCGCACGCAGAACGGATTGTTCAGTAGCGCCAGGGCTTGAATCGACGTGAGCGTGGTATTGCGTTTGGGTGTCAGGATCGACGGGTCGGCGCAATCGAGGCAATCCATGAACGGGTCGGGCACGCTCCGCACGAGGAAGCGATAAACACTGCGCCGCAAACTGCGTGGATCGTCGACCTCGAAACGCGCATAGTCGTACACCGGCGAGTGGTCGTCCTTGAAGACAAACTGTTGCACGCTCGGGCCGCCCATCGTCAGGTCCAATCGCCCGTTGACACTCAGCATCGCGTCACGAATGCACTCGGCATCCAGGCGTGCTCGATTCATGCGCCACAAGAAACGATTGCCCGCGTCCAGCCGCGCGTACTCGGCGTTATCCGCCGAAGTCTGCCGATACGCGGCGCTTTTGAGCAGCAACCGGTGCAACTCCTTGATGGAGTGGCCGTGGTCGACGAACCAGCCTGCCAGCCATTCCAACAACTCCGGGTGCGTCGGCTGCGCACCCATGCGGCCAAAGTCGTTGGGAGAGTCGGCCAGACCTTGTCCAAAGTGATACTGCCACACGCGATTGACAATCGACCGCCGCACTAGCGCGTTGCGCTCGTCAGCCAACCACTGCGCCAATGCCGCGCGCCGCTGTCCTTCGTTTTCGGACTCGCTCAGCGTAAACGTTGCGGGCAGTCCCTGCACGCAGGCTGCGCCTCCCGGCTCGACCAACGGCCCGGGGCTGCGTACGTCGCCCCGCGCCAGCAAGTGAATCGGCCGCGGTGACATTGTTGGCTGAAATGTTCCGTTCGGTTGGAAAGTATTGGCGGCCGCATACACCGATTGCTGCTTGGGCAGCGCACTCAACTGGCGCTCGACGTCGGCGAGACCCGACGCAACTGCGGCCACTTCCCGGCGGGTCGGCTCGTCCGTGCGATCGTCGACCAGCCTGCGACGCTCCGCTAGGGCGGCGGCGATCTGCGCCGCCAGCACATCGCGCTGCGCCGGATCGCCCTCGGCGAGCGAATGTCGGCTGCTGAAACCATCCACCAGGTTGACCTTGGCCCAACTCGGCGCAGCTTCGATTGAATCGAGCGCCGTCACCGTCGTGCCCAGCGCGACATTGGTCGGCCCGGAGCGCACTTGCAACTCAGCCAGCGTGAAAATCCAGTCGTCGGTGCGCTGCCAAAGTCGCGTGGCGGTGACGCGGACATAACGGCCCGCAATGCCTGAGGCCGTGGTGCGCACCGGTGCGTCGCCCGGATTGGCAAAGGTGCGCGAAGTGTGGTCCGCCACGACCTGCGGCACGGCGAAGTCGGGCGTGTCGCAAACTTCGATCTTGAAACTCGGTGGAAACCCGAAACCGGGTCCCGCATGCCCGCCATAGACGACGTGGGCAGGCACCAGCACCACTTCCTCGATCGGCAGCGACTCGCCCAAGTCGACCTGCACCCACTTGGTCTCGTCCTGGCGAGGCATGATGGCGCTGTGATATCCCAACGTGGGACTGTTTTTCTCTTCCGGCAGCGCGTCCATTTCCCTCTGCCAGGCTGCTATGTCTTCGTCGAGCGCTGCGATCTCCGGACTGGTGAGTCGCGCGACGACATCGCGGACCGCCTGCTGTCGCTTCTCAAGCTGGTCCTTCGCCGCCAACAACCGCGCGCGCTGTCGGCCCACGTCCGGGTCTGCGTCGAAAACGCGATCCGCCCGATCGACGCCGGCGAATACCGCTTGCAAGGCGTAATAATCACGCTGTGGTATCGGGTCGAACTTGTGATCGTGGCAACGGGCGCAGTGTACTGTCAGGCTCAAGAACGTCGACATCGCGTTGGCCACCATGTCGTCGCGATCGTTCGAGCGCGCGATGTCCTTGTCGACCGTCCCCTCGCGCAGCTCGACGTGTCCCACGAAGTCCCAGGGACCGGCCGCAATGAAACCGGTGGCCACCAGGGCCTGCGGATCGTGGGGATACAGCACGTCACCGGCGATCTGCTCGGCCACGAAGCGATCGTACGGTTTGTCGGCGTTGAAGCTGGCGATTACGTAGTCGCGATACGGCCACGCGTTGGGGCGCGGCTTGTCTTTGTCGTAGCCGTGCGATTCGCCATAGTGAACCACGTCGAGCCAGTGCCGCCCCCAGCGTTCGCCGTAACGCGGTGAAGCCAGCAGGCGATCGACCAGCCGCTCGTAAGCGCCCTCGGGCGGGTCGTTGACGAACGCGTCGATCTCCTGCGGCGTCGGCGGCAAGCCGTGCAAGTCGTACGTTAAGCGGCGGATCAGCGTGCGACGATCGGCTTCGGCCGAGGGCGCCATTCGTTCGGCGTGCAGCTTCGCCAGGATGAAGGCGTCGACGGGCGTGCGAATCCAAACGTCGTCCAGCGCCGGCACGTCCACGCGCACCAGCGGCACCAGCGACCACCAATCGCCGTCGATCACGTGCTTGTCGGTAAGCACCAGGCCGTCGGGCCACTTGGCCCCCGTGGCGATCCAGCGGCCAATCGCCTTGACGTCTGCTGCCGATAGCGGTGGCGCGTCCTTGGGCATTTCCGGCGGGTCGCCCTGCACGTACTGATAAAGCGGGCTGTCGTCCGGTCTGCCCGGCGTAACTGCCGCGCCGCTTTCTCCGCCCGCCAGCAGATGCTTGTGCTCGGTGAGCGCCAAGCCGCCTTTGGGTTCATCGCCTTGATGGCAGCGAATACAATGCCGCTCGAAGATGGGCGCGACGCGCTGGCGGAATTGCGCCTCGTCGGCGCGCGCCGATGCCGAAAGCGAAAACGCCAGGCAAATGATCGACAGCAAAGTGCGCGACATGGCAACCAGTATAACAGCCGCAGTGGCGCGGGTTAACCGCTGTAATGCACGGGTGGTGTACATGCCTGGACGTACTTGACACCGCACGTTATGAATACGGCGACCTGCTTTTACACGCCTGCCGACTTGAACCTCGAATGCCAATGCCCAAAGTACTGATCACTACCGAAGCGGTCCGCCATCGCCCGGGGCCCCATTTGGCAGTCCTCACGGAAGAGGGCTTCGAGTACGACTATCCAGAGCGCAACGTGTTGTTGACGGAGGACGAGACGCTGGCGGCCATGCAGGGGTGTGTCGCTTCGATGGCCGGCGGCGAACCTTATACCGACCGCGTGTTGGCCGGGTTGCCCGAGCTGCGCGTCATCTCGCGCAACGGCGTCGGCTTCGACCGCATCGACGTAGCGGCGGCCACGCATCGCGGCGTCGCGGTGACCATTACGCCCGAGGGCAATCATCAGGCGGTTGCCGAGCATGCCATGGCCTTGCTGTTGGCCGTGACACGTTCGATCGTGCCGTACGCGGTTGCCACGCGCGACGGGATCTGGCGGCGCAGCGCCATGCACTTGCCGTTGCGCGGCAAGACGCTGGGCATCGTCGGGCTGGGG
>JBGSYQ010000425.1:0-17515 GCA_041750795.1 Pirellulales bacterium | reverse complement strand
CCGATTTCGCCAGGCACTTCAGCGTAACGGCTTCCAGGGCGCGCGGCAGACGCGGCCGCAGGCGGCGCGGCGATTGTGGATCGGCGGTGATTGCCAGTCGCAGGGTTTCGGCGTCGGAGGCGCCCACGAGCGGCGGCTTGCCCACCAGCAACTCGTAGAGGATCGCCCCCAACGAATAAATATCGGCGGCGGCTTTCACGCCGTGCGTCATGCCAGCGGCCGCTTCCGGCGCCATGTAAGCGGGCGTGCCCAAGTGCGAGCCGGTGCGAGTGTCGTGGTCGGATGCCTCCAGAAGCTTGGCCAGCCCAAAGTCGGCCAGCTTGGGGACGAACGACGACAACGGGCGATCGACTAGGCGCGCGTCGGGCAAAGTTCGTTCGGTTGCGGACAGATCGAGCAGCACGTTGCCGGGCTTGATGTCGCGATGCAGCACGCGCAACTGGTGGGCCTGTGCAAGCCCTTCGGACAGCGCGGCAATGAGGCCGGCGGCCGCGCGCATATCGACCGGCGACTGCTGCTCGGCCAGCCAACTGGCCAGCGACGGACCGCGGCAGTAGGGCGACACCAGGTAGCACAGCCCGCCGTCTTCGCCCACTTCGAACACCGGCAGGATGTGGGGATGGTCGAGCCGGCCGGCGGCCTGGGCCTCGCGAATGAAACGGCGCCGCAAATCCGGCGTCACCAGCGCCTCAGGGCGGGGAAGCTTGAGCGCGACGTCGCGCGCCATATCGGCGTCGCGCGCCAGAAACACGATGCCGTAGCCGCCGCGCCCCAATTCGCGGACGATCTCGAACCGGCCGATGCGCTCACCGACGAACGAGCGATCGTCGACCATTGAGCCTTCGCTGGGGGTCTCGCCGGCGATGCCCGTCGATCGATCGAAGACGGTCAGCGCCCCTTGCCGGGCGGCCAGATTCAACAGGGCCACGCACTGCTCCAGCTCAAGCAATTCTCCCTGCAACTCGGCGGAAAGTCCGCGGTGGCCATCGGCAGCCGGCGGCATTACGCCATCGGCCGATGCCTCGTCGAACCGTTCCAAGAGCGCTTCGAAAAGAGCGTCGTCGGCGCCATTCCCCGGTTCGCCGGAGCGGTCTGACAAATGGTCGGCGGATTCTTCATTCATCGCCATTCAGTCGGTTGCGCAATTGCGCCACGGCGCGGGCCCAGCGTTTGCGGGCGGCTTCGGCCGTGCAGCCGAGGCACTGCCCGATGTCGGAAAAGCTCCATCGCTCGATATTGCGCAACTGGATGATGTCGCGCGACTCGTCGGGGAGCGAGACGATGGCCGTTTCGAGCCTTTCTACCTGTTCCTTGGCCAGCAAGCTGGTGCAGGGAGTGGGCGCTTCGTCGGCGACCGCCGGTGTGCCGGACGCTAGCTGAAGCTCGACCAGCGACAGTTCGCGGCGTATGTCGCGCGCGTTCGTGCCCCCATAGTGGCGTGCAACCTGAAGCGCGCGAAAATACAGGATTCGCCGCAGCCATTTCAGCAACTCTTCTTCGCTGGTTCCGTCGAAGTGAATGAACTTCCCTTGAAAGTGCAGTAGCGTCTCTTGCACCAGGTCGGACGCGCCGACCTTGGCCCGCAACTGCGGGCTGAGCGATTCATTGGCCACCAGCAGCAAGTAACGCCGATAGCGTTGCGCCAACTCGCCCAACGAGCGCGTACAACCGTGGCGCGCAGCGTCAATCAATGAGCCGGCCGATGCCTCGCGTTGCGTGGAACCGGGGGCCGGCGTGGGACTCATTGCGTCACCCTCTTAAGAGCGGAGCAGACGGCAAACCGGACTGGCGGCGAGGGAAAGGAAGGCGGCCACGTGGCAGTCCGTGCAGGCCCCCCGAAGTGGCCGGTAGCTGATTCTCGTCGCTCCGCGGTCGCCCGTCAAGAACCCCTAGTCCACGAATAGGAATTCGGTGGCGGACGGGAATGCGCGCCTCAGTTGAACACCACCAGTTGCCAAGAGCCGCCCGGGTCGCGGCGCTCCCATTCCTTGCGGGCTTCGTTGAGCCCGTAGGCACATAGCTCGAACTGGTGGCTGAGTCGCTCCAGCACGGTTTGCTGCTGGGCGTCTGCTTCGCTGGGGATTGTGCTGGCGATGTAGTAGGCCCGCTTGCCGTGCGTGCAGTAGTCGACGAAGCGATCTTCGGCCATCGAGCTCTTGCCCGTCGAGTGGCGCAGGGCCTCGGGGTAGACGCCGGTCCAGAAGAGGGCAAAGTCGCCGATATGGCGATGCACTTCACGGCGCGACTCGCCGATGCGCACCTCGGCCTCGGCCAGCATCTCGCCCACCGCGTGTAAACGATTGCCCGACAGATCGCGGACCGCGAACAAGGCGTCGTTGTGAATGAAGCGTGCCAACAGGTCGGTGATGTAATCGACCAGCGGCGGATCGGCGATGCCCAGCCGAGTCTCGAAGGTGTACTCGGCCACGCCGGCAAAGAAGTCTTTGAGCGGGATTTGGGGCTGATCGGCTGTCATTCGCGGCCTCCACTGGTGCCCGTTGGGAGTTTGCGCCGACAGCCGTTTTCGCCAGACGCACGCAAGGTGCAATGCGCCGGCCGACGGCTGTCGCACACCGCCTGTATTTTTATTTAAGTCGGCACCCCGGCGGGGGTCAAGTTAGAGAATCAGGCCGCAGCCGCAAGCCCGCGGGTGCCCCGCCAGAAAAAGTCCGCATTACCCGGTCGATTCCCGCAAGAATCGCCGCGACCTTTGTCGGCCTGCGCCCTACAGCCTTCAGCCCACGGCCGATATACTAGCGGACACCTTGGCCCCGGGGGGCGTGCGACGATGTTTTCGCTGGACGACCGACCCTATACGCTGTGCGATCGGATCTCGCGCCGCGAGTTGATGCGCGTTGGCGGGCTCAACCTGCTGGGGTTGTCGCTGCCGGCGTTGCTGGCGGCCGAAGCACGGGGCAACGGCTCGCTGGCGCTCGGCGATCCGACGTTCGGCCGCGCCAAGAACGTCATCTACCTGTGGCTTCAAGGCGGTCCGCCGCAGCACGAAACGTTCGATCCCAAGCCCGACGCGCCGCTGGAGATCCGCGGACCGTTTCGCCCGATTTCGACCAACGTGCCGGGCATCCAGTTTTGCGAGCTATTGCCGCGGACCGCCGCCATCGCCGACAAGCTGGCCGTGGTGCGCTCGATGTCGACCGACGACAACACGCACGACACGAGCGGTTATTGGGTACTCACAGGAGAAAAGTATCCCAGCGGCAGCGCTCGCGAAATCAAGCCGACCGACTGGCCGTACTTCGGCTCGGTGGTGAAGATGCTCAAGCCGAGCGAGCGCGTGCCGGCGCTCACCAGCGTGTGGCTGCCGGACATCATGCGGTTGAACGACAACGTGCGGCCCGCGGGGCAGACGGCCGGCTTCCTCGGTTCGCAATGGGATCCGGATCGTTTCATCGGCGATCCGTCGGCGGAAGACTATCGCGTCGAAGGATTGGGGCTGCAAGACGGCATGACGCCCCTGCGGCTCCAGCAGCGCGTGGCGTTGTCGGAACAGGTGGGCCGGCACTTCGACGCGCTGGAAGGCTCGCGCGCCGTGCGCGACTTCGACGACATTCGCCAGGCGGCATTCGGGCTGCTCACTTCGGGACGCGCTCGCGAGGCCTTCGATGTGCGCACAGAGCCCGACAGCGTGCGTCAGCGCTACGGCAAGAACCGCTGGGGGCAGTGCGTGCTACTCGCGCGGCGTTTGATCGAGGCGGGCGTGCGCCTGGTACACGTCGGCTGGCCGCGCGATCCGGGCGACACGGCCATCGTCAACCCGATGTGGGACACGCACGCGCAGAACGCCGACCGGCTGGAAGACGTGTTGTGCCCGATGTTCGACGTGGGCTACTCGGCCTTGATTCAAGACCTCGACGAGCGCGGCCTGCTGGACGAGACGCTGGTGGTGGCCGTGGCCGAGTTCGGCCGCACGCCCAAGATCAACCAGTTTGGCGGTCGCGACCACTGGGGGCACGTGTTCAGCTTCGTGCTGGCCGGAGCCGGTATTCGCGGCGGGCAGGTGTATGGCGCAAGCGACAAGACGGGCGGCTATCCGGCCTCGAACCGCGTCGAGCCACAGCAGTTGACCGCGTCGGTGTTTCACCTGCTCGGCATTGGCCACGAGGCCACGTTTCGCGATCGCACCGGCCGGCCGTTGCCGGTGAGCAAGGGGGAGCCGCTGTGGACGCTGCTGGGCACCACGCCCGCGACGGATGCACGAACGCCACCGACCGGCGACGTTGCGCGCGTGCCACCGTTCGACGAGCGATCGCTGCACGACACGGATTTCGAGAGCGGAAGGCCGCTGGTGGCTCACGATGCGGCGCAGCGCACGAAGCTGTGGCAGGCCTCACCGATCGTGGGCGACAACGGCGGGTTCGGCGTGGCGTTGGTCGACGATGAAGAGAATTCGCGCAGTGGCAAGCACCACGCGGCGATCGGCATTCAGCCGGACGAGGTTGCAGGCCCAACGCGGACGATCGCCGAGGGTGCCCGTGCCATGCTGTCGCAAGAAATTCGCAATCCGCGGGCCGGGCGGTTTACGTTTCGCGTGCAGGCTTGCGGCGCGGGGAGCGAAGCAGCCTATCGCGAGTTGTTTTACAAGCAATTCGTTTGCAAGCTGGTTATTTTCGGCTTCCGCAATCTGCAGAAGGATCATCGCGAGCAGCGCGTATTCGCCACCGCCGAGTTCAAGCCGGCCTGGTGCGCCGCGGGCCGAGCGAGCTACGAGACGTTCGAGGTGCAAGCCACGCTGCGCAGCCAGGACGGCGGCGCGAACGAGACCAGCTTCGGCGTGGGCGCGGCAATCGTTGTGGAGAAGGTGACGCCGGGCGTACTGGAATGGAATGTTGCCGGTGCGGAAGCCGCCTCAGCATTCATCCGCATCGACGACGCCGAACTCGACTTTAATCCACGACCGCGTGATGACAGCGTGACGGTGTGAGCAGGCAGCCCTGCTCCGCGACATTTCTCGCGCCGCTCGCCGCAATTATTTCGGCGGCGTCGGCGAGACGTATTTGTGCGGCAGCACGTCCGGCGTCACTTTAACTTGCGTGGTGAACTTCAGCGACGGACCCACCGGGTTCGGATAGGTCAGCTCGACCATGAACGCCGTCCAGCCCTTCGCCGGCTTGGGCAGCCTGGCGATGTACGTGCCGTCTCCCTGATCGCTCAGCGCTTCGCTCTTCCACACTTTGCCGATCGTCTCGACGCGGAAATCCCGCGCCTCCGGGTTCGTGGCGTGCCACATCTTCACCGCCGTCGGCTTGCCCTCTTGCAACTTCACGTGGATCGACTCGTCCTCTTCCACCGTCCACGTGAACTCCGGCAGCGCCACGTCGTTCAGGATGGCCGTGTAGTAGGCCAACAGCGAAAACGGCGCGTCGGTGCCATCCAGCCCGTGGTCGCCGTTGGGCACGTATCGCAAGTACTTCGGCTGCGGCAACTCGTCGAAATAGAACTGCGAGCTGTCGGGCAGGAAGAACTGGTCGCCGGTGGCATTGACGATGAACTTCGGCATCGTCAACCGGTCGCGATACTCGAACGGCTCTTCGATCTTCATCAGCTCCTGGTATTCCGGCGCGTCGTTCCAGTCCATGATCTTCATGGCCACGTAGTCGCCCACGGCCGGCGCCCAGAAGCCATAGGCTTCCCAGTGGTGTACGAACGATGGCCGCACGTTCAGCATGTCGATCACGAACGGCACGATGGCCACCACCCGTTGGTCGACGCAGGCCGTGGTCCAGGTGGTCCAGCCGCGCTTCGATCCGCCGCACACCATGAACGTGTCGACCTTGACTTTGCCGCCTTGCTCGCTCGCGCAGAAGTCGGTCACGGTGTCCATTGCGCGCACGGCCGCCTTGGTCATCGGCAGCCGGGCGGGCCAGCGCGCGTCGCCGGTGCGCAGGAACTTGTCCCACGTATAGGCGATCATCGAGTCTTCCTTCCGCCCGCGCTCCTCGCCGTTGAACACGATCGGCTGGTTCGGAACCATTTTCAACTCCGTCACCACGCCGCCGCTATTCTTGGCAATCTGCGCCATCATGCCCTCGGGCTTGGTGGGGGGCGCGCCCCCGTTGCTGCCGCCGGAAATGTAAAGCAACCCGGTCGAGTGCTTCACTTCCTTCGGCACGCACACGATCATCCAGTGCTTCCAGATCGGGTCTTGCACCTCGGCCGTGGTCAGCCATTGCTGCGACGTCATGTCAAGCACGTACGTGGTGATGCCATCGCCTTCGATCGTGCTGACCAGCTCGTACTTGTAGTTCGGGTCGGGCGCGTCGACGTACTCGTCCAGCGGCGTGCGCTCTTCGCCGGCCGCCAATGCCAGCCCGCCGATATTGAACAACAGCAGCGCCACCAGCGCCGCCCGGACCAATCCAGAGTGCCAACGAAGATGCTTCACGGCCAGGGTTCCTTTCGCGAACAGTTCCGCCAGGTGGGAAAGAAGGGCAGGAGAGCCAACCATCGAATGTAATCGCAGCCGACGAGAGGGGCTAGCCGCCTGTTGAAAAATGCCGTCGTGGCATTTTTCAACCTCGCCAAGTGCGGAACAAAGTTTCGCCCGGCTCGCAGAATAACGACTTACGTCGCCATTCTGTCATCGCATCCATGCGACGTCGCAGCCTGTTGAATTCTTCAACGGGCTGCTAGGGGAGACGGGAAACGGATTGGGGCAGGCGCGATCCTCGTATTCTTCCTCCAGCCTCCAGCCTCCAGCCCGTTCGCCCGCCCCCAGCCCCCAGCCCCCATTCCTTGACTTCCCCACTGCTGCCGGCTTAGAATCACCCTCGAATCAAGATGCTTGGATGCGTCTCTCCCCAAAATCCTCGATCCTCGCGGGGTACCACGCCATGTTCAGGATTCACGCCGGCCAAAGCGGGCCCTATTGCGACGGCATGTCCCGCCGCAGCTTCGTCCAACTCGGAATCGCCGGCATGGCCTCCGTCGGCCTGCCCAACATCCTCCGCGCCAAGGAAGCCTCGCAGGCCCTCGGCCGAGCGAAAAAAGACACCTCGGTCATCATGCTGTGGCTCGACGGCGGCCCCAGCCACATGGACCTGTACGATCTGAAGCCCGAGGCCCCGGCCGAGTATCGCGGCATCTGGAACCCCATCCGCACCAACGTTCCCGGCATCGAAATCAGCGAGCTGTTCCCGCGGCAGGCGAAAATCGCCGACAAGTTCTCCATCATCCGCTCGCTGCACCACGACAACGGAGACCACTTTACCGGCGGGCATTACATGCTCACCTCACGCGGCGGCGCCAGCGGCGCCAACACCGCCGGACGCAATCCGTCGATCGGCTCGATCGCCAGCAAGGTCTTAGGCGCGCGGCGCCCGGGCATGCCCGCCTATGTCTCCGTGCCGGTCGCCTCCAGCATCGGGCTGCGTCCCGGCTACTTCGGCGCCAACTACCTGGGCATGTCGCACAACCCTTTCGAAACCAACGGCGACCCGAACAATCCCAACTTCTCGGTCGAAAACATCCAGCTTGCCAACGCCATGACCATCGAACGGCTGGAAGACCGCCGCGGCCTGCTGGCGCACTTCGATCGCATGCGCCGCGAGCTGGACAACTCCGGCACGATGGACTCGATGGACCGCTTCGAGCGCAGCGCCTACGACATGGTGGTGGGGGGCGCCGCGCGCAAGGCGTTCGACCTGACACAAGAAGACCCGGCCACGCGCGATCGCTACGGCCGCACCAGTTGGGGCCAGAGCACGCTGCTCGCCCGGCGGCTGGTCGAGGCCGGCACCACGTTCGTCACCGTGCACATGGGCGGCTGGGACCATCACTGGGATCTGAAGAAGGGCATGGAAAACTATCTGCCGCAAGTCGACATGGCCTACTCCAGCCTGATCACCGACCTGTCGGATCGCGGCCTGCTCGACCAGACGCTGGTGATGATCTGCGGCGAGTTCAGCCGCACGCCGCGCATGAACAACGGCGGCAACGGCGGTCCCCCGGGCAGCATGGGCACGCCCGGCCGCGACCATTGGGGCAACGCCATGTTCACGGTCATGGCCGGCGGCGGGATTCAAGGCGGCCGCATCGTCGGCGCCACCAACTCCAAGGGCGAAGCCCCCATCGACCGCCCGCTCGAACCCTGCGACCTGCACGCCACCCTCTACCACATCCTAGGCATCGACCCCACCATCCACTTCCAAGACCACGCCGGCCGGCCGACGCCGGCGATCGATCGCGGCGAGGTGATCCGGGAGTTGGTGTAAGGGGGCGCAACGCGTGTTGTCGCGATTCTCGCCCGCAATCCAATCTCATCGGATTGCGGTACCAGTGGTTGTTGTGGCAATTGCAGTCTGGCTCTATTTTGCAACCGGCAATCTGCTCGCCAGCGCATCATTGCCATATTTTGCGGAAGCTTGGCCGACGACCCGCACCGCGTTTTGGCTCCGATCATCCGATCCGATACGTCGTCGCGGTCGTACTCTGTTTTGGTTCTACTTGGCGGCCGCCGGCTGGCGCGCGGCAACCTCAGCGTTTATGGCGGCGATAGCAATCGCCATTATCGGGGACATTGCAGATCTGCGGCGCCCGCCTGCAGCATTCGAGCATTCCATGGCGGTAATGCTAATCGGACTTTTCGCAACGACCTTACTTGGGATCGTCGCAGTTGCCATCTCTGTTGCGCGGCGAGTGCCCGTTTTTGTGATTCCAACTTTGTACGGTCGGTGCGGGGGTGATTTTTCCCTGGTCAACCCGACGAGTATTTCTCGACGCTACTTCAACTATGCAGTTTTCGTATTAACACTTTCAGTGTTCGTGCCGGCGCTATTGATCGGCACTATCGTTGCGGCGGTCATTGCAAACAGCGCACTCGCTCCGACGTTAAAGGTGTTCACGCTTGTCCCCATTCTCCTTGGCCTAGTGGCAGCGATTCCAGTTTATGGATTCCTATCGAGTCGGATTATCGCCCCCACACCGATACACTGCTGGCCAGACCTGTTCCTCCTGCCCACACCGCCTCAATCCAAGAACGGCATCGACCCTGTTTAGACCTGCCCCGTAGGCCAGCCACCCCCGTGCCTGGCATTGTCGCACGGCCAAGGGCCGGCGAAAATGGATGCGATGGGTTTCCTCTCCGGCAAGCGAATCAAGCAAGACTTCATCGGTGCGCGATCCGCGCAGTCCGATGATGACTTTCTAGCTCGTTGCGAGCTCAATCGCGGGCACGCGGACGCGGCGATTCGAGTCCGCGCTGCAATTGCGACCTTAGCTGGTGTCGAGCCTGGCTATGTCCATGCGGAAGACACTTTTGACGGGGACCTGGCTCATTTTGACTTCTGGGGCAGTCTCGACTCCGTCGCAATCGTGCTCGAACTGGAAAAACAGATGGGCATACCTATCTCCGACGAGCAAGCCCAACGCATTGTTGATCCTGAGTCCGTCCGAGATTTGACAGTAGCTCAGTTCGTGCGAAGTGTACTCGAGGCGGTGCCCGGCAACGGCGTTCAATAGCGGCCATGCAAAGCAGCCCCGTAGGTCAGGCACCCCGTGCCTGACAATCCTTGCCGTCTCCTTACGCGCACTCAAACTCCGTCACGTACATCCACAGTCGCTCGCGTTGCGGGCAATTCGCGGCCAGCCCAGAACCACTTGAACAGATCCCGCTCGCGGCCGATCCAGACGGGTTGATTCCCTTCGGACGTAGCGGACGAGCGCTCGAACCGCGCGGCGATAGCCAGGCGCTGCTCGCCGCAGGCTGGGCAGGCGAATATTGCCTGCTCCCCTTGCGTGCGAGCGGTCGCGACGATGCCGCCCCGTTCCGCGTCATAGCCGTGCTCGTTCATGTCCAACACTTTGGCGCGCTGCGCGCAGGCGGACCACTCCAGTGGCCTGCTCCTGTCCAGGGGATTTACGGATGGATGGTTTCAGCCATTTCCGTCGCCGGCAATGGTTGGCGCTATCTGTGCGTTGAAGAATGCCATCGTGGCGTTTTACAAACTCGCCAAGCGCAGATCGCAACTCTGCACGGGATCGCAGTACAACGACTTGCGCCACGATTCTGCCATCGCATCCCTGCGACGTCGCAGCCCGATGAGTATTTCAACGGGCTGCCGCACCAAGTGCCTTGAAGGAAGCCCGTGAATCGCGGTAGCCGAGATATGACAACGGAGTGTCGTTGAGTTTGAAGCCAACGTCGAATGGCGACAAGTCATCCTCGGCCAGCAAGAACTGCGCCTCTTTCACGAGATCGTTCATCGAGCCCGTCACGGATCGATTCAGTGCCGATGCGAAGTGGACCCTGCCTGAGGCTGGTGCAATGTACTGCTGATAGATGAACTCCAAGCCGTCTGCCTCCATGAGCTCACGTATCGAACCGAGAGCCCGGTCGAGGAATATGCGGTCGTTCGAGATGCCCCGACCGTAGATCACCGTCGAATAGAGCGACAGCGAGTTCGTCACAATCAGGTATTGCGTTCGGTCGGCAGTAAACAGATGCGCAGACCAATCCGCGAACGGATTGGGGTCCGCAGAAGCGGGCTTCGGCAGCGGAGTCTTGAGCTTCTTGGCGAGCTTATGGGACAAACGGAAGATCATCATCGTATCCAGGCGTAGCTGTTGCCTTGCAATTACCGTAGCGGCGACAGCGCGAGTTTGCGAATCACTTGCAGCGAAAGAAAGAGGTGATTCGGATCGTCGACGAGTTGCACGAAACCGTACCTAGCATAGAAGGCTCGAGCTTTTTCGCCGATGGCGTCGACCTCGACCGCGCGCACGCCAATCTCATCTGCAATGTGTTGCGCCCGGCGCAGGGCGTCCAAGAGCAGCAATTCTCCCAGGCCCTGTCCTTGCACCGACCGATCGACGGCCAATCGTCCTAGCAGGACCACCGGGATGGCCATCTGCGGCAATCCTCGCGCCTGTTCTGCCGGGAGAGCCTCGTAAGCAACTCGATGATTCGAGATGGCGTAGTAACCCAGGACTGACGAGCCGCCTTTTCGAATCGCCACGTAGGCTCGGGCCAAATCTCGTTTGTCGAATTGACCGGCCCGACGCTTCAGCCAATCATCCAAGGGCGCCTGACCGCACTGGAATGAGGTGCGGTCGTGCTCCTTCGCAAGCCGCTCGATCACCCAGTTCGGCTGCGCCATTTTACTTGATTCGCTTCTTGTAGCGCTTGGCAGCTTCCCTCAAGGCTCGATTGGGCCTGGCGTCCGCGTCGTCGAGCAATGCCATGAAGGCCTTGCGGTCGCGGTTCGAAAGGACGGTCGTCTGAGTCTGCTGAAGAACGGCCTGGGACGACTTCACGAGGGTGGCAATGGCGTAGTCGCTCACCGACTGGCCCATCGCAGTGGCCGCCTCTTCGATCACTTCTTTCAGGTCGCTGGCGAGGCGAAAGTTGAGCCTCGCCTCCTTGCTGGATGGTGCCGGCATCGAAACGCTCCTCGGGCATTTACGTCAATTTGCCACACATAGGCATTCTACGATCACGTACGTCAAATTGCCACACGTCTCTGGAAAAACTCTCGGCAATGTCGCCATCCCAATACCAGTACGAAACGCCACGTCAGGCAGGGTCTACCTGACCTCCCGCCCCGCCCCGTCCCACGCGAACCTTCTGCCGCAAACCAACGTCCTGCGCCCTGATCGCTGAACCCCTTCCCCCCCCGTCCCCAGCCCCCAGCCCCTGTACGCCCCATGATCCGCCCCTACACCCCCGCCGACCTCAACCCGATCGTCCGCCTTTCCTTGCGCGCCTGGAATCCCGTTTTTGCTTCGCTGCAGGCGGTTTTCAGCCCGGCCGTTTTTGGGGCGTTTTATCCAGACGGGTGGCGGGTCGCTCAGCAAAAGTCGGTCGAGGAAACGTGCGGCGACGCGGCCGTGCATACCTGGGTGTGGGAAGAGCAGGGCGGAGTGGTCGGCTTCGTGGCCGTGAAGCGACACTCCGACGAACTGGGCGAGATCTACATGATTGCCGTCGACCCCGACTATCACCGCCGCGGCATCGCCCGAGCGCTGACCGAGTTTGCCGTCGACTGGCTGCGCACCAGCGGCGTCAGCGTTGCCCTGGTCGAAACCGGCGCCGATCCCGGCCACGCCCCCGCCCGAGCCACCTACGAAAACTGCGGCTTCGAGCTATTCCCCGTGGCCCGCTACTTCAAGAAGCTGTAGGAACAGGCTGGTGGCGGGTGGCGAGTATTCAGTATGCTCAAAGAACCTCCCCAGCCCCCAGCCTCCTACTCCCATGCTGCGCGACGCCACGGCCGCCGACCTGCCGGCGATCAACGACATCTATAACTACTACGTGCTGCACTCGACCTGCACGTATCAGCTCGTGCCCGAGACGCTGGACGATCGGCGGGCGTGGTTCGAGACGCACGCGTCCGGCGGGTATCCGGTGGTGGTCGCGGAAGTCGATGGCCGCGTGGTCGGCTGGGGATCGCTCTCCCAGTTCCACGCCAGGGCGGGCTACGCGCCGAGCGTCGAGGCCTCGGTCTACATTGCCCACGACTTTCACCGCCGCGGCCTGGGCCGCACGATTCTCGCGCACCTGGTAGAGCGAGCCCGGGCCGCCGGCTTTCACACTATCATCGGCGGCGCCAGCGCCGATCAACCGGCCAGCATCGCCCTGCAAGAAAGTCTCGGCTTCACCCGCGTCGCCCACTTCAAACAAGTCGGCCAGAAGTTCGGCCAACGACTCGACGTCATCTACCTGCAACTCATGCTGTAGGCGATCGCCTGCAGATCCGCAGCCGCGGCGTCGCGCAGAAGGGGCGACATGGGGAGAAAGGGCCAGAGGATCTTGATTGCACGTGGCGTCCTCCAGCCTCCCGCCTCCAGCCTATTTCTCGATCTACAAATCCGCCGTCGCTTCCGCTAGCTTGATGGCGCGAAACATCAATCCCGTATGCCCGCGACAACCAAGGAGGCCACGATGCCCAACGATCTCGACAACCTGAAAGCGAAGCTCAAGCATTGGACGCTGGTGCTCGGCGTGCTGCAGATCACGGTCGGCTGCCTGATCGGATTCATTCCCCCCTCGGCCGTCGAATGGTTTCGCGGCATCGTGATGGCCCACATCGAATTCACCGTCAACGGCATATTGATGGTCGCGTTCGGATTCCTGGTGCCGCAACTGCGACTCAACGCCGCCGCGCTGCTGGTCTGGTTCGTCTCGCTACAGATCGGCACCTGGACCAACGGCGCCGCCGGTGTGGCCGCGGCCTTCTCGGGCGTCTCGTCCACGCTCATGCCCACGCTCAACGAAAAGTTCCCCCCACCTGGCGGCGCCGACAGCTCGCTGGTCACCGGCCTGCTGCAAACCTGCGGCGCCACGATCATCCTCGCACTACTGCTCACACTGGTCGGCCTGGTGAGGAATCGAGGCGCGAGGGAATAGGCACTAGGGAAGCGTGGCTAGAGACCAGTGGGCAGTGGGAATCCAAAAGCCGCCCGCCCTCGTCGTCCTCCAGTCTCCAGCCTCCGGCCTCCCGCCTCCCGCCTCCCGCCTCCCGCCTCCGTCTTTCCTCCGGCTCCGCAAGAACGATCAAGCAGCGGTCCTCACGTGCGGCTATCCTACGACCAGTGACGTTGATCTCGACGGGTTCTTCGCATGACACCGGTTCACAAGGCACTCTGGTTCGTGGAAAGTCATTCGCGCGAGCCGCTGGCGTTGGAAGACATTGCCAGGGCTTGCCACGTTTCGCCTTTCCACCTCACGCGTGCTTTTGCCGCCGGCACCGGGCTGTCGCTGATGCGCTATGTCCGTGCTCGCCGCCTGAGCGTGGCGGCGCGGCAACTCGCCGCCGGCGCCGACGACATCCTGCAACTGGCGCTCGATGCCGGCTACGGCTCGCACGAGGCTTTCACCCGCGCCTTTCGCGATCAACTTGGCCATACGCCCGAGCAAGTCCGCGCTCAGGGACACACCCACAACCTGTTGCTTACGGAGGCAATCACCATGTCCACGACGCCCCCCATCGACCTTGCGCCGCCCCGTTTCGAAATGCTCGATCCCTTGCCGCTGGCCGGACTGGTCGAGCGCTATGCCTGCCAATCGCCCGCGGGCATTCCCGATCAGTGGCAGCGTCTCGCCCCGCACTTGGGCCGCATTCCCGGCCAGGTGGGCAACGTCGCCTACGGCGCGTGCTACAACTTCGATCGCGAGGGAGACTTCGACTATTTGTGCGGCGTCGAAGTGTCGGGCCACGCCGACTTGCCCCGCGGTTTCACGCGATTGCTCGTGCCGGCCAACAAGTACGTCGTCTTCACGCACGCCGGCCACGTGGCCGCCATCCGCTCGACGTTCGCGGCCATCTGGAGCGACTGGTTTCCGCAATCGGGCCACGAGGCGATCGAGGCGCCCACGCTGGAACGATACGGCCCCCAGTTCAATCCGCTCACCGGCCTGGGCGGCCTCGAAATCTGGATCGCCATCAAGGCATGACCTAATTGCGCGAGCAACGCAACCATGAAACGCAGCCAGCGACCCAGCAAGGCACGCGCCAACATTTGTCCGATCACCGCCAGCGAGGTCAACAGGAAAGTGGCCAACCAGTCCACGGCCGCCATCCAGGACAACTTCCCGCCCGGAGTTGCCCAACCCGCGCTGCGCGCGCTCGTCGCGGCGGGCTACACCACGCTTGACCAGTTGGCCAAGGTGAAGGAAGCCGACCTCGCCAAGCTCCACGGCATGGGCCCTAAAGCTCTCGGCTTGCTCCGCGCAGCCCTCAATCAACGCGGCAAGACGTTCGTGACGTAAATAACTGTTCGGCAAAGGCAATCGCCGACTGCGGCGGCGAGCGGTGTGCAACCTGATGCGCGCCAGGTAAGCGGCGGGCGACGGATAGGGAAGCGTTTTAGATCCCCGCCTCCCTTCACACCAGCGGCCTATTCAGCTCCTTCTGCCATTGCGCGGGATCGGAACTCGACTCCGTCCCGGAAACGTAATGCTCCCAGAGGTTCGCCGCGATCGTGTGCCCGTTGGCTTGGATCCAGTCGACGAGTTCGCCCCACGCCTAGACCAGACCCTCGTAGCCGCCGTGATAAACGGCTCGCGCCACGCGCGCCGCAGGCAGTTACCCCGGCTGCACTCGGCCAACCGGCGTCACCGGGCTGGCGACCGGCACGCCGACCTCGAAATCGAAGATCTCCGGATCCATCTTGAAGTGATGCGAGAAAACTGGTCCGGCCGGGCCAATTCCCTGCTCGCCAACGGCGGCCATCACCTCGCCGATCGCCGGCCCCATCGCCTGCTGAATTTCGGCCCGCGGAATGGTCAAGCGAATGACCGCGGCGTGCTGCGCTGTGGTTTCCGTGATTTGCGGCGTGTCGATCATGATGAACGAGTCTCCTAGAGATCGTGGGGAAGGGTTGCCCACCGGAACTCGCACCGGTCGTGAGCCTTGTTTCTATCAAATAGTCGAACCAGGAGACAAGAAATCGACATCCGCCGATTTCGTCCGTTCGCCGCCGCAGACGCGTGGCTCATGCTCGAGGTGATTCGTCGAATCTCCCGCGGCATTTTCCACATTTTCGGCTGCGCGCAGGCGATCTTCTCCGTTAAACTCGGATATCGACTGCCGCTCAGGCCAACCCTTGACACACTCACCCGAATCGATTTATGGAAAAGCTCGCGACGTTCCTGGTGCTTGTTTGCGGCTGGACGTTGCCTCTGCACGCCGGCACGGCCTACTACGATCCGATCTACGGGATGGCGACCACCTCGAATCTCGTCTACGGCGCCGGCGCCATCAACGGCCCAGGCGGATCGCTCAACTTGCTGTTGGATCTCTATCAACCCACGGACGTCGGCCAAGGCGCTTTGCCCGCGGCTTCGCCGGGCATCGTGTTCATCCACGGGGGCGCCTGGCAGATCGGCTCGAAAACGGACAGTTATGCGGTCGACTTCGGCAATTTCTGGGCGTCGCGCGGCTACGTCGTTACGTCGATCAACTACCGTTTGCTCGGCCACAACGTGCCCGAAACGCACGGCCCCGCCGACCTGATGGATCTGTCGTTCGTACCCACCGCCGCCCAGGGCGGGTTCGACCTGCCGCAGCCGCAAACCGCCTGGACGATCAACGCCGGCATCGAGGACGCGGCCATGGCCATCGGCTGGATGCGCGACAACGCCGCACTCTACAACATCGATCCGCAGCGCATCGGCGTCGGCGGCGCCTCGGCCGGCGCCATCAATGCCCTGGCCCATGCCTATAACAACCCCGCGCCGTACGAGGCCGTGCAGGTCGTCATCAGCTATGTCGGCGCATTGGCCGGCGCCGAATCGCTCATCGGGCCCGGCGAGGCGCCGGCCTTTGTCGTCAACGGCGCGCTCGATCCGCTCATTCCCGTCGCCGCCGCCAACGCACTGGTCGCGCAGATGAATGCCGCCGGCGTCACCAACGAGTATTACCTGCAGCCCGGAGTCGGCCACTCGGTCGACTTCGGCATGATCTTCGACGGCCAGCCGCTCGCCCAACACAACATCGAATTCCTGGCCCAGCACCTTGCTCCCGAGCCGTCGGGGATGGTGCTCGGCGGCATGGCCTGTGCCGGCTTGGCCCTCTACTTCCGTCCACGTGGCACCGGAAAACTTCCTGACAGCCCGAGCTCGCTTCATCTGGCCGCCGCCATCGTCGCCAGAATCTTTTCCAGCCGGTCGTAGCCCGCGGCCATGCCGTGCTCCATGCCGGTCTTCAATACTCCGTCGCGGGACTCGCACGAGGAATACCGCACTGTCATGGCGACGGTTGTCTTGCCGTCGTGCTCGTCGAACGTGGTCGTGACAAGCGTCTCGCCGCCGGTCCAATCTTCGTCGAATATCTCCGAATGGACAAGACGCTGCGGCGGCGTGATCTCGCGATAGATGCCGCTCATGCCCATGTTGCGCCCGTCGGCGTGCCGCCACTCGTATCGCAACTTGCCGCCGGGCTGCAAGTCGAGCTCGCAAACGGCCAACTTCCAATCGTCCGGGCCATACAACCACTGCTTCACCAACTCGGGCTTGATGAACGCGTCAAACACCGACTGCCGCGGAGCCTCGAACACCCGCGTCATGGCAATTTCACGATCGCTGGGCGTCGCGATTTTGAGGTTTCCCGTGTTCTTCATAGTGATTTTCTCCCGTCGATAACCTGGTGGGGATACTTCGTCTTGATATCTTGTCGAACGAGCCGCCCGCCTTTCGACAATGGTCGCGGTTTTCTCCCTTGGCCGGAAAACCCGCGAAGGGCGCCGAGGCCGTGGACGGCGGAGGTAAAAGACGGATGAGATTGACCACGACGACCCGACGGGCAGGACGTGGTGAGACTCTTGATTCGTGATTCATCTGCGGAAGTCAGGCGGGAGGCTGGAGGCTGGAGGAAAGGAAATCGGGCGAGCGGCGAGCGGCAAGCAAAAAGCGGGCTGCTGGAAATCATCGTTTTGGCTGGGGTTTTTGGTGGGTTGGTGGGATTTTGGTGCTGGTGGGTACAAAAAAAGGGCACCGCTGCGCTTGCGCGCAGCGGTGCCTGGGCGAAACAACTGGAAAAAAGTTTTGTGCGCCGTGGTC